>JBBQIC010000189.1:0-8188 GCA_038324555.1 Chloroflexia bacterium
GACCTTGTCATTCTGAGCGAAGCGAAGAATCTCTAACCTCAGCACAGTGCCCGACGACCAGATTCTTCGCTTCGCTCAGAATGACAAGGTCTAGTTGGTTGGTCTTTCGCTTGCATTTTCGACTTTGCATTAGCCCTGATACAAAGATATATACGCTTGACAATTGTATATACAGTTGGGGGTTACATCCCCTGTAGGCCCGCCCTTACAAGATACCCTTCACAGTGGCTTCCTTCCATTCGCGCACCAAATCTGCTACTCCCAGTATAATTTCGTCTTCGGAGAGACCCTCCATTGCGCTTATGATGGCGCTTGCTACGGCGGCCCCGTCGGCAAAGTGCGCTATTTGGGCCACTTGCCGAGATGTGCTGATGTCAAAATCCACCACCAGAGGCAAGTCGGTAAATTGGCGAACCCTCTCGACCAACTGAACAGCATCGGGTCCCAACTCAGAGCGATCACCCGTTACCCCTGAGAGGGACGTGCAATATATGAAGCCTGTAGCGGTCTCATCCAGACCCCCTAAGTATCCGTCGTCCATGCTGGAAACAGCCAGGAATATCAGGTCTAAACCTGCGGATTGGCAGACCGATTGCACCTCGCCTGCTGCTTCGATTGGAAGATCGGGCACAACCAGACCGTCCACGCCTGAAGCAGCGCAAGCGGCAGTGAATTCGTTAAGCCCATACGCAAGGATAGAATCGTAACGGCTTCTGAAGAGCAGAGGTATCTCGTTGGCGCGCCTCGCTTCGGCAGCTATAGTCAGACAACTGTCTACTGTTACTCCCGTCTCCAACTCCACAAGATCGGCCCCCTGGCGGGCCATGATGGGCACGAGTTGGCGCGTAGTCTCAAGCGATGGGTAGCCTGCGAGGACGCGCGGGATAAGGGCGATCTCATTGACCTTGCCCAGGCGCTTGAAAGTGGACGCAATACGCCCCATTATGGGGTCTCTCCTGGGTTTGGCAGCATGGGCACAGTATATAGGCTGCCCAGGCATCCATCAAGGCCGGAAACATGAGACATCCCGAATTTTGGGGCGGCTCGTGTTTATAGGGTCTCCTGCCAATTGCGTCAGATCTCTTCTTACCTCACGTTACGCAGTTGTAGTAAGGCAAGAGGGCGTGATTTATCGCGCCCTCTTGTCTCAACCAAATGTCCCTTTGCCTAGCTGCGTAACGTGAGTTCTTACTTTGAAAATTCGGGATGTCTCATCCCTGTAAAGCAAGAGCCACCTTTCAGGGGTGGCTCTTGCTTCATAATTCATATTACGGGTGTCATGCTATGGACATGTTAGCGATGCGCCACCCTGTCCAAAGTTGCCTTTGAGTATGTTGAAGTCCAGGGCGTTGGTGACGCCGTTGAAGTCTATGTCCGATGTTCTGTCACCCGGTTGTCCGAAGTTGCCCTTCAGAGCAGTGAAGTCGGAGGCGTTGACGATGTTGTTGTTGGTGCCTGTTGTTACAACATCTCCACCCCTCTGTGTGCCTGCCTCTCCGATGCTGCCGACGCCGCCACTGATGGTGACGCTCCCTCTGGTTGCCAGATGCCTGGGACCCTTTATCACCCAGCTATTGGGGCCACCGTTAGGGAGACCTGTAGTCACAGTGAAATTACCACTGGCGTCGGTGTGGAAGGTGAAGTTGTTAGGTGTGCTGCCGGTGCAGATTGTGAGAGTGCCAGTCACCAGCGTATTGCGAGGGTTGGGGGTAGTCTGCGCGATACCCTGCCACGTCAGGTGTCCGGTGATGACGCCAGCCGGGGCGGGCGTAACGGTAGGCGTGTTGGTAGCAGGCACAGGTGTGCTCGTAGGCGTGGATGTCGGCGCGGCACAACCCGCCGCGACGTTGATGGTCGCGGTCATAGACGGGTGAATTTGGCAGTGGTAGGTGAACGTGCCCACTCTGTTGAATGTATGGGAGAATGTATCTCCTTGAGAAAGCGTGCCGCTATCCCACTGCTCGGTTGACGCAGGGTCGCTCGTGCTCGTGTGCGCAGAGCTGTCCAGGTTGGTCCAGGTGACGGTCGTGCCCTGGTTGATATTCATGATTTGCGGGTTGAACGCAAAGCCCTGGATGCTGTTCGGCATCGTGACCGGAGGACACGGAGGCACGGGCGGGCTGGACAGGTTCTGCGGGTTGCTGCTGCTGGGGTTGAGGAAGAAGTCGCTGGCGTTGTCGTTGGTGTCTACGCCATTGCCCGAACTGCCGCCGAGCAGTCGCTCGTAGCTCTGGTTCACGTTAGCCGACATGGGGGCCAGAGGTGTGCCCTCGTGGAACGTTGTGGTGATGCACATACCCACCGCGTCAATGACGACATTGTTGGCATCCAGCAGGCCGATGCCGCCGTCGTCCGATATACCGGTCGAGTACGTGTCGTCGCCGGCCACTGTGCCTGTATAACCCTGGCTATTGGTCGCCAGGAAGTGGCTGTAAGCGGGCAGCATGAGGCCGCTGGTGATTACGAGGCGAGTGGTGACGGTTATGCCGCAACTGCTCGATCCGGCGATCTGCCAGCCGCCTATGTCAATGGGCGAGCCGGTCTTGTTGTACAGTTCGATAAACTCGTCGTTGCCACCAAGCGAGCCTCGTGTGCGGAACTCGCTGATTACGACCGAGTTGGACGCTGGGTGCGTGGCTGTGGGGGTGAGGGTGTTGGTCGGGGTTAGCGTCGGGCCGCCAGGAGTGATAGTATTGGTAGGGGTAAATGTGACTGTGGGCGTGCTACTAGGTGTACGCGTGCTCGTTTGCGTCGGCGTTATGGTAGGAGTGTTAGTTGCCTCTCCGCAGTCATATGGGCGGAAGGTCAGTTGCAGACCTGAGCTGAGGTCGGCTGTATTGCAGGAGTACTGCGAGTAACTTATGCCCGCGCCTCTCTGCACACCAACGGTTGCGAAACCGCCACCGCTTTCGACCGTGTCGTAGATAACGTCGAACCTGGAAGAGTAAGGAGTCGGGTTTTCGTACAGTCTCAATTCAAATATGGCAAGGCCACGATTACAAGTCGTACCTGGGGTCTCGAAGACACATGTACGCCACTCTACGTTGAAGATACGATTGGGCGTGCTGCCGCTTATCGAGGTGTAAATACCCGGCGTGATTGTCGTTGTTATACCTGTAGTGGTGTTCAAGCCGTCCCAATAAGGCAGGATGGCGTCGCTAAACGAAGCGGTGGGCAGACAGGTATTTGTGAAAGCGCCGGAATTGCTGTTGAATTGGAGTGTACCATTTACGCTTACGTTTGCGGTGGTCCTGGGCACTCCATAGAAATTGAAGGCGAACGGGAGAGTAATTGCTGTCGTGCCTGTGCTGCCGTGGTTGCCTATGTCGTCAACACCCGGCACGAACGTCGCCCCGTTCGAAGGGAATATAGCATAATCCGAACCAGGCCCGCAGGTGGGGATGCTTGTGGGCGTAACAGTAGGCGTGCCCTGGCAGCTATTGTGTGGTGACGCGCTGTTGCGCGGGGTAATAGTGGGCGATCCTGAAAAGTCGCCGTTGATACCACCGTTGTTGTCTGTGTCGGTACACCCGTTACTGTTACGGGTCACGCTGGAAGTATTGCTAGGCGCGGGGGCAGGGCCTGCACCTTCGAAGCAGTTCGCCGTTGATCCATAACCAACAAAGTCAACGATAGTCCCGCCTGTAGGGCAGGAACCGGTCAGGGCTGTAGTAGTGTTGGCCAGAGCCACTTTACCTGCCGTGCCGGACATATTGATAGACCCAACCGCGTCAGGGGGGGGCAAGGGGTTGCACGTGGGGGGAGTACACCCACTGGTGCCTGCGGCCTCTTGAACCAGAAAGTAGCCACCCGACGGTATAGTGCCTGTGAGCACCGTGACCTGCCAGCTTGTGCCAGCAGCGGATGCATACTGGACGGACCACCCGGTTACATCTACAGGCGCCGAACCGCGATTGAACAACTCAATAAAGTCGTTGCTCCAGGGCGCGCTGCTATTGCTGCCGCCACCATAAATCTGGCTGATAACTATTGACGTTGAAGGCGTCATCGGAACTGATATACCACTTGACGCACTGGCAGAAGCGTGATACTGGTCGTTCAGCCTACCTGCAAACGCGCCGCTTGCGGTCATTCCGATGCCGAACATGAGTGTGAGGGCGGCGAACAGACCGGCTATATGCCAGCCACGTAAACGAAAGTTCCTGGTATTAAACATTCAGTCTCTCCTCCTAGCTGTCCCCGAACGGGATACTAGCTCTCAATAATAGCCCCGCACCAAACGGCCTGGGGCGTCTAAGTATAGCTTGTACAAATTAGGATTGCGTCCATAGCGCCCTCCGGCTTCCATTCGCCTCGAAGGGCGCGGGCACAACGATCTGGTCACATATAAAACCACGAGACACAGCGATCAGGTTCTACGCAAGCTACATAGGCCCTCCACTCCCCCTTGTTGTTTGTGCTCAAACTAATAGCTGCTAACCCTTAGTGCAAGATCAGGGAACCTGTTAGGGAAAGGGTAGGGGCGACCCTATGTGGTCGCCCTCTCGCTGGGGCATCTTTCCCACCAGGGCGACCACATAGGGTCGCCCCTACCCTTTCCCTAACACCTCTCTTGAATCTGCATTAGGGACCCCCGTGTCCCGTAGCGGGTACCGCCCGGAGGCTGTAGGCCGTCCAGGTCGTGCATTAGACGAAAGTATTAACCAATCGAGTATACCACAATTTACACCACCGGCATCCAGCCCGCCGAGCGAGCGTGACAATTTCCACATTATTCTTTTTACCAAATTGGCGTTAACACCATATTAAGTATGTGCTAACACCCGGTTAAATAAAAAACAACACCTCGAACGCTAAAGGTAACGTAAACTTAGCTCCGTACATTAGCGGTGCGTCAACTGTACAACATTTACGCTTTATTTGTCAATAATGTCAAACAGCTGATTTTGGGTAAATGTTCAGAGTTAGGGTACTCTGTAGGGGCGAACCTTGTGTTCGCCCTCTTGACGAAGCGGTATGCACAGAGGGCGAACACAAGGTTCGCCCCTACGGAGTACCCTAACTCTTACGATTGTGGAGAGGAGATAGAGATAGTGGAAGACGAAGAACAAAGAACAAGCCTTGCTATCTCTCTTTCATCCCTCGTCAACCATTGCCCTATTGACTTGGGTACGATAATACTTACTATAGACGGATATTGCTCTATGGGATCCGTTGGCGCATCTCATTAGTAGGGGCGCACGGCCGTGCGCCCCTACGGGTTCTCCCTTCTTCCTACTTCACCTCAAACACCCACACCGCGTCCTCGTGGAACACGAGACGAACCTGATCGCTGTTGAGGAGCGCGGCGGCGTTGAGAGCGCCGCCGCGTGAGCCTATGTATATGTGAGTTACGCCGGGATTGGGTGGGTTCTTGGGGTCGAAGACGGGAGGCTCAACGTCTTTCAGCGCGCCCCAGTCTGCGGGTTGGTCCTCACCGAACGGCTCTACGCCTATGATGTCGCGTATTTTGTTTACGTAGTCGCGGTCGAGTAGACGCTCGTTGTACGTGGGTATAGGGGGCACCGAGGACTGGATGCCTCCTGTCAGCAAGGGCACCCACAGCCCCGCGTCTGACCCCTGAACGGCCTGTGGAGGCGCGTCCCACGGAAAGGCGAAAGGGTTCGCCAGCACGTAGGCGTTGTGGGGTAGATTGTCGCGCATCCACGTCAAGGCATCGAGGTCGGCCCTGGCTATATACGGCTTGTCGTCTATCATAGGCGAAAGCTGCAACCCCGTAGCCCCTCCTCCCAACAGCGCCACAAGCCCCAACATCGCAGGCGCAATCACCCGCCAGACTCGCCCCCATCCTCCCGCGTAGCCCCAACCCAGCGACAATATCCAACGCCCAAGCTGCGCCAGCGTCCACCCGGCGAGCAGCGCGAGGGGTATCCACACACCAGTAGCCAGGGTGGTCGCGTCCAGGTATCCAGCGTAAGGCAGGCGTATATTCGTTATACCTAACCACTCAGTTATGGGGTCAAGCAGATAAGGATTCGACCACAGGCCGAGTATC
The DNA here is from genome assembly GCA_038324555.1 of Chloroflexia bacterium. GTDB lineage: Bacteria > Chloroflexota > Chloroflexia > QHBQ01 > JADMIH01 > JADMIH01. Next base: position 6,017 of record JBBQIC010000189.1, read on the forward strand.
AGCCAGGTGATCGCGGGCAGCAGAGGCAGGATGTCGCGCCGCCTGCGCGCCCACACCAACCCACCGAGCGACAGCGCGAACATCAGCGACAGCGAAGGGTGGTTGAGTAGAGGGTCGCCCACCATGTTCCTGAGGGAATAATAGCCTGAGCCAACAGGTGTGTTCTTGCCGACGAAGCGCGTGCCGAAATTGTGCATCAAATTGACCAGCCAGGGAGACCAGGCCGCGAGAGTCAGCACTCCCACCAGGGCCGCCCTCCACACTGGCCTAGTTACTTCCCACCTGTTCTTGCCAGCCCTGACCGCCGCGAAGACGCTCCACGCCAGGTAGAGGACCACGAAGGCCACGTATACCATCGCTATGCGGTAGTGAGTGAGCGCCAGGCCCGCCGCCCCTATGACCGCCAGCATCAGCGGCCCCGACTGCCCCGCCACCGCTCGCCAGGGCGCCCTCCGGCTCTGTTCGGGCGGTGGGACCGGTTGCGCGGGCCAGTGCAACGCCTCTAGGAGCAACGCCCAGGCGACAGGCAGGAGAGCCAACCCCATGCCCTGCGTGTAGCGGCCCCAACTGACGTAAAACGCCGGGATGATGCTGACCATCCCTGCCAGCGCGCCCGCCGCCAACCCCGCCCAACGGTCTCCCAACACCTTCCAGCCGAACAGCGTCAGGGCGAGCACCGGCAGGGTAATGGCTATCTGCCCGGCCTGCGGCATGAGAGGCAACATATCGGTCGCGCTTGTCCGTCCCGACAGCCAGGCGACCGCCGCTGTCATGGCGTGGAAGCCGTAGTGGTAGGTAAATGAGGCGATAGGGGCGTAGGGAATATAGTTCTGCGGTATGCCTCCGTTTCGGATGAACATCTCAGCGATCAGGGTGTGGTGGTAAGCGTCGAGGCCCATACCCGCGAGCGCGTCTCGCAGCGACAGCAGCCTGGACGAGAGCGTTATGAAGATCACACCCCCTAGCAAGCCCCAGAACGCTATATCCTGGAGTTTTGAGTTTTGACCCTTCACTTCGTTCGAGGGCATGGTTTTGAGTTTTGAGTTTTCGTCTTTTACATTCGGCGGCGTGATTTTGGGTTTCGGGCTGTTGCGCGCCAGCCAGAGAACGATGGCGGCGGCGCACATGAGGATGAGCAGCCACATGGTCGCGCTGTTCAGCTTTAGACCTAGGGCGCGTGTCACCAGGAGGAATACGGGGAACGCCAGCGCCGACAGCGCGGGAGCGGCTACCATACGCTGGCCCATCGTCAGGCTGTTGGGCAGCCAGAGCAACAGCGCCAGGCCGGGAAGCAGCAGGAAGGCCAACCAGGAGATTATCAGCACCCCCTGGCCGGTGAGCGCCCTGCCAACATCACCGAGCAGGGTTAGTATGTCATAGTGGTACAGCCCTTCTAATGAGATGTCGCCAGGCGCGGGTTTTCCATCAATGTACATGTTTCCCGAAGAGAGCGCGTCAAATGTGCTGTACTTCACGCCCATGAAGCTGTTGAGAGGTGTCGTATCCGGGGTTTCAAGCACGAGCGTATAGGTAGCGCCCTCAGAGGCGGCTATCGGAGGGAAATAGATCGCCAGGTAAGGATTCTTCTCCCAGCTAACGGCGTTCATGCGCTCCTGAAAGACAACAGGCCCTCCCAATCCGTCGCCCGAAAGCAAACGCACTCGCCAATCCGCAGGGAAGTGAACAGGGGAAGTAATAACAGTGCCTAGCTCAACGTCTATCTCGGCCAGATTCGCCCTGGGGCTGCGAAAGCTCTGGGCTATCGAAGAAGCATCCAGTTTGACCGTGTCTTCGTCGCTGCGATGCTGCTCCAAAGTACGAAGATTCACACCGTCACCCAGCGTACCCACCGCCATTACCACCAATCTCAACAACAAGACCAACACCACTACAGCCAGCCATATACGGAGGAAAAGCGGCGCGGGATTTCTCAGGCGCGCTCCCATGGGCGACAAGAACCGCCGCACGCGCTCCAACCAGCGAAATCTCAACCGTGGTGGCTTGCGGCTGCTAACGGGGCGTGCCAGTAATGTCATCAGAACGATTCTAGGACCATTTATTCACCGCAGAGGCGCGGAGGAGCACCAGTAAATAACTTACCTTACGCAGTTGGTTGAATGGAAGAGCCAAGCTAACCCTTGTCATTCTGAACGGAGTGAAGAATCTCGTCGC
>JBBQIC010000190.1:0-8168 GCA_038324555.1 Chloroflexia bacterium
CTTCCCCAACCGGCAGGAGCGATAGCAAATCCCCTGCTCGTCCGCGCAGTTCGTTCAACCTTCCAGGCTTTGCAAGAAACGCCTCGTGATTGGCTTCGACAATCGTAACGTCGAGTGGCGCTAGCGTGGGGTGCGTCAACAGTAGCACGTTGGCAAGCGCGTGGTCGAGTCTGCCCCCAATCGCCCCCACGACGACAATCCTCTCCGGTCGCCAACGCAGGGCAGCAAGGGCCGCTAACTCGGTATCGGTCTCTATTTTGATCTGGTGTTCGTATCGCTCGAACTGCGTGCCTGCTGTCTGCAATTCGGCCATGAGGTCAGGGGCTATGCTGTCAAAGTCGCCCACCACCAGGTCCATCTTGACCCCAAGCCTCAAAGCCAAAGCCGCGCCGCCATCAGCCGCAACAACCCTATCAGGAGCAGGAACCCAACGAAGCGCAGACGGCAGTTCAGCAACCGGCGCACCCGATAGCACCCAGACGCAACGAACGCCGTTCACACCCTTATCAATGTTTGTATTCAAGCCTGGTCTGTTCCCAGCCATTATTTCCATCCTATTTAGGGAATAGGGTGAGGGAGTAGGGTGAGGGAGTAGGTAAGCACCCTCACCCTACTCCCTCACCCCTGCGCTGCCTAGCAGCCTCAAACAAGATAACAGCAGCCGCCGTTGCCGCGTTTAGCGACTCCGTCCCGCCAAACATCGGTATACATATCGCGCCGCCCGCGATATGACTGGCGTCCTTGCTGAGGCCGTGAGCTTCGTTCGAGACAACCAAGGCGCTACCTTGCCGCCAATCTACCTGGTCGTATGGCGTTTCGGCGTCTGCGTCGGCAGCGAACACCCGCCCGCCCGGTATATTCATATCACCCAAGTCGCTCCGAATCTTATCCCACCCACAAGAGAAGATTGGCAGGCGAAAATGCGCCCCCATCGCCGCGCGCACGACCTTGGGATTATACATATCCACGCATTGAGGAGAGAGCCACACGGCCTGAACACCGGCAGCCTCCGCCGTTCGCAATAGCGTCCCCAGGTTGCCTGGGTCTTGAATATTATCACAAACGAGCGTTAGAGGTGCGATGCCAGGTTGGGCCTTCGGCGCCTTCCACTCAATAAACGAAAATGCGGTCACTATGCCCTGTGGATGCTGCGTGTCGCTCGCAGCTTCAAGCGCGCGCTGTGTGGTCTCGATTGGAGCCGCACGCCCTCCATGCCCGGTGTCTTTCGCGGTCAGTTGCTTCAACAGCTTCGTGCCACGCTCGGTCCGTGTTAGAAGCTCTGGGTTGTAAAGGCAGACTGCGGGCCAATGCCCTGCTCTCAGCCCTTCTTCAACAGCCCGCACTCCTTCCACGAGGAATTGCCGCCGCGCTTGCCTCCCCTTGGACGTTTCTAGAGAGTGAAAGGCTTTTACTATTGGATTGGCTGGGCTTTCGATCAGCATGTCAAACGTAGTTAAAAGCGGCTGCTCTTGTCGAGAGCAGCCGCTTAACTTTCGATATTAGCTTATTGGCTGATTAGCTTTTCTTCGTGTGACGAGATTTCACACTTGCGTCAGTCGCATCGGTGGAGTCCGACACAACTTGCGTCGTTTCAGTCTCGTCCTCGCTGGTCTCGCCTGCTGCTGGTAGCTCCAGCACTTCGGCCATCGCGGATGCCTTTTCAACGGCCATGCTCGCTGCTCTCTGCACTAGCTCCGGCGCTACAGGCTTGCCGCCTGCCATAGCTACCAGATGGGCAAAGGACGCGGGTTCGCGCACCGCAAGTTCGGCAAGGACCTTGCGGTCAAGGGTAATGCCCGCCGCGATGAGACCCGCGATGAACTTGCTGTATGACAGACCGCCCAACCGAGATGCAGCGTTGATGCGCACTATCCACAGCTTGCGCATGTCGCGCTTGCGCACTCGTCGGTCGCGGTACTCATAGGCGCGCGAGTGCATTACTATCTGGTTGGCGAATCTAAACAGCCGGTTGCGTGTGCCTCTAAAGCCCGACGCAGCCTTTAGCAACTTGGCGTGCCTGCGGTGGCGAGTCAAACCTCTTTTAACACGGGGCATTTCTCTATCACTCTCCTCTTAGTTGTGAAACGTGAAACGTGAAACGTGAAGTACGATAATCACGCATCACGTTTCACGCATCACGTTTCGTTTCACGAGTCTAGTCCACTCCGTTGGGTAACAATCGTCTGATCCTCGGCACCACGCTCGCATCGAGCGGCAACATGCGGTCAAACATCCGCTTCACACGCGGCGACTTGCGGCGGCGGAAGTGGCTCTTCATGTGCTTGGTGCGCATAATTTGCCCTGTACCTGTAATTTTGAACCGACGCGCAGCCCCTTTGTGGGTCTTCATCTTGGGCATGGAGATATTTGCTCCTGCTAAAAATTGCTGTCACTAAACTAAAACATCTTCGCAACCCGCCAGCGCAGGTCACAGACGGCAATTATAACACATTCGACTCAGCCTTGCAAACCTGGTTTGGCTTTTGCAAGAAAAGAGACATTCAGTTTACTGAATGTCTCTTTTCTTGCGGTAAGCGCCTCCAGACTGGTCCGAAAACCTGCCCGGAGGCCCTATCTATCGACCTGGTATCTCATCTGTAGAACGTGAGTTTTTCTGTTGGTCATTAAAACCTCCTTACTATAACCCACGACGATGGGCTTTGGCCCAAGGTCTTACCGACACAAAAATTATAGCAAGTAACATGCCAAGAGTCAAGGTTAACTCGCTGATTATTTGCTGTAAGAACCATGGTCTTGCCTGCTACCATCCTTCGGCGGGCGCAGGACCACGCGCACCTCGTGCCTCTTCCCGTCGTCCACTAAAGGCACTTTTCGGTCGGACAGGGGCGAGCCATCCAACTCTACAATTTCCACTTCGCAGCCGGACTGCGCTTCCCCTCCTTCCTCTTCACTTGGTCCAGGGCTAACGGATTGCTCGACCCCAGGCGTGTTCTCCACGCTGATATGGTACCAGGTATCTTTGTGCCTGTATGTTAGGCTGTAGCCCGGCCAGTGTGAGGGGATACACGGCTCTATCGTAAAGTGGTCGCCGTGTAGCCTGAAGCCCAATATATACTCAACCCCTAGACGGTAGAACCAGCTTGCCGAACCTGTGTACCATGTCCATCCGCCCCGGCCCATATGCTGAGGGTGCGAATAGACGTCGGCGGCTATCACGTAAGGCTCCACCTTATAGTGCGCAGCCTCCTCCGGCGTGCGGGCGTGGTTTATGGGACTGAGCATCTGGAACATGCGGTAGGCGCCATCTCTGTCTCCCATCAGCACATGGGCAATCGCCGTCCAGATCGCGGCGTGCGTATATTGCCCGCCGTTCTCCCGCACCCCCGGCAAGTAGCCTTTTATGTAACCGGGGTCTTGTGGCGTCTTATCAAGGCGGGTGTGAGAAGTAGAATTAATTGCTCCTGCTCCAACCCATCAGGGATCAGGGGTCGGGGATCAGGGGTCGGGTCCCCTCTACCGACCCCTGATCCCCGACCCCTGATCCCCATTATCAGCCTATCCTCGACCGATTGCATCGCCTTTTGCGCCCGCGACTTCTCGGCGGCTCCCGATATGACGGCCCAACTCTGCGCTATAGCGTCTATCTGGCACTCCTCGTTCTTCGCCGACCCCATCGGCTCGCCGTTATCGTAGAAGGCTCGCAAATACCATTCCCCATCCCACGCCTGGCTCTCCAACGCGCCCTTGAGCCTCTTCATTATTGGTCCAAAGTCCAAAGTCCCAGGTCCCAAGTCCAAAGTCCCAGCAGATCCCGGGTCCGACTTTGGACTTTGGACCTGGGACTTTGGACCCATATCTCCACGCTGCTTGCACAACGGGGCGAAGTTATCAAGCACTGCATACAGGAACCACCCCAGCCACACGCTCTCGCCCTTGCCCTCGATACCAACCCGATTCATGCCGTCGTTCCAGTCGCCCGCGCCCATAAGCGGGAGGCCGTGCGCGCCCGCTGTGGTGCCGCGCGCAATCGCCCGCAGGCAGTGCTCGTAGAGAGTACCAACCTCTTCTGATATGGCAGGGGTGCCGTACATGTCTTCCTGGTCAGGGGCTAGAAGAGGAGCTTGCAGGAAGGGACGCTCCTCGTCCAATATTCCAGCATCGCCAGTTGCATCTACATAATAGGCCGTGACAAAGGGAAGCCACAACAGGTCGTCTGAGAAGCGAGTCCGCACGCCACGCCCTGTCGGTGGGTGCCACCAGTGTTGCACGTCCCCCTCTTTGAACTGATGCTCGGCGCATCGCAATATCTGTTCGCGAGCTATATTCGGCGCGGCATACACCAGGGCCATGACGTCCTGTAGCTGGTCGCGGAAACCGTAAGCGCCTCCGCTCTGATAGAAAGCCGTGCGACCCCAGAGTCGGCAACTGATGCTCTGGTAGAGCATCCATCGGTTCAGCAGCAAATTCATGCCCGTGTCGGGCGTCTCTACCGTCACTGCCGAAAGGAGCCAATCCCACATCCTCTCTGTGCCCTGGTATTGCGACTCGACCCCTTCGAGGTCACGATACTTCCCGGCGAGGAAGCGCGCGTGGTCGGTGTTGTCTCCTTGCCCCAGCGCGAAGATGATTGTGCGCTCATCGCCTGGCTGCAAATCCACAGCGCATTGGAGAGCGATACACGGGTCAAGTCCTGCTCCCACTCGTTTGGAAAGTCCCCGGCGCTTGAGGGCTGCCGGAGCCTGTAGAGAGCCGTTACGCCCCAGGAACTCGGCCCGGTCGGCGGTGAACGTGAAGGTCCCGGCGCTTGTGGTTGCAAAGGCTACCCGCTCCGCGAACTCCGTGTTGTAGGGATTACGGGCAAAGATGGCTCCGCTATTCTCGTCGGCTTCGGTGATTATGTACCGGGACACGGCCTCGCGGCTCGCACCCAGCACTAATTCGGCATAATAGGTTGCCGTGAGGCTCCTGTGCGTCTCGGAGACGTTGCGCAGGGTCAGCTTGCACACTTTCACTGGATCGTCTGGGGGCACCGAGACTCGCAGCGTCATCTCCACACCGTTGCTGGTGTGGCTGTATATTGTGTAGCCCTGGCCGTGCCGGACCGTGTAGGGTTGTTGGTCGCGGATCGGCTTCGGCGTCGGCGATGTGACCGCCCCGCTCTCCTCGTCCCTGATATAGATCGCCTCAGAAGGGGGGTCCGAAACCGGGTCGTTAGACCAAGGGGTGAGGCGATTTTGTGAACTATTCTCGGACCAGGTGGTAGCCATGCCGCTCTCCGTCACCAAGCAGCCAAAATGATAGTTGGTTAGCACGTTGCTCCACGGAAGGGGCGTCGCCTCCCCGCTCCCCAGGGTCATCACGTATTCGCGCCCGTCCGGGGTGAAGTCGCCGAGACCAGCAGTGGTCAGTGGTCGGTGGTCAGTGGTCAGCAAAGGAATGCCAGCCGCTGACCACGGACCACCGACCACTCTTATTGGTCCGGGTAGGGGCGGTTCAGGCACTTCTCGATCGAGTTGAGCGTCCAATGTGCCGCGACTGCCGACTAGCACGACGCGGGCCACGCTGTTCAGCAGTATGCGGTCGGCTTCGGGCATGATGTCGGCGCGCTTCACGAAGACGCCGCCCGGTTTGTTGAGCATCTGGTGGGCGTGGCTGGTCGCCACAAGCCGCTCAAGTTCGTCCTGCACGGGCTGTATGTAGCCGCCAGGATATTCGTTAAGGATGACCAGATCCGCCTCGAAGCCGTTCGCCTGCCAGAACTCATGCGCGCGCAACGCCTGCCTCACCAGAGGCGCTTCTAGCGGGTCGGCGATACGAACCAGGAGGATAGGGAGGTCCCCACTGATACTGTAAGCCCAAAGCCCCTGCTGCCCCTTGCTATTCTTGGCGAGCGTCGCCTCGGACGGGCGCGTAGCACGGCGTGGGTAGATCATGCGCGAGAATATCCGTTGGTACTGCATTGTCTCGTCCACCGAGATGTCCATCATCCTCAACTCGAGCCGCGCCCGGCTTAGGGCCATCCTTACAGCCCGCTCGGCCCACGCTGCGTCGTGGTACTTGTCGCTGAGGGCGTAAGCCTCCTCCTTCGTCTCGGCAGCCGCCGTTACGAACGACACCTGCACCCTCATGCCCGGCGCGATGCGCACCTTCTGACGCAAGCTGAAGATAGGGTCCAGCACAGCCCCTTCGCTATTCTCCAGTCGCTTCCCCCTCATCATCGCGCGGGGGGCGGCAGGCGTGCCACCCCGACCAAGGAACGCCATCCTGTCCGTTTCGTACTCTTCCGGGAAGGGAGTATCAAGCGCGCCTGTAGTGTCGTCGTGCCGCGAAACAGCCACCACATGTACCAGCCACTTACGTTGGTCGCTTGCCGACCTTGGCCTCCGGCTGGCGAGCAATGCTCCATAGTTTGCGAAGTATTCGGTCTCAACGAATAGCTTGCTGAAGGCGGGGTGGCTCTCGTCGGCGGACTGTTCAGCGAGGACTATCTCCGCGTAGCTGGTCAACTCGATCTCGTGTGGGCGGCCCCCCCGGTTGGTGAGGGTCACGCGCCGTATCTCCGCGTCGTCTTCGGGGCTTACCACCACCTCCATGTGGGTCTCTATGTCCCCATCGCGCCTGAAGAACTCGGCCTTGTCCAGTCCGAAGCGTGCGTTATAGCCGGAAGGCACAGCGCCGAAGGGCGCGGCTGCGGCGGACCAGACCGCGCCAGTATACGTATCACGCAGATAAATAAATGCGCCATACGCATCGCGCACCCAGTCGTCGCGCCATCGAGTGATCGCCAATGGCTTACTTCCACTACCCCAACGACTGTAACCCGCGCCTGAGTTGGTTATCATCACCGTGTAGCGACCGTTGGAGAGGAGATGCGCCCTGGGCACGTCGGTATTGGGGGTGGGGTAGCTGCGCACAATCGGCGGCATCTCCTCGCGGTCTGCGCGCTCTCGCTCCGCTTCGATGGGGTGCGGCTGTATGGCAGGAGCCTGTCGGGGGACGCGCTCCTGCAAGAGCAACAGCGTCGCCCGCACTTCTGGCTGCGCCTCGAAACGCCTGACCATCGGGTCGCCATTGAGGAAGTTGTTTATGGCGACCAACCCCATGCCCAGGTGATGTACCATGTAAGTGCTGACGATGGACGATGGACGATGGACGATGGACGATACGAGTTTTGGTCGTCTGTCGTCTGTCATCTGTCGTCCATCGTCTTCCGGCGTCAGGCGAGAGCGTGTAAAGTCTATTGCGTCGTAGAAGCCATATCGCCCCTCCATGCCGAGCGCGGTGAGACGGCGCAGGTTGGCGAGCGCCCGGCGCGGGTCAATAGCGAGGGCAAGCTGGGTGGCATACGGGGCTACCACCAGGTCTTCGGAAAGCCCACGCTTGAGGCCAAGCTCAGGCAAACCGAAAGCCTTGTACCTGTAGTTCTGCTCGCTATCGAGCGCGTTATAGGCCGATTCGGAGACGCCCCAGGGCACTCCCCTCTGCCGCCCGTACCGCTCCTGGTAGCGCACAGCGGCGGCGCATGTTTGGTCAAGGAGGCTTCCCTTGTAAACAGGCATCACCAGGTTAGGCATCAGGTACTCGAACATCGTGCCGGTCCACGAAATGAGCGTCATGTCGCGGTGTTGTTGCGCTCCGTAGCCGGTGACGGGGCGGCCCATGCGGAACCAGTGCGCCTGGGGCACGTCGCCGTGGGCGATAGCTACGTAACTTGCCAGACGCGCCTCCGATGCGAGCAGGTCGTAATAAGAGCGGTCGCGCCGGAGTTCGGCCACGTTGTAGCCGATGGTAAATAGCTTGCGCTCCTCGTCATACAGGAAGCCAAACTTCATTTCATGGGCCATGCTATCAGCACGCATTACCAGCTTGTTCAGCCGATTCGACAGGGCGTCGCTTGCCACCCAAGACGCCGACACCCGTTGGCTCAACCCTTCCAGCCAGCGAATAGCCTCTGATCCTTCCTTACCCAAATTGGCTGCCGCGATGCGAGACCGCAAACGCCGAATATCAGGTACGCAATTGGCGCACCATGCCAGCGTGCCGCTCAAGGAAAGTATGGGTTCGGGCAGCTTCCTCAGCCTGGCCCAGTGGGCGGCTATCTCAGGTCGCTCGTCGCTGACGAGTAAAGAGGGAGGAGCCTCGAGCATGTTGGCCCATGGCGCCAGGTTGCCTATCTCAATGTCCAGCGCCTTGACAACACGCGCCAG
>JBBQIC010000191.1:0-8133 GCA_038324555.1 Chloroflexia bacterium
TGCAAAACCCTCGCTACTACGACCCTGCTTCCAACACCTGGACCTCGGATAACGCAGCTTCCTTCGCTGACAACCAGGTAAACAACATGGCGTGCGCCTCCCTGATGGGACCTGGAGTGCCCTGGCCGAGAATATACTGCGTCGGCGGCTCGGCTGCTGGGGCTACTACCGCTACCAGCGCCGTACGCATGTACGATCCTAACACGCACACCATCACCGCCCTCAGCAGCGACGACTGGCCCGCTCCCGCCAGCACTCTGCCTGGCGGCTTCGCGGTAGTCAATAACAAGCTGTACATATTGGGTGGGTTCACCATCAACGTCAGCATGTCCCCCCAGATATGGCAGTTCGACCCCTACGCCTCAGCCGGCTCTCGTTGGACGCTCAAAACCGCCCTGGTTCCTGACCCAGGTTCTGGATCGAACGGGCTTGGCTACATACCAACCACTGCTGTGGGCAACTACATCTACACGGCTGGCGGCTCGATGTGGACCGGCTCGACGGTGGCTGACACCCAAATAGCTTTCCGGTACGATCCCGCAAACGACGTGGTAGACGACAATTCAGTGCCAGACCTGCCCTCGCCTGGCTCCGCCGAGACGCGGGCGCTCACAATGAACGGCAAGGTATGGCTGATGGGAGGAGGGCGAACAGCGCCCAACCCAAGCGCCGAAGTAAAGCAATTCGATCCGGCCAACCCAAGCACAGGGTGGGCAGTAGTCACCAGCTTCGCAACGGCGAGGCGCAACTTCCCTGTAGACGTAAATCCGGCAAGCGGCAAGATCTACCTGGCAGGGGGCTATGGGCCGACCACTGCGACAGACAGCATGGAGATTTACACCGCGCCCCAGCCGTGCGGCACAGCAACACGCACTCCTACACCCGGTCGCACCATGACTGCCACGCCTAACCGCACGGGAACACCGATGCGCACTGGTACACCACGACCGTCAGTGACCCCGTGTGGAGACTGCGCTATCGAGATGCTGGCAGTGGTCACTTCCTGCTACCTGGACGGCACAGTCCACTGGATTGCTATCGCCCACAACCCCGACCAGTGCATGGTCCAGGCTCCCTGGAGAGCGGAACTACAGGTGCGGAATAACGGTGGCAACTTCAGGACCGTTAGAATCCAGTACGCAACAAGCAACTTCATGCCTGGTGATACCGTATGGGACGGATACTTCTGCTATCACTTCTCCTCCAATGTGAGGGACATGAGGGTAGAGGTCCTATATGAAGATCAGGCTGGTAGGGTCGTAAGCCCAGGAAGCAACGACAAGGTACAGGAGAGGGGAGCCCCAGCCAACATGTACAGCACCACTCCCGACTCCGGCAGACCCGTTGCCAAGAACGGCACAGGAGACAGCCCAACGCAGTGTAATGCAGACATGGCCTCTCACCCGATGGCTCCATGCCAGTCAAACGACAGTTGCAGTCCTCCACCTTCACCAATACCAACAGGTGTCTCTACTCGCGCACCTATACTGCCTAACAGGTAAGTAGAACTAAGTTCGCTTACAAAGAAAAACAACCACCAGCCTAAGGCTGGTGGTTGTTTTTCTTTGTAAAATCCTCTTATGGTATGTACAGGCCGCTTGCCGTTTGCTTGCCGGGAGGTTCGGGTTGGACGTTTCGGCTGGGCTGGGGATCGCCATTTGACGAGCCTGTGGCAGCGCCGGGGTCCAAGATGAGGCCGGAGGAGGCGGAAGCGGGCGCGGATGTAGGCGCGGTCCTCTGCGGGGCAGGAGCGGCGCTATCCTCACCGTTGAGCGATGCGATGTTGCGGCTGGCAGCGGCTATGGCCTCGTCAGCCTGGGCTGTGAATTGGGCCTCGTGCTGGCGTATGGCTGTCAGCGTCTGGTAAATCCAGGACTGGAAGTGCTCGGCGGGCAACGCGCCTTCGACCATGTTGGCTAGCTGACCTTTGTAGAACATGAGTACCGTGGGCAGGGCTTGCACTCCTAGGCCCGCCGCCAGCTCAGGCTCGGCGTCCGTATCCAGTTTGGCGAATTTGACCACGCCGACGTATTGCTGCGCCAGGCCCTCGAAAATGGGCGAGAACTGCTTGCAAGGACCGCACCAGGCGGCCCAACAGTCCACGACTACGGGCACCTGGGACTTTAAGACTTCGCGCTCGAAGTTGGCGCGGGTTAGCTCTATAACGCCCTCGGCTGCGCTCTTTTGTTTGGCGGCTTCGAGCGCGGCGACCAACCCCTTCTTGTGTTTCAGGCGGGCCTCGGCGACCTGTTCGGGCTTCATCGCGCCCTCGATCTCGGCCCTCACAAAACTGAGGTCTATCAGATCGTCGCCCCAGCGAAGGGCGTCTTTATCGCAGAAGTTGAGGCAAGGGCCGGGGCAATCTCCGCAGACATTCGCGTCTACTTCCCAGGTCCTCTTGAGGGGATTATGGATAAAAGCGTCGTATGGACAAGCGCCCGCAGCAAAGCACTGCTCGCGGTCCACGCAAACTTTAGGGTTCACTAAAACGGGCATCGGGTTCTCCTTCTTGCCCTTATTATACAATGAGTAGGGAATAGGGAGTAGGGTGAGGGAGTAGTTCTTATTCCTATTCCCTCACCCTATTCCCTCACCCTATTCCCTCACCCTATTCCCTCACCCTATTCCCTCACCCTATTTCAAACGTAACCTCCATCTTGCCCAGCGCGATGCGGTCGCCGGGGCGTATGGGGTGGAGGTTGTGGGGAGGGATACGCTGACCGTTTATTATGGTGCCGTTTATCGAGTTCAGGTCTTCGATGTAGAACTGGTTGCCTGTGTGAGAGAGGCGGAAATGGCGGCGCGATACGCCCATGTCCAGCCCACCGTAGGGGCCGAGGTCTACGTCTGGATAACTGTTGCTTTGCGGGTCGGAGCGGCCCACTATCAGTTCCGGGCGGTCGGGCACGGAGAGCGTGGCTGGCGGCGCGGGGTTGGTAATGACCAGTGAAGCGGTCTGCTGGGGAGCGGCAGGCGCGTAGCTGCCAGTCCAGGGCGGTGTTTGCTGGGGGACCGGCGCGGATTGTGAGGCTAGAGTCGAAGGCGGGGCCTGGATAGGCGCATTTGAATACGTTGGTAGCAAAGCCGCGCCGCAGTTGTCGCAAAACGCCTCGCCGGGCAAAGCCGCCGCCCCGCACACCGGGCAAGACACAGCGCCCGATCCAGTGGCACCCTGCGCGGAAGCAGCATACGGCGTCCCTGCCTCGTGACTAGGCCCATAAGAGGACGATTGGGCAACAAGCGTCTGTTGTTGCTGACCACGCACAGGATTGCCACAAGAGTCGCAGAACGCCACTCCGTCAGGCAAAGAAGCCCCGCAGTTTGGACAATATATAGTCATGTGTGTCTCCAAGTCTGAAACGTGGCGCGTGAAACGTGAAACGTGATTATCGTAATTCACGTTTCACGTTTCACGTTTCACGTTTCACTCTTCTTCAAACGAACGGTCTTGCCGCTCTCGAACCGGATGGTCTTGCGCCCTTCAGGTGAGATCGTGCGCCCCTTTTCGAGATTGGAAAGCTCATTCTGCACGATGCGGGCCAACTCATTATCACCCTGGTTCAGCAGGTGGGTAAGCGCGCCTTGTAGCTTCTGAGTGGCGGCGCGGACGTTGCCCGCTTCGAGGTCCTCCAGGGCGCGGGTCTGGAGCTTGAAGGCGCTCACTTTCTCGACTATGTTCATCACTCGCGGGTCGGGCGCGGGTATGGCAGCTGGGTCCTGGGAATATTCGAGCAATACGTCCATGCTCGTCTGCTGCGCCGTCAGGCCTGATTGGGGCACGTCGTATTCTACAGTTACCTGGGCTATGCGGTAAGAGCCGGGCGGGCGCGAGGGCACTACGACTTCTACCAACAGGGTCTGCCCGGTGTCACGATCTACGTCCCCCAGGGTCACGCTGCATGAGCGGTCGACCGCGCGGGCCGGTTCGAGCCGCGAGATGAGCGGGACTACTCGATAGATGGAGCGTACCTCTATTCCGAGGGCGGGGCGCACGGCCATTATACCGCGTTGAAGCGCCACAGCCTGCATCTGCTGGACGGTGCGGGCGAAGTGCGTCCGGATGCTTTCAGCCGAGGCTATGTAATCGGAGTCGCCGCCGCTGCGCACACCTATAGCCTGCATCAGTTTGTCGTTCCAGTCTGCGCCGATGCCGAGGGCCGTTATGGGCACGTTGATCTGAGCCGCCTGATCCGCCTGTTCGAGGCAGCGCTTCTCCTTCTCGGTGATGCCGTCTGTGAGCAGCACGAGACGATGGACGTAGCCGGTAGGGTTGCCAGCGCCAAGAGAGCCTGCGCCCATCTGCTTGCGAAGCTCTATCAACCCCGCCTCCATAGCGGCGGCCATGTTGGTGCCTCCATCCGCATGGAGACGTGAGACCAGGCTCTTGAGTTCGGCGCGTCGAGCCTCGTCCCTTATTTGCTGCAAGGGGAAAGCTACTTCGGCACGGCTGCTGAAGAAGACTACGGATATGTAATCCTGGGGCTGGAGCATATCGAGCACCAGCATGGTAGCGTCTCGCAGGTTGTCAATCTTAGCGCCCTTCATTGAGCCGCTACGGTCCAGGGCCAGGCACAGGTTGAGAGGAAGGGCAGGCCCGGCAACGCCGCCCTCGGCGGGCCGCATCTCCAACAAGCAGTATACAAGTTGCTCTACGGTCATCACGGGCACCGTAGAGCGCGATAAAGTAGTTTGTACGTTCAATTCGCCTGCCATGCGTTGCTCCAGGACCAAATATCGAGGGTTGACATCGAGTCGTGTTGTGGTCTAACCATTATAGACCTACGCAGATTGGGCGTCAAAGTTGCAGGGGACGATGGACGATGGACGATGGACGATGGACGATGGACGATGGACGATGGACGATGGACGATGGACGATGGACGATGGACGATGGATCAATGCTCTTTTCGTCTATCGTCTATCGTCTATCGTCTATCGTCCATCGTCAGTAGAACGAGGGCAGGCCTCCGAAGTTCGGAGGATCCCTGTGGGAGAGAACCGCTGCCAGCACAGGAACTTACGTTATGTAGAGGCCTGCGGGCATATTATACCCGCACAACTTGCGGATGTGGAAATGGGGCGCAAAGTTGCTGGTGCAGATATGGTATCATAGGAATAGGTTTTACTGTTCTTATGCACTCGGTGTTGAGCGCGGGACGCTGGATACGCAGATGCCACCTTCATACATACTATCGCAGATCACCTGGCGAACGCTGCTCGACCTTGCTGCTGTAACGCTGATCTTCTACTGGTTCCTCACTGTAGTCAGGGGCACGCGAGCCGTGCAGCTTGTACGGGGCATCATTATCCTCTGGCTGGCCTCAGCGTTGCTGTCTACGGTCTTCCGCCTGGACACTCTCACCTGGATAATCAGTAATTCGGGCGTGGCCTTGCTGGTGGCTATCCCCATCGTTTTCCAGCCAGAGATACGCCGCGCCCTCGAGCAGCTAGGGCGCACGGGCACATGGCTGAACCGGGGGCTGTTGGGTGGGCGGGAACACGTCGAAGCGGCCATCGAGGAGATAGCGGCTGCTGCGGGTCTGCTCGCCAGGCAAAAGCACGGCGGGCTGATAGTCATAGAAAGGCAGACCGGGCTGCAAGACTACGCAGACAAAGGCGTTATCGTTGACGCCGAAGTGTCACGGCAACTCCTCGCCACCATCTTCTACCCCAACACGCCCCTGCACGATGGCGCGGTCATTATACGCAGTGGGCGCATCCTCGCGGCTGGCACGGTGCTGCCCCTCTCGGACAATATCCTGGGGCCAGCGCACTTCGGCACCCGGCACAGGGCGGGCCTGGGTATCTCAGAATACTCCGACGCGCTGGCTATTATCATAAGCGAGGAGCGAGGGGCAATATCGCTGGCCGCGAATGGCCGCCTGGTCAGCAACCTCAACGCCGAACGCCTCAAGAAACTGCTGATGGACCTGTTGGTGGGCAATAAAACGTCGGAGCGCGGCAGACGCCGGATTGCGACCGAAAGGATAATAAGACATGCAGCAAACAGAGATTGACACTTCAGGCAAAACCAATGGGCATTATGCGTCGTCCACGCAACACGATGAACGGGCGCGCGTCATGCCGGATCAAGAGAAGTTTGGCCGCGAGGGGTTGACCTTCGACGATGTTCTGCTCGTGCCCGCCTATTCCGAGGTGCTGCCTACTCCCGAATATATATCCACTTCTACCATGTTCACGCCCGGTATAACCCTGCATATACCCGTCATATCGGCGGCTATGGATACCGTGACCGAGGGACGTATGGCGATTGCGATGGCCCGCGAGGGTGGTATCGGGGTCATACATAGGAACATGCCTATAGAAGACCAGGCCCGCGAGGTAGATAAGGTCAAGCGCTCAGAAGCCGGTATGATAGTGGAGCCTATCGCGCTGGGGCCGGACAACCCCCTCAGCGACGCTATCAACCTCATGGAGCGCTACCATATTTCCGGCGTGCCCATCACGCGGGGCGAACAACTTGTAGGCATCCTCACCAACCGCGACATACGCTTCGCCGAACCGTCGGACTACGACAGGCCCATCGCGGAGTTTATGACCCACGCGCCGCTCGTAACCGCGCCTCTCGGAACGACCCTAGAGCAAGCGCAGGCCATCTTGCGGCGCAACAAGATAGAGAAGCTGCCAGTAGTTGACGAGTACGGCATCCTGAAGGGCCTGATCACGGTGAAAGACATCCAAAAGAAGACCCAGTACCCCAACGCCACCAAAGACAATAAAGGCCGCCTGCGCACAGCCGCTGCCGTCGGCGTGGGGCCGGACAGCTTTGAACGCGCCTCGGCTCTAATAGAAGCAGGGGTGGACGCATTGGTGGTAGACACGGCGCATGGCCACACGATCGGCGTTATCAGCGCTGTAAAGCGCATCAAATCGCGCTATGATGTGCCCGTCGTGGCGGGCAACGTTGCTACGGAGGAGGGCGCACGAGCACTTATTGATTCGGGAGCCGATTCAATCAAGATCGGCATGGGGCCGGGCAGTATTTGCACAACCCGCGTCATATCGGGCGCTGGGATGCCGCAAATAACAGCAGTGTGGGACTGCTACAAGGTGTGCGCTCCGTTGGGCGTGCCTGTTATAGCCGACGGTGGAATACAGTACAGTGGCGACATAGCGAAGGCTATCGCCGCCGGGGCGAGCAGTGTTATGCTTGGAGGACTGCTGGCGGGCGTTGACGAGAGTCCGGGTGAGATAATTCTATATCAAGGCGAACGCTTCAAGGAGTACCGGGGCATGGGATCGCTTGGGGCTATGAAGCAGCGCTCGTACAGCAAAGACCGCTACGGTCAACAGGACGTTGAGAGCTTGAGCAAGCTGGTCCCGGAAGGCATAGAGGCTCGTGTGCAGTATAAGGGACCTCTGGCAACGCTGCTCTATCAACTAGTCGGCGGATTGCGCAGTGGAATGGGCTACCTGGGCGCGCCCGACATCCGAACGATGCAAGAGACCGCCCGCTTTATACGCATCTCCGGCGCAGGACTACGCGAGAGTCACCCGCACGACGTAACCATCACCAAAGAAGCGCCGAACTACGGGCAGGGACGCTAGCGCCTAATGTACGAAGAACGAAATTGGTCTTTCGTACTTCATCTGGCATCCGCTCGTACAGACAAAAACACAAAACGACCCTTGAACAAGGGTCGTTTTGTGTTTTTGCTACAGCTGTGATGAAATCAACTACGTTGTAGCTGCTGGAATGTCTGAGTAGTTAGGTGGTGGCGTCCTTCATGTCTTTGCCGCGATTCTCGACCCACTCACCTGCTTCGGCGCCTCGGTTGCGGTCGTTGCCTTCGAGGTCTCGCTGCTTGCCGGAGATGGTATCTCCTAGGTTATTAATGCCCTGCTCAAGCTCGCCGCCGACTTTGTCACTAACACCCTTCAGGTTATCGTCAGGGTTGCCGTCACTCAGTTCGCGATTGCCGCGTTCTTCGTTTTCTTTTCCGCGTTCCCAGCTAGTCATTAAATTTACCTCCTTGTGTAAGAACAGGCTTTACGGTGCGCCTCATGCTTGAAATTAGTAAGCACTGCCGTATATGGAAAGCAATATCTGTGCCAGACTGAGGTGTCAGATGCTTATCCGACGATGGACGATTGCAGGCATCGTCCATCGTC
>JBBQIC010000192.1:0-8056 GCA_038324555.1 Chloroflexia bacterium
ACGTTCCGTAGTTGTGCGGTGTTATACGTTTTCATAAACGGATAAAAACCTCCATCCTTAGTGGGATATGGATATTCCAGGGGTACGTAAGGGATATTATACCTTATGCGGGGGATGATGCAAAGTGGGTTGTTGGAGGAGAGATGAAAGACGAAAGACGAAAGACGAATGCTCTTTTCGTCTTTTCCTGTGAAGTTGTAGGCGCAATAATGTCGTGTTATTATTTATCTTGGATTTAATGGAAACTATGATCGCTACAGGTAGGTGAAGATATGGCGCTGCCGATGCCACACAAAGGGTTTACAGTTGATGAATACGAGCGGATGATAGAAGCAGGCATCCTGAACGAGGATGATCGGGTTGAGCTTCTGAGGGGGGAGATAGTAGAGATGGCTGCTATTGGCCTTAAGCATTCGGGCTGCGTGGCTCGACTCGAACACATTTTGCATGAGCAGGTGGGTAGGAGGGCAATTGTCTGGGTGCAGAACCCGATCTTGCTGCCTAACGACTCGATGCCGGAGCCGGATGTCGCGCTCCTCAAGTGGCGCGACGATTTTTACTCGGAGAGCCGACCGACACCAGAGGATGTGCTTCTGTTGGTTGAGGTGGCGGACACGTCTCTCTTGTCTGACCGAGTCGCAAAAGTACCTATCTATGCGCAAGCTGGAATAAATCATGTCTGGCTGGTCAATCTGATGGATAACCTTATTGAGGTGTACTCGAAGCCATCGGGAAGTAAGTACACGAACACAAGGCAAGTACAACAGAGTAGCAACCTGGCGTTGCCTTTTGATGCTGGGGTTATGCTTGACGTGAGTGACATCTTGGGTTAGCGTTCATCGGGGAGGCTTGGCAGAAATACCTGCGGCGCGTATAATTATATGTTAGATCTAAATACCAATTGATTTACGGAATAGCGAGAAATGATAGAGGACAGACTACAAAATAAACTGGATAGCATCCAGCAGCAATATGTGCAGATCGAGGAGATGATGGCCGATCCGGAGATTTCGACGGACCGGAAGCGGCTGATGGATATCGCGCGGGAGCGTGCGGAGTTGACGCCGCTTGTTGAGGCATACAGGCGGTATAAAGATATAGAAAAGCACATCATCGAGACAGAAGAGTTGCGGGAAGGCTCCGACCAGGACATGGCTCAGATGGCCCGCGAGGAACTTGAGCGGTTGCAGGCGAAGCAACAGATTAATGAGGATGAGATCAAGCACCTGCTGCTCCCTAAAGACCCTAACGACGACAAGAGCGTTATTATCGAGATCAGGGCAGGCGCAGGCGGCGACGAAGCCGCGCTCTTTGCCGAGGAACTGTTCAGGATGTACGTGCGCAATGCTGAAAAACAGCGTTGGAAGACCGAAATCCTGTCGAACAATCCGAGCGATTTGGGTGGCATGAAGGAGATTATTTTCGAGGTCAAGGGGCAGGGGGCATACAGCCACTTCAAGTACGAGAGTGGGGTCCATAGAGTGCAGCGCGTACCTACAACCGAGTCCCAGGGACGCATCCACACTTCTACTGCAACGGTTGCTGTAATGCCCGAGGCCGAAGAAATGGACCTTGAGGTCCGAGAAGAGGACATCAAGACGGACGTGTATCGCGCAGGAGGGCACGGCGGGCAGGGGGTCAACACGACAGACTCGGCGGTGCGCCTGACGCATATTCCGACCGGGTTGGTGGTCACATGCCAGGACGAGCGAAGCCAGATAAAGAATAAGGCTAAGGCTATGGTGGTGCTGCGTACGCGGCTGTACGAACTGGAACTTGCGAAACGACAGCAGGAGCTAGGCGACGAGCGGCGCTCTCAGGTGGGCACGGGGGACCGCTCGGAGAAGATACGCACCTATAATTTCCCCGACGACCGGGTAACAGACCACCGTATCAAGCTGACGGTGTCGGGCGTGCCCCGCATTCTCCAGGGCGATATTGACAACATGATAGAAACGCTACGCCTCACGGACCAGGCCGAACGCTTACGGGCAGCGGGGTTGGTCACAACGGGTTAGCTGTTCACCGCAGAGGCGCGGAGGACGCGGAGGACGAAATCATAGTAATTAGTCTCCACGACCACCGCGCCTCTGCGGTGCATAAACGTATATGGAACGCAATAGGATGACTGTTGACGAGGCGCTTAGGCTGAATGCGAAGCGCCTCTCGCTTTGTTCGTCAACGCCTCGGCTAGATGCGGAAGTGTTGTTTTCGTATGTGCTGGGTGTAGGCAGAGCAACGCTGTTGGCACATTCGGACGAGCCTGTGAGTGGTGATGACCTGACTTTGTTCGAGCTGCTTATCGGACGGCGTGAGAAGGGCGAGCCTGTGGCTTATCTAACGGGGCACAAGGAGTTCTACGGTTTAGACTTATACATTGACGCATCTGTTCTTGTGCCCAGGCCGGAGACGGAGAGTCTCATCGAGGCATGTTTGCAGTTGATAGCCAATAACGAAAGTAGCCAATTTGCTGATATAGGCACAGGAAGTGGGGCGATTCTGGTGGCTGTGGGGGTGAATAGACCGGGGTTGCGCTTGTACGGGGTTGAGATTTCAGCCGACGCATTGCGTGTGGCACGGATCAACTGTAACCGACACGGGCTGGGCGAACGGGTGACATTATACCAGGGCCATCTCCTCGAGCCGCTTCTAGGGAAGATGAACATCATTGCGGCAAATCTGCCTTATGTACCACCCGACGAAGCCTCACCGGACGTCGCTACCTGGGAACCGAATGTGGCGGTGTTCGGTGGGGGCAAGGACGGCACGGCATTGATAAGAGAATTTCTCGCCGCAGCGCCTGATTACCTCTTGCCGGGCGGCGGGGTCGTTATGGAAGTTGCCCATTCTCAGGGGCAGTCGGTCGCGCGGTTAGCCCACGAGACGTTTCCGTTAGCGGACGTGGAGGTTCGCAAAGATTTGGCGGGCTACGACCGCATAGTCGTAATCAAGACGTGAACATAAAGCTGATCGCACTGGACCTGGACGGCACTATCTTTACTGATGATCTAGTCATATCAGAAAGGATGCGGCGGGCCATTCAGGACGCCCAGGAGGCGGGTGCTATAGTGACCATTGCCACCGGGCGCATGTTCAGGTCGGCGCGCCAGATAGCCGAGAACCTGGACATCAGCGCCCAGTTGATCTGCTATCAGGGCGCTATGATAGCCCACAGCGCGACGGGCGAGGCGCTTTATCATAAAACGGCGCCGCTTGACCTGACACATGAAATCATCAGGGAAACGGCGAAGATGGGTCTGCACCTGAACCTTTACCTCAACGATAATATTTACATCAGCAAGATTACACCGGAAGCGGAGTTTTATTCTCGGATCAATATGAATATGCCCCTAAATCCGGTGGGAGACCTCAATGCCTGGTTGGACGACCAGGGCAGAGCGGAGCCAACCAAGCTTGTGATAGTCACGGACGCAGAGCAGACCGATGCGACGCTGGCTCTCTTCACCAGGCTCTACGGAGACCGCTTGCAAGTCACAAAGTCGCACCCACGCTTTACCGAATTCACCAACGCCGCGTGCTCCAAGGGGCGCGCCCTGGCTATCCTCGCGGATCACTACGACGTATCCAGAGAAGATGTCATGGCGATAGGCGACGGGCATAACGACCTGGATATGATCGCGTGGGCAGGCTATGGCGTAGCAATGTCTACGTCTCCCGAAGCCGTGCTCTCCGCCGCTCGTATTATAACGGGAGCGTTGAAGGAGGACGGGGCTGCGCAGGCTATTGAGGAATACGTGAAACGTGAAACGTGAAACGTGAAACGTGAAACGTGATTATCGTAATTCACGCATCACGCATCACGTTTCACGTTTCACGTTTCACTCCAAGGCTGACCACATCCGCTCCCGGTGCGTTATAATGGTGAGGTCATGGAAATGGAAACGTCGCAGCGGAAGCGCACCGGCAAGATAGTCGAGTCCTCAGTAAGAGATCATGAGGGTGGGGCTGACGAGCACGCCCAGCACTCACCACTCGGAGAGGTAAATGAAGATGAGCGCGCGCTCAACGTGCGGAATGCGCACGCGCTTGAAAACGCCCCGCCCAGTGAAGATAGTGAGACGACCAGTAGTACACTTGGACGTTTGGTTGAATCCACTACGAATGACGACTCGGCAGCCCATTCGCCGCATGTAGCGACCAAAGTCATTGAAATTGACGCCGACGACTGGATAGACAAAGACCTCGAGGCGCTATCCTCGCCAGATCAGGCAAAGGCAGGCGATGCCACCACTTCGCGCACTGCGCCGCCCGCTACAAGACGCAGATTCCCGTACCTGGATTTACGCATAGATGAGCGGCTGGGGCGCATCCTGCTGTCCATTGTGCTGTCGGCGCTGTTATGGTTCTATGTTCTCAACCTGGAAAACCCCTCAAATGCCGTGCCGTTTACCGGATTCACGATTGACGTGAGAAATTCGGCCCCACAGCTTAAGGTGACAAACCTGCCACTCCCAGAGGTCAACGTGACGGTGCAGGGTCCGAAAAACGTGCTCGATACAGTAGTTAAGTCCGATATTCGCCCCTACATAGACCTGAAGGGCATATCGGAGGGCGTTCGTGAAGCACAGGTGCTCGTCGACATGGACGCCAGTAAGCGGCGCGATTTGACTATAAGCGTCTCGCGCAGCAGCGTGCAAGTGCAGCTTGAACTAGAAGTGACGCAGGTTTTTACCGTGTCCGCGCAGACTAATGGCACGCCTGCTGTTGGATACCGGCTCGACCCCGCGCAGGTCACTCCTGATCAGGTGCGCGTGACGGGACTGAAGGAAGCTATATCGCGGGTAGCAAAGGTCATTGTACCCGTAGATATAGAGGGTAGAGCAAGTACGCAGCAGGGTTCCAAGTCGCCTATCGCTGTGAGCGCGAACGGCCAGGTGGTAGATGGACTGCTTTTCGACCCACAGTTAGTGCAGGTTCTAGTACCGATAAAGCTGCTCTCTAACTATCGAATAGTGACTGTGAAACCCAGCGTGCTGGGCCAACCGGCGCCAGGCTACCTGTATTCGATTACTGCCGACCCTTCAAACATTACTATCTGTTGCTCGCCGAACCTAGAACAAATAGGGCCGCAACTTGGGACCGATCCCATTCCAATCACGGGCACCTCCTCAACAGTGATTACTTCCACGAAGCTGCTGCTGCCGCAGGGTGTAGAACTTTACTTTGACCAGCCGAGGCACATTACGGTAACAGTGAATGTGCAGCCGATTGTGACGTCAATCAAATTGTCAGTTGCACCGGCAGTAGAGGGTTTGGCGTCGGGTTACAGCGCATCGGTCGCGCCCAACCAAATAGACCTGACCCTGTCGGGCACTTTCAGTCAGCTTCAGGGCCTCAGTCCTGCGGATATTCGGGCAGTCGTAAGCGCCGATGGGCGCGGCGCGGGGACCTATACGGTCAAGCCACAAATCAACGTGCCGCAGGGAGTCAAGATAGTAAGTTCTTCGCCCGACCAGGTGACGCTGACGCTGTTAGCCCTGACGCCGCTTCCAACGCGCACTCTGCCACCACAACCTACGGCGACACGCACGCTAGAAGCGGGCACGTCCGTTACGCCCGTGGTTACGCGGGCCGCGACGCCCGTAGCTACGACTCCGACACCAGGGCCAGCATCAACAACGCCGACCCAACCATCACCGGTGACAACCGTAACAGCGTCGCCCATTGTATCGCAAACAACGCATCCCCCGGAGACGCAGGTCGTGCCCACCGCAACTGTGGGGCAGCCGTGAACGGACGATGGACGATGGACGATGGACGATGGACGATGGACGATGGACGATGGACAGCGAACAATTATGCCAATCGTCTATCGTCCATCGTCCATCGTCCGTTCAACTAACTGAAAGATAAGCGCGCTATAATTAGGCGACATTGGCAATATTACTGAGAATGGAGATAAAGAAGGCATGTGTGGAATAGTAGGATATATAGGACCTAGAGAAGCGACTGATATTATTCTTGAAGGACTTTGCAATCTCGAATATCGAGGGTACGACTCGGCGGGCATCGCCGTTCAGATCAACGGCAAGATAGACCTGCGGCGCGGGGCAGGTAAGCTCAGCAACTTGCAGAAGATACTGGCCGAGCAACCTTTGACGGGACACAAAGGCATCGGGCATACGCGCTGGGCGACGCACGGTAAGGTGAACGAAATAAACGCCCACCCGCACCGCGATTGCAATGGTGACATAGTGGTTATCCAGAACGGCATAGTCGAGAATTATCTCCCTTTGAAAGAGACGCTCAGACGTGAAGGGCACGAATTTCGCTCCGAGACCGACACCGAGGTGCTTCCCCATCTTCTTGAGCAATACATCAAAGAAGGCGTACCCAACCTAGAATCGGCTGTGCGCCGGATGCTGCAAAACATCGAAGGTTCGCACGCGATAGTCGCGTTGCGGGCGCAGGAGCCGGAGGTAATGGTGGCGGCTCGCCTCGGTAACGCGGGCGGCGTGGTCGTCGGCTATGGAGACGGCGAGATGTTCTTAGCGTCGGACCAACCGGCGATCTTGCAGCACACGCGCACAATGGTCTTCCTCGAATCAGGCGAGATGGCCGTCGTGACCCAGCGAGGCGCGAAATATTACAAAATTGACGGAACTCCTATCGAAAAGACCCCCCAAACTGTCGCCTGGGACCCCATCAGCGCGGCAAAGGGCGGCTACAAACACTTCATGCAGAAGGAAATATACGAGCAGCCTCGCTCCCTCACCGATACCATCGATGGACGATTGAACGTAGAGGCTGGCCGTGTAGAGCTTGAAGGGATACCTTTCACCAGGGCCGAGATGCAGGGATTCAAGAAGATTACTATTCTGGCCTGCGGCACGGCGTGGCACGCGGCGCTGGCGGGTAAATTCATGTTTGAGGAACTTGCCCGCATACCCGTCGAGGTTGACTATGGATCGGAATACAGGTATCGCAACCCGGTGGTCGAGCCGGGCACGCTGGCGATAGCGATCACCCAGTCGGGCGAGACTGTGGATACGCTGGAGGCGATGGCCGAGGCGCAGCGCAAGGGAGCGCGGGTAGCGTCAATTGTGAACGTGCTGGGCAGCCAGGCTGACCGCATCGCTGACGCCAAGATACATGTACACGCAGGACCGGAAATCGCGGTCGCCAGCACAAAGGTGTTCACGGGGATGCTGGCCGACCAGTTGATGCTCGCTATCATGCTGGGGCAGGCGCGCGGCACCCTTGACGACAGGCGCGCCAGGCAATTGATAGACGGGCTGCTGCGTATACCGAACCAGGCGGGCGAACTGCTGGAGCTTGCGCACGACGCGATGTACGAGGAATTGGCGAGCAAGATTTACAGCGCCACTGACATGCTCTACCTGGGCCGGGGCATCAACTATCCTGTCGCCCTGGAAGGCGCGCTCAAGATCAAGGAGATCAGCTATATACACGCCGAGGGCTGCCCGGCGGGCGAGATGAAGCACGGTATCAACGCGCTCATAGACCGCACGCTGCCCGTTGTTGCAATCGCTCTAAACGACGCAGTTTATAGCAAGATGTTGAGCAATATAGAGCAGGTAAAGGCGCGTGAAGGCATCGTGATAGCCATCGCTACTGAAGGCAACACCGAGGTTCGGGAGAAGGCCGACGAAGTGATATACATACCGCCCGTGGACTATATGCTCTCGCCGATCCTGTCGGTTATCCCGTTGCAATTGTTGGCGTACAAGGTGGCGGTGTGGCGTGGGGCGGACGTGGACCAGCCGCGCAATCTGGCGAAATCGGT
The DNA here is from genome assembly GCA_038324555.1 of Chloroflexia bacterium. GTDB lineage: Bacteria > Chloroflexota > Chloroflexia > QHBQ01 > JADMIH01 > JADMIH01. The sequence continues at coordinate 7,769 of JBBQIC010000192.1, forward strand.
TACAGTAGAGTGAGGAATTAGCCCAAATCAGGAAGTTCTATGAGATCTAAGGCTCTGCAAGAAGCTGAGGAGAACTTGTCGAAAATGACACGCGCCGAAAAGGCGCAAGTGCTCCAGTGGGTCGTTCAGGACCTGGGCGACGCTTTTCCCGGCATCGAGAGCACAGCCGGTGTATCGGGAGGGGAACCCTGTATTGTGCGCACGCGCATACCAGTTTGGGTGCTGGTACAGGCGAGACACCTGGGTACAACCGAAGCCGACCTACTCCGCAGCTATCCGACACTGCGA
>JBBQIC010000193.1:0-8029 GCA_038324555.1 Chloroflexia bacterium
GGTGAGGGAATAGGGTGAGGGACTAGGGTGAGGGAATAGGGTGAGGGAATAGGGTGAGGGAATAGGGTGAGGGAATAGGGTGAGGGAATAGGGTGAGGGAATAGGGTGAGGGAATAGGGTGAGGGAATAGGGTGAGGGAATAGGGTGAGGGAGTAGGGTGAGGGAGTAGGGTGAGGGAGTAGGGTGAGGGAATAGGGTGAGGGAGTAGCCTTGTAGGGGCGAACACAAGGTTCGCCCCTACAAGGCTATTCCCTCTACCCCTATTCTGAACATTTACGGGAATAAACATTCTGGGTGGTACAAGTCAATCCTGAAGGTTGTCCGACTTGTAGAATGGAAGCACGCTATACGAGTATTCAGGACGGTCCCGTAATTCCGCGATGCACTGTTTGGTGCGGTTATTCAACGGGGTCCATGTGGTAAGTATAAAGCGTGGGTTCGACATCAATCTGTTTAGCTGAATCTGCACCTGCAACTTACCAACCGCACGGTTCAAAATGGTCATGTCTTGGCGTTCGATGACCAGTGAACCTGGGGTCGCCAATGGGCGTTCCCACAGTTCCGCCGCCCAGGGAAACTCGCGGATGCGGGCTACCACGTCCTGGTACCAGCAGTCAAACTCCTCTCCCGCGAAGGCAAGCTGAAACATCCTGGCGCGTAATGAAAATACCTCTTTCCGCTCTTCTTCGGGGATACGCGAGTACCTCGGCGCCGCCGGGTCTATAATCTCGTGGAGCATATGTACGTTTATGCAATGCTGGTATTCTTGCTCGGTAAAGCCCATGGCGGCGCGGGCGCTATGGTTGTAGTACCACACGCACCAATGCTCGTCGCGCAGCAGCAGGGGTTGCGGGTCCTCCTCCTCTGTAGAAAACAGGTCGAGCACCTGCGTAATTATATCTTCGGGGGTGAGAGGCGACCGCTCGATGTGATATACCGCCTCACGCTCCGGGGTTGTGGCTTGCAGCGCATCAAGCACCCGGTTTATCGTGTCAGGCTTCGGCTTCGCATTCTGTAGAGCATCCCTCTCAAGGCGGCTCAAATAAGAAATATCCAGGCCCGCCAGGTTTGCCAGTTCAACCAGATTCATCACGCGCCGCAGCCTCAACGTTCGTAATCTCCAGCCTATCGTATTCGCGTCTGGAGACATATAGTGTATTATCGGATTTGCGCCGATGAAAGGAATAAACGAGTCCATACTAATCACTCCCCGTGAGAAAACCGTACAGCGATTACTGTGGACATGCGTCCGCACATCCTGTACTACTGCCGGCCTCAAGATTAGGCTTGGACTGCGAAGACTCGCTAAAACTAGCAAGTGATAGTGCTGCGACGAAAGTTATGCAGAAGTACTTTCCGAAATGCCCGATAAGTTGGCTCTCTGAATCTCAAACTCCAATATGTAGTATATACGGTTTGATAATTATGTCAAACTCGCCTATTGCCTCTGGTTTATCGAAGTTTGGACGGCAAGATACCAAGCTGGCTCCTGTACTTCGCAACCGTGCGCCGAGCCACGCGGATGCCCTGGTCGTGCAAGCGCATCACTATCTCACGGTCGGTCATCGGCTTGCCTTCCTTGGTTACAATCTCGGTTATCACGTCCTTGGTAGATAGAGACGCCTTGAAGAAGTCGGCGAAGGCCACCACCTGCCTATTGGGCAGCATCACATATTTGCCAGCCGTAGCGCGGCTCACCGTCGATTCGTGCAAGCCTGTAGCCTCGGCCACCTGCGCCCTTGTAAGTGGCCGCAGATGGCGCACGCCCTGGCGCAAGAAGTCCTCTTGATGCTCGACGAGCGTCCGGGCTATCTTGCCCATAGTCTCGCGCCGCTGGTTGATGTTGTACATGAACAACTTGGCCCGCGACACATACTGTTGAACGTGCTTTTTGTCCTCTTCGGATATGGGCGCGGACTTGCTGCGCATGTCGCCCGCCATCTGGTTGTACAGGGGGTTCAATCGCATGAAGAATCGCCGCGATTCGACTACCTCTACCTCCAACTGCCCCTCGGTTTCCTTGATAATCACGTCGGGCGCAACATACTGGGCCTTGGAGGGACTGCCCCACGCCGTTACTTCGTTTTCCAGACCCATCACCGGGTAGGGGGTCAGATGGGTCCGTATATAGTCTCTCGCAGCCTTTACATCATCAAGGCTGATACCCAGTTTCCGCGCTATATAGCTGTACTTGTGCTCGCCAAGCTCTATAAAGTAGTCACTTAGTATCTCCTTGACATGGGGAGACTCTTCGCCGGTCTCCTGTTTCAGGTAGTCAAGCTGCAAGAGCAGGCATTCCTGGTGGTTCTGCGCGCCTATACCGGGAGGGCCAAGGCGCTGCAATGTTTGGAGCACACCCACCAGGCGCTCTTCAGAAATGCCTAATTCACGCGCTATAGTCGCGGGGTCTGACGCAAGGAAGCCTCGGTCGTCCAGGCTGCCCAACAGATAATCGGCTATCGCAAAGTCGGCTTGCGGCAGCGACGAACGCATGTCGTACATAAGTCGCTCGAACAGCGTTGGTTCGGACGCCACCAGAGCCACCGGATCGAACTCTTCGTCCCCATCGTTGAGCACAGGAGATAGGTTCATGCCTCCACTGTATTCGGAGTCGGGCAAGCCTGTAGAACTGAATTCGTCGCTGGACCTCGCCATTGTATCCGCGCTGGGGCGGGTTCGCAGACAATTCATACAGACGCCGTGCTTGAGCACTTCGCCACATATGCTACAGGTCTGATGCTCAATTACCTCGAACGCAGGGTTTTCGTCGGCCTCTTGTTTTATGGCTACCTGTAACTCCTGAGAGGACAAAGCGAGTATCTGGTTGACTGCGATAAGCGTCGGCGAGACCCTCTGTGTCTGCTCAACCATCATGTCAATAGAAAAGTCCATCATAACCACCTGTGTTATCTTCCATACAAATGAACAAATCAAAACGCTATGCAGAAAGGGCAAGAAGTGTGCCAACCGTGAGGAGTGGCTAGTAGATAATGTGCATAATAATTTTGGCGTCAATATGTTGTAGTTTATAGGCCAAAAATCGTAGTCGCTAACACAATATATGGACAGATTTTTTATTACGCACATTGTCTACTGACCACTAGCCACTAGCCACTAGCCACTAGCCACTAGCCACTAGCCACTCCTCATATGGCATATAACTTGCAGTGGATGAGCCTTATACGCTAATCGCCTCTTGCGAGTAGTAGAGGCACGTCAATGGGCGTCGGTTTATCAGCTCAACTTATCAACTGGAGGTACAGAAAATGGCAACAGTAGTAGGATTATTCGACAATCGAGACAATGCACAGACAGCTATCGAGCAGATTCGCAACGGAGGCGTCGAATCGAACAAGATAGGCGTGGCGATGCGGTCACGCGAAGAGACCCAACAGGTAGCAACAGATTCAGGCGTCGCGGGAGGCGCTGCCACAGGCGCTATAGGCGGTGGGGTGCTTGGTGGTATCGCAGGGCTGCTGGTCGGGATCGGCGCGCTGGCGATTCCGGGCATCGGCCCCGTTATAGCGGGCGGCTGGCTCGCCTCTACTCTGATCGGCGCGGGCGTCGGCGCGGCTGCCGGTGGGCTAGTCGGCGCGCTGGTTGACGCAGGCATACCCGAAGAGGAAGCCAAGATGTACCATACCGGCGTTGAACGCGGCGGCGTGCTTGTGACCGCCCAGGTGTCCGACGAGCAGGCCGGGTGGGCGCGCGATGTAATGAATACAAACGGCGCACGCGACGTACACGGCGATTCCATGAACCACTATAATAACCCAGACTTCAATTATGGGACTACCCGCACAGGTGATGATCGCGGCGTGGGTTCTGAAGCTGTTGGCGGTGGCGCAGGGGCGGTCACGGGCGGCGTAATAGGCGCTGTGGTTGGCGGGCCGATAGGCGCTGCTGCTGGCGCTGCAATCGGCGGCGCTGCGGGCGCAGGGTTGGCCGATGCCGCGAAGGGTGGCGAGGTTGGAGACCAAGTTGGTAGTCAAGCAGGCGGCGCTAGTGGCGCGGTCGTGGGTGGCGTTTTAGGGGCGGTCGGCGGCCCGATAGGTATGGCTGCGGGCGCTGCAATCGGCGGCGCTGCGGGCGCGGCAGCAGGCAAAGGCACCAGCGATGTTGCCAGCGATGCTACAGACACGACAAATACGATGGATAGTGACACGACTACTAATTACGACGCCAACACTCAGTATCACCGAGATACCGAGACAACCTAAACCTCTAACCAGTAGGAAACACAAGGAACGGCAAAGACGCAAGGACGCGAGGACGCAAAGATTACTATTGTTCTTTGCGTCTTCGCGTCTTTGCGGTTCCTTAATCAATCTCTCGCAGTAATAATGGAGGCAACAAAATGAGCGATGAGAATATAGCGAACAGAGAATACAGCGCCAACACCGACGAAGTGGGAACCTCTATGCCGGGCAGCCGGATAGCAGGTAACGGCGAAATGGGAGGCAGCATGGACGATGACCCCGTATTTGACGCGGGCAGCGCCGGTACTACTGGTAATGACGCCGACGGCCAGGGCAACGTCACAGGGGCCGGTACGGGCCAGATGATTGACGTGGACGACCAGGACGACCAGGACGACCAGGACGACCAGGACGACCAGGACATCGGCGGTGACACAACTGGAACTGGTGTAGGCGGCTATGGCGCAGGATATGGAGGCGGCATCAGTGTGAAAGATGCGCGATAGCTTTTCCACCAACCTTTCCCCAGGCTCTAAGCCCGTGCTATAATCCTTGAGGTTATCAGTAGACACTTTATTTTCTATACACCCCGGAGGTCGCCCCAACTATGACGGCAATTTACTCGGCAGTCGGCTCCCCTCTCAAAACTCTGGCCTATCAGCATGTTCTATCCGTTGAGCAGTTTACTCCTGAAGTGTTGGAAGCGTTGTTCGGGTTGGCGCAGCAAATGGGCAGGCAGGTGGCTCTTGGGCAAGTTGACGCACTGCTCGCCAACAAAGTAGTCGCCAACGTGTTTTACGAGCCGTCCACGCGCACGGACCTCTCTTTCCAGGCGGCGACTCAGAGGCTCGGCGGCAGGATCATAACTACGGCGGGCGGCGTCCACTATTCATCGGTATCCAAAGGCGAGAGCCTGCACGACACGATAAAGACTATAGCCTGCTACTCTGACGCTATAGTGCTCAGGCACCCCAATCGCGGATCGGCGCGCGAGGCTGCTGCCGCCACCGATGCGCTCAGAGTGGCTATGCACAGTCCCGCGCCCATCATCAACGCTGGCGACGGCATAGGTGAGCACCCAACCCAGGCGCTTCTCGACCTCTACACGATCAAGGCCCGCTTTGGTGAGAACATAGACGGTCTCACTATCGGCTTTGTAGGCGATCTACGAAATGGGCGCACCGTCCACTCGCTCCTCAAACTGCTGGCGATAGACCGCGCTCGCGTGAACGTCGTGTGCATAGCCCCCGAAAGCCTCTCCATGCCAAATGAGTACGTGGAGTTCGCCCGCTCGCGCGAGATGCCCGTACAAGAGACCCAGGACCTGCAATCCGCCATACGCCAGGTGGACGTGCTATACGTGACCCGCGTGCAACGCGAGCGATTCGTGGCCCAGCAACTGGAAGAGCTTGCCAGGTCTGTGTATGGGATACCCTTCGAGTCGCTCGACGCTCCCCGCAAAGACGCGCTCAGGCCCATCGCGGAGTTGAGCGCCGCGCAAGAATACATGACGGCCAGAGACGCTTACGTGGTAGACCCCATGCTGTTGAGCCAGGCGCGCAAAGAGATGATCGTGATGCACCCCCTGCCCCGTGTGAACGAAATCCCCGAAGAAGTAGACAGCGACGACCGTGCCTACTATTTTCGCCAGGTGCAAAACGGCCTCTACATAAGGATGGCGCTGATGGCCGCCGTGCTCGACTGTTTGCCAGCCTGAAAAAGCATAAAAACAAAGAAAACCATTGCGCTGCAATGGTTTTCTTTGTTTTTAGCTACTTGTTATTCGTCTATCACTTCATCCTCTGAAGGCTCACCAACCCGCCTGCCGCCACCTCTCCTATGGGGTATTTCCACGCCCTTCAAATAGTACAGGGCAAACCAGGTCAGCGCGGTCGTAAACAGGGCGAGCAACAGCATCCCCAGGCCCGCCACTATGCCTATCGAAGCCGTAATCCAGATGCTCGAAGCGGTAGTGAGGCCGCGCACGGTAGAGCCGTTGCGAAAGATGGTGCCCGCGCCCAGGAAGCCTACACCGGTTATTATTTGGGCGGCCAAACGCGCCGGGTCGCGCACCGTGCCCAGGTCGTCAAAGCCGTAAATAGAAGCCACCGTGAAGCAGCACGAACCTGCGGCCACCAGCATGTGCGTGCGCAGCCCTGCCGGGCGCTGAGTGCGCTGCCGCTCAAAACCAACCACCCCGCCCAGGATAAAAGCCAGCAGCACGCGCCCTATTGTCACCACATCTGTGTCTCTAAAGATGAATATGTGGTCCATGAAGTAACTTCCCTGTCGTAAGCAACCAAAAACAATTCCGGCCACCGAGGGTGGCCGGAATTGTTTTTGTTGTATCTACTTTGAAGCTACGGGGGTTGGCAGAACGCCTTGGAGCGACCTTATGTAGGCCACCATGCTCCATATCTCGGACTGGCTGTTGACTGCGCCGCCACTGCGCTTCTCGTTGCCGAAGCTGGGCATACCTGTATAGTTTATACCGTGCATGATGAACCAGAATAGCAGACCATCATTTTTCGACTTTGTACGATCGCTTGTGAGGTCGGCTGCGGGGGGGAATTGGGTCTTACCAAAGGAGCCGTCGCCCTTTCCCGTATTGCCATGACAGAGGGAACACTGAGCGCCGAAAAGGCTCTTGCCACTAGCAACTGACGCCGGTTTCTTGGCGTCGTCGGGCATCCTCCAGTCAACGAAGTCAGGTGGTACTGCGACCTCACGCAAACCCACGTCCGCCAGGGTAGCCTCAATATCGGTGGCCTTGTCCTGCCTCAACGCGAATGGCGCTGCCACCAGAAAAGTTGTCGCCGCCCCACCACCCACCACCACAAGAAGTATTACGATTATCAAGATAAGGCGGCCTCTTCCCCTCTTTCGTCCCCCTCCATTCTCATCATTTTCGTTACTAACGTCCTGATCACTATCCATGCTTGTTATCTCCTCCTGTAGCAATTTTGACGAGTGAAACGTGATGCGTGAAACGTGAAACGTGAGGGGTGTGGGGTGAGTTACGATAATCACGTTTCACGTTTCACGTTTCACGCATCACGCTTCATGAAACAATTTCTCACCCGCTCGTATCTCCACCGGCAGGTTGTTTTCGCCAGGGGGCAGGGGGCACGAGTAGTACGGGCTATAGGCGCAGAACGGGCTGTATGCCCTGTTGAAATCGAGCACGTATTCGTTCCCGGCGCGCTTGTTGAGGTCTAAATAGCGGCCCGCCCCATAAGTCTCCTTGCTGGATGTCTTATCCCGGAAGGGAACGAATATCCTGTTGCCGTGCAGAGGCTCGTCCGCCGGGGGCACGAAGGCTGTCAGGCTATAGGTCTGCCCGCCAATCTGGAACTCAAGGCGACCCATGCGGGTGTACTCTTTGAAATCGCCTGTGGTGGTCTGCACCCGAAATGTGCCTGGATGTACATCTGGCACCAGAGTGGCTACGACCCTGTAGGTCGCATCAACCGGGTAGTACACAAGGCCCGAAAAATGTTCTTTATCCTCTGGTAGGAGCGGGCTTTCCTCAGACTCCTTAAAGAACTTGTCTTTCTGCCTGCGGAAAGCCTCTATTTGTCGGAGGGCATCATCGTCGTGGGAATGTGCTTCTCCACCGTGCGCGCCGTGCCCTGACTGTGAATGGCTGCTCATTTTGTATACTCCTGGCTTTCTATCCTATAATATATATACTCTTATTTGCTTTTTGAGTATAGCATAACACAGCCGTCAAGTGAGAATGAAGACGTAAATGTTCAGAGTAAGGGTGCTCCGTAGGGGCGAACCTTGTGTTCGCCCAGTCTGCATACCGCTTCATCTTCGTCAAGAGG
>JBBQIC010000194.1:0-7971 GCA_038324555.1 Chloroflexia bacterium
AGAAAGTGTCTCCACTGTTTCTCATTGAGCATCTGGCGCATTTGCTCATATTTCTCTGTTCGACTGGCTCGTATCCGTGTCATGTCGCTAACATGACATATCTCCCTTATAATGTCAACTTATTACCGCGCTCGCCCTTAGATCAATCGTAAATATGACCCCACGCTAGTTAATCTGGCTGAAAGGATGTTATGGTATATTTAGTATACAGAGAAGAGCCACACTTCAGGATGTAAGTCTGTTTTCTATGTTTGAAGGTAATATGTTGTTCGGTATTACAGACCGTCGTGGTAGCCCAAAGATATTGTACGCAGGTAAGCGTTTAGCCTTAGCACTGATGATGTTGTGCTTACTCGGTGTGCTCGCCGCCTGCGACACTGCGCAGCAGCCATCTCCGCCGCCACCTACGCCCGTTGTTGCCTGGCGGCCTCCAACACCCTTCCCTCCTATGGAGTATCCAACAGATACTTCGCCCCCAGATGCGTCCCCCGACGTTACCGACGACACGTTGCTGGGCGCTGGCAATGCCTCGCTAAAAGCGGACGAGTTGGGCAAGATTCAACAAGAGTTGTTGCAGGTGGAACTCGATACGCAGAAAGTGCGTGGGCTGGACCCCAAGACCGATGTGCCAGAGCGATTCGTCAACAGGGCACAACTTCGGACCAGGCTCCTCAAAGAGAGAGACACGACCTACTCCCGCGAAGAAAGCCGCCTGAACGAGCTAGAACTGTGGCTGCTGCGTTTTGTCAACAAGCCGTCTATCGGCCTATACCAGCTACAGGCCGACTGGTTGAGCGAACAGCTACTGGGTTATTATGAACCCGATAAGAAAGAACTCTACGTGGTGAACCCGCAATTGCCGCTCGACCCGCAAACCAAACAGACCCTGTCCCACGAGTTCGTACACAACTTGCAGGACCAGTATTACGACCTGCAAAAGCTGCTCCCTACTGATTCTCACGATGGCGACCACGACCTCGCGGCGCGTTCATTGATAGAAGGCGATGCGATCCTATCGAGCGTCCTCTATGCCGACCAATACATGAGTCACGATGACTTTCAGAAATTGCAGGGCACAATCGGCTCCTCACCGTCTCTTGATAGCGCGCCCAATGTGGTGCGCGAGAAGCTCTATTTCCCCTATATCAAGGGGCTGGAGTTCGTCAAGACCCTCTATTCGATGGGAGGCTTCCCGGCCATCAATAATGCCCTGACGCACCCGCCAACTTCCAGCGAGCAGATACTCCACCCGCAGAAATATCTTTCGACGCCTCGTGACGAACCGCTCCCTGTGGGACTTCCTCCTCTTACTAGCACGCTGGGCCTGGGTTGGGCATACGCGGACACCCAGACGATAGGCGAATTTGAACTGGGTACTTTACTTCAAGCCAATGGCCTGGCGAGCGCCGACGCCTCAGCAGCGGTCACAGGTTGGGGTGGCGGGCAATACGACCTCTACCAGAACGGGGCCAATTCACTAGTGATGATGGTTACCCGTTGGGACACAGGCGATGACGCCAACCGGTTCTATAACGCCTTGCTCCAAAGCTTGTCGAAGGACCGTGTAACCGGCGCGCTGTGGACAGACGGCAGCCGCTACTTCAACGTACTGCTCCGCGCCGACCGAGTAATCTTCGTCGGAGGCACCAGCCGCAACGCGGTCGAACGCTCTCCATCAGCTGTCAAGTAAGAGCTTATTTGAGAGTTAGGGTGCAACCGTAGGGGCAGGTCTCCGTGCCTGTCCTCTCTCCTTACCACCAACATCGGGGTACGCGAACAGGGCAGGCACGGAGACCTGCCCCTACGGTTGCACCCTAACTCTGAACACTTACGCCTCTTTATATACCTGACCCCTGACCCCTAACATGTTTGCGTCCCCAATTAGGCGCTAACTGTCAATAGTATGGACAGTAATTGTCAATGCTATTGACAGCAAATAGTAGTGACATTGACAACTCCTCCGTGCTAGAGTGTGTCGCAAGCAGGGAAGCCGGGTAGCAACCCACACCTGTTTGCACAAACGAAGGGCGCACTTAGACATCAATTAGTAAGAAGGAGAAGAAAATGTTTCGCAAAATCAGCACGATTCTAACAGTATTGGCCTTTATAGCAGTTGTATTTCAGCAAGCCCCGACCGTAGTCCATGCGGACCGGTGGGACGGCTGGACGCATGAACTCGTTGCCGGGGACCTCACGGTCTGTGGGGTCGCCATTCACCTTGAAGGTGATGCTTACATCTACCAGCAACCAGACAACTATCACGTCAGGTATTTCCTGGCTGGTACAGGCAGCGATGGCAATAACTACCACGCTAATCCGCGTGTTGACGTTATCACCCGAGATAGACACGATAAGACACTCTTTGTGAGCAGAGACATCTTCAAGATATTCGACCAGAACGGGCGGTTCTCGACTCATATCGCAAACTACCGGTTCATATTCCGCAACGGAGTGCTCACGCATTCCAGAATCAGGCTCGTGGACGACTGTAAATAACTCACGTTACGCAATGAGGCGCGAGGTAAGATTGGCATAAAGCCGAAAGCCAATAAAGGAGCAAGACCCAGCCAACCCTTGTCATTCTGAACGGAGTGAAGAATCTCGTCGTTTATCTTTATGTCAGAGAACGGTTTATGCCCAAACATCCTGGCCCACAACGGGATTCTGAACGGAGTGAAGAATGACAAGGGTTGGCTGGGTCTTGCTCCTCCGAGAGACTGCGTAAGGTGATAAATAATTGACTTCTCGTGTCTTCACAGAGAAACATGGGTCGCCCTGAACTTTCGTAACGAACCTATGAGCGGGGCACACCACTCGTGAATGAAAACGAGAAGCACCCGTAGGGGCGCACGGCCGTGCGCCCCTACCCGCCAATTATCCTATTTTCAGAGCAGACGCAAAGAGCGCAAAGTTACGCAAAGGATCAATAATAGAGAATCCTTTGCGTAACTTTGCGCTCTTTGCGTCTTTGCGGTTCGTTCTCTTTACCAGTCTCGGGATTTTCATATTTATATTCGTTGCCCCGGATTTATTCGCCGGACGTTCTCTCTGGCCCAATCAGCTAGGACAAATGCTACAAGGGGTGGGAAATATGGGGACTTGAGAATAGTTCTTTGGGTCGTTGTATGGCCGTGTAGGATGTTGTATAGTGGGAAATGATCGGATTGATGCGAGGCGCAGGGTCAGGTTGCGCCTACGATGGCCCTCAGCCGTGTCCTTTATTGAAGTAATGGTGTTTAAGGAGATGTAGATGACCACGAAAACGTTGCCTGTGCGAAATGAAATACCCACAGAGTACAAGTGGAACTTAGAGGCTGTATATCCCGAAGACGTGCAATGGGAATCGGAATACGCCGAATTGGGGCCGCTGCTGGAAGAGATCAAGAAATATAGGGGCCGCCTGGCTGAGGGTAAGGGGGACACCCTTCTAGCCGCGCTGAACCTCAAAAACAACATAAACGAGCGCATTGAGCGCCTCTTCACTTACGCTCGAATGCGCCGCGATGAAGACAATACGAACTCTCACTACCAGGCGCTTACCGACAGAGCCAGGGCTATTTGGGTGCGTTCTGAGGAGACTACGGCTTTCTTCAACCCCGAACTGCTGGCGGCTGGGCGTGAAACCATCGAGCGGCTGACAAAGCAGACGGAGGGACTACGACTATACTTCCATCTTTTCGATGACCTGTTCCGCGCGCAGGAGCACATGCTCAACGAACAGGGAGAGGGCTTGTTGGCGGCGGCGGGAGAGGTAGCTTCGGCCCCCGGCCAGATTTATGAGATGCTCACGGACGCCGATATGAAGTTCGGCACAATCACCGACGAAGAGGGCCAGGAAGTAGAGTTGACGCAGGGACGATACGTGCGCTACATCCGCTCTTACAACCGCAATGTGCGCGAGCAAACGTTCAAGTCGTTCCATATTCCATTTGACAAGCAGCGCAATACCATCGCCTCCTGCTATGCCAGCCAGGTGAAATCGGACATTTTTAGTTCGCGGGCGCGCAAATTCAACTCCTCTCTGGAAGCCGCGCTCTTCCAAGACAACATACCCGCGAGCGTCTACGAAAACCTTATCCAGGCAGTACACAATAATATGGACCTGATGTACCGCTACATGGACCTGCGCAAACGATTGCTGAAGCTCCCCAAGCTGCATATGTACGATTTGCACGTGCCCCTCGTTTCGGAAGTCAACGAGAGCATAGAGTATGATCGCGCCACGGAAATGGTGACGGAAGCCTTTGCCCCCCTCGGCGAGCAGTATCAAGAGGCCGTGAAGGAAGGCTTCCGGTCGCGCTGGACTGATGTTTACGAGACGCCAAACAAGACCTCCGGCGCGTATAGTTGGGGTGTGTATGGTGTCCACCCGTTCATGCTGCTCAACTACCAGGACACGCTGCGCGACGTATTTACCCTCGCTCATGAGACAGGGCATTCTATCCACACCTATTACTCCTATCGGAAACAGCCTTATTTGTATTCTGGCTATTCGCTGTTCGTGGCCGAAGTGGCCTCCACGTTGAACGAGGAGTTGCTAACCAACTATCTGCTGAAAAGCACCGATGATAGAGACCTCAAACGGTCGGTGATCAACAACAGCCTGGAACAATTCAGGGGCACACTCTACAGGCAGACGATGTTCGCGGAGTTCGAGAAGTTAGCGCATGAGCGCGCGGAGGCGGGCGAAGCGCTGACCTCCGAAAGCCTGTCGAAAATGCACTACGACCTGAACGTGCTATATCACGGCAACAACGTTGACGTTGACGAAGAGGTTGCTATCGAGTGGGCGCGCATCCCTCACTTCTATCGCAGTTTCTACGTCTACAAGTACGCCACCGGCATCTCGGCGGCGGTCGCACTCTCCCAGCAAATCCTCAACGAGGGCCAGCCAGCCGTTGAGCGATACTTGCGCTTCCTGAGCAGCGGCGGCAGCGATTACTCGATCAACCTCCTGCGCAACGCAGGCGTAGACATGACCGCCCCCACCCCCGTTGACCAGGCGCTCAAGCTCTTCGGACAGAGGATTGGGGAGATGGAGGAATTACTATAAGTAGGGTGAGGGAATAGGGTGAGGGAATAGGAATAAAGACTATTCCCTCACCCTATTCCCTCACCCTATTGGAGGGAGGCTCCCATTGGACGGACCAGAGACAGCCATGCCCGCCACGTTGAGCAACGTGGATATTCAGAAGATAATACCGCACCGCTTTCCGTTCCTGCTTGTGGACAAGATAATCGAGATGGAGTGGGGTAAGCGGGCGGTAGGCATCAAGAACGTCACGGCTAACGAGCCTTTTTTCATGGGGCATTTCCCGGGCTTTCCTGTCATGCCCGGCGTGCTGATAATCGAGGCGATAGCCCAGGTGGGCGCGGTCGCCGTGCTGGGTATGCCCGAAAACAAGGGCAAGCTGGCCTTTTTCGCGGGGCTTGACGAAGTGCGCTTCAAACGCCAGGTCGTGCCCGGAGACACACTGCGCCTGGAAGTGACCCTCACGAGGGTGCGCGGCTCGTTCGGCCAGGGCGAAGGCGTCGCCACGGTGGATGGAGAACTTGCCTGTAAAGGTCAGTTCATGTTCGCTATGGGCAAGTCTGAGGCTATACAGACATAGAGATAGTCGGTGAATATTATTTCCTACCCGAAGTAACCCAACTCGTCCTTGGCCTCTTCGCTCATCATCGAAGGGTGCCAGGGAGGGGAAAAGACCAGGTGTACGTCAACTTCGTCAATATCGTCGTACACAGATAGGGCGCGGCGCATGTTGGTGATAATCTCCGGACCTAGCGGGCAGCCGGGGCTTGTGAGGGTCATCGTAAGGTCGGCTTTGTTGTCCGCAACCGTAACGTCGTACACCAGTCCGAGGTCAACGATGTTCAGCCCAAGCTCCGGGTCGTACACCTCGGCGCGTATAGTCTCGCGCACCTGGTCCTCGGTCGTAGTCATGCTCTTTGTTTCTGTATCTGCCATATTATATGCGTCCTTTCAATATCAATAGAGTGTCTATCTCAATTATACAGGATAGAAGCCACTTTTTCTTCAAAAACAAAAACGACCACGTAGCAGTCGTTTTTGTTTTTGAAGCGACAAACACTAATTGCCCGTTTGGACCACTGGGTCCTTCGTGTCGAATATCATGCCAAGATATATAACGCTGAGTAACGCGGCTACCAGCGTTGATTGAAATACTACTCTGTCGGCTGATGTGCCCAGGTGCCAGTGTATGTCATATGGAGTAGTGAGATAGGCGACTGTGGCAGCCGCGAGGTGGGCGGCAATAAGGGCCACTAGCGGCAGCGTGGCGGCCCACCGGCGCGGCGCAAAGACCAGCGCGCCCAACGCCAGCAAAGGCAACAAGACCCATATTAGATTCAGGTGATCTACGTCTCGAGTATTATAGGCCAGGGCGTCCATAATGAAGCCGAAGCGTGCATTCCAGTTCGCCAGCACGCCCGCCAGGGTAGGGTGAAGGTCGCCGGTGATACCGAGCATTTGCTTTTCGACCTGCCAGGGAACCATAATCAGTACTGCGAACATTGTCGCTAATACAGTCCCTTCCCAGGTCAGGCGTTTGCGCGCCAGCCCTATCCCAAACAGCAGCGCGAGGCCCACGACCGCTACGATTATGCCCTCATTCTTGGTAAATCCCGTCAAGCTAAAAAATAGCGCCGTCAGGATGAAGTCCGCCGAGGTGGGCTGCTTCATCCATCTATAGAGGAACAATGCCCCATAAAGGAACAACACGGCCAGAGGCAGTTCGGCGTATCCCGCCAAACCGTTCGCCGCATGGTTGAGCACCTCCGGCGTCCCCAGGAGCAGCACCAGCCCACCTAATCGCGCCCGCATTCCTACCAGACCGCGCAGCCCAAAATACACTCCCAACGTCATCGCGCTGCCCAGCAACGCCCACCAGCCCTTTGCCAATATATCGTTATCGCCAGTCCAGGCGTAGGTCTGTGCCACAGCAAGCGGCACGAACGGCGGATAATCCAGGTGCGCAAACTTGGCAAAGTTAGGATCGGTATAGAAGTCTATAGGCAATCCACCCGCATTGTATATAGCCCGGCCCTTGAAAAGCCAGTCAACCTGCGCATCAAAGCCTGCCACGGGAACACTTGTGGCAACAGCGAGGAGCTTGATTGTCCACACGATTATCACTACGCCAACGAGCGCTTCTATCAGGATAGCTGGTTGCTTGAGCTTCGGAAGCATTTGACGCATGTCCGGCAGTTCAAACGCCTTATGTCCGTTGTTTTGTTGCGCCCACACACGCCGGACGGCCAACGCCGCCACCGCAAGCCAGGGCAGTCCCAGGCTCATCGCGTTCCAGGGCACGCCGGCTTGTGCCAACACAAGGTGTTCAGCCGCCAGGAGGCCTGTACCGCCAATCCAGGCGGCTGGTATGAATAATCCAAAGGGCATCCGCCAGGCGCCAAGCGCAAGCAAGAGCAAAACGCCTGCGATAAGGTCTACGACTTGTGCTTCCAGGAATGCAATCATCTCTCTATACCATAGAGACAGCCCTCGCTAGAGCAGAGCGCCTCTCTAAGTCTGGCCTTGAATGGGGCTAGTCGCTGTTCAGCCTGTGGGCCGTAGTAGATCAGACAACCACCTACATGAGCATCTAAATCGGCGGCGCTGAATGGATCATTAAGCTCTATCATATCCGTCCGCCGGGGGTAGACATAGTAAGCAGCCAGGCTGTCCGCAGCCGAGCCGTTATTGAGTACTAGCACGCGCGCATTGGCAGGACAATACGTGCGGGCTTTATATAGCACCGGCATGAAAATATCCGATTTGGTGGGCGTCTGCTGCGCTGTAGCCTGGACCGGCCCCGCTTGTGGAGCCATTTGCGGTGCCATCCAGGTGGTCCACATTGAATGCAAAGGCAACACACCCCAGGAGAGCAATACGCTCATACCTAGTGCCAGGCGTATCATGTAAACGAGCCTCACCTTGTGCGACGCGCTCTC
>JBBQIC010000195.1:0-7942 GCA_038324555.1 Chloroflexia bacterium
CCGGTTGTTGCTGGCGTACCGATTATTACGAGCATAGTGGGCGCAATGATTGTGGATATCGCCCTTAGTTTGCTGGTGCGCGGCAAGGGGCCTCGTCGAAATTGGCGTAGGCGTGCTCTATAGAGGGTCCTTCTGTTTGCGACCAGTTGTGCACACTTGGCAACCAAACAAGGCGCTATAAATCACGTCTCCAAGTTTGTATAACCGTAGAGGTGTGATTTATCGCGCCCTTCCTCCTTTATAAGTGCAAAATAAATCCCAGAAACGAGGCTGTAAGCAGCCTCGTTTTATGTTATGCTTCTGTCATAGTTGTGTTGTAACGGATTTGCGCTTGCGCGGACTATATAACAGGGAATAGGGTAAAGAAATAGCGAGTAATTCTATCCCCTCACACCCTACTCGCTCACCCCAAAAGGAGAAACAAAGCTGATGACGACAGAGCAGTACGACGCTATTGTGATAGGCGCCGGACAATCTGGAGGGCCGCTATCTACGGCCCTTGCGGGGGCGGGACGCAAGACTGCTATTATCGAACGCGAGCATGTGGGCGGAACGTGCATTAACGAGGGCTGTACCCCCACCAAGACTATGGTCGCCAGCGCCCGCGTGGCTTACCTGGCGAGGCGAGGGGCAGACTACGGTGTGAACACGGGGCCTATCAGCGTTGATATGAAGAAGGTGCGCCAGCGCAAGCGCGACATAGTGAATAGCTTCCGCGACAGCGGCCAACGACGCATCGAGAACACAGAGGGCGTGGACCTGCTCTTTGGGGAAGCCAGCTTCGCTGACCACAAAGTAATAGAAGTCCGTATGAACGACGGCGGGACGCGCAGGTTGAGCGCCGACACAATCATAATCAACACTGGAGGTCGCCCCAGCAACCCGAAACTGGATGGAATAGACACGGTACCCATACTGAACTCCACCAGTATCATGGACCTGGACGCCGTGCCTGAGCATCTGCTAGTGCTGGGTGGAGGCTACGTGGGATTGGAGTTCGGCCAGATGTTCAGGCGCTTCGGCAGCCAGGTGACGATTGTGCAACACGGCAAGCGTCTGCTCACCCGCGAGGACGGCGACATTGCCGAGGCGGTAGCGGGCATCCTGCGCGAGGACGGCATAGAAGTCCTGCTGGAAACCGAAGCCGTGCGCGTCGAGCCAGCAGAGGGCGGCAAAATAAAGCTAACAGTGCGCACAGTGGGCAGTGAAGAAGATCGCACGCTTGTCGGGTCGCATTTTCTGGCGGCGGTGGGCCGCACGCCCAACACCGACGTGCTCAATTTGCAGGCAACCGGCGTGGAGACGGACAAGCACGGCTCTATACCCGTGAACGAGCGACTAGAGACCAACGTGCCCGGTATCTACGCGCTCGGCGACGTGAACGGCGGCCCACAACTCACCCACATCTCATACGACGACTTCCGCATTATGCGTACCAACCTGATTGAAGGCGGAAATGCCACCACAACTGGCAGGATGGTCCCATATACAGTGTTTATAGACCCGCAATTGGGGCACGTCGGCCTGGGCGAAGAAGAGGCGCGCAAGCAGGGTCTGAATATCAAAGTGGCAAAGATGCCGATGAACTACGTTGCCCGCGCCCTGGAGGTGGACGAGAGCAGAGGCTTTATGAAAGCCATTGTGGATGCCGACACCGAGCAGATATTGGGCTGCGCGATCCTGGGGCTTGAGGGCGGCGAACTGATGGCGATGATAGAGATAGCCATGATGGGCAAGGTCCCCTACCCCGTGCTCAAAGAAGCTATCTTCGCCCACCCAACGCTGGCGGAGTCGCTGAATAATTTGTTCGGTTCGTTCGAGGGGTGAGGGGTGTGAAAGATAGTAAGAATGAAATCACGAAGTGATTTCATTCTTACTATCTTTCTAAGGATAACATGAATTTGATGGACGAACGTCAGCCAACCTGGCTAGACCTCTACGACTGGCGGCGGCGTGTAGCCGACATGTATCGCGAGCGGGAAATGGCGTGGCGAGAAGGCGTAGACGAGTTGGAGGTGTGTAGGCGCTTCCGGGAGCAGAAAGACGCGCTTTTCGCGCACCACCCGCAGTCGCCTTTGAGGGCAGAGGAGCGTGAACTCTTCACGGGGTTGAGCTATTTTCCTTATGACGCGGCTTTGCGTTTGGAGGCTGTGTTGGAGCCTCAAGTAGGCGACGAGCAAGCGGAGGTAGGCACGAGCGGCCCACAGGCCATGCCTATGAGGAGGGCTGCGCGCCTCAGCTTCACTATAAAAGACACGCCACTAGAATTGACCGCCTACTGGATAGAAGTATACGGAGGCGGTCTCTTCCTGCCCTTCCGAGACGCCACCTGTCCCGATGAGAGCTACGGCGGCGGACGCTATCTGTTCGATACGGTAAAGGGCAGCTACTTCTTGCGAATAGATGATGCGAAGGGTGACATGCCAGGCTACGCGGGCGGTCGCGTTATCATAGACTTCAACTACGCCTATAACCCATCGTGCGCCTATGATGCGCGCTGGGTCTGCCCGCTCGCCCCCAAAGAGAACCGTCTGGCGCTGCCTATCCGCGCAGGCGAGCGCAAGTTCCACGATTAGTGGCTCTACGGGCTGACAGAAATATCCCCTAATATAACACGGTCTGTGGGCGCATCACCCGCAGGCTTATTTTGCGAATCATAGGCGATTTGCGCGCCTGGGCCGTTGGGGGGGACCCACATGCCGGTCTCAATGCGGTACGTGCCTGGGCGTACTTCAGAGGGCAGGCTGAAGTTGTAGACGCCAGCGAGCAACTCGCCCTCATGCCATTTGGATACGGGATGCGGTTCATGTACGACCTGTGGGTAGTTGCTCAGTTGGCCTGTCAGGGGCAGCACGTCAACCTGGGCGATGGTGTTCCCCGACGCAGGGTCTACCATGTGGACCCACACCTGCCAGTTGAGGTCTGAGGGTTTGCCGTCTCTGCGCGCGCTGTAATAGAGGTTAGGTCCAACCGCTTGCCCGGCCTTGAAAGTGTCAGTAATGGTAGGCTGGAGTGGGTCGGCCAGGACATCAGTTGAGGTTAGTGGCAAGAGATCATAGCCAGCCAGGGTTGCGAAATCCTGTATTTTAACGCCCCAATTATATAACAGAGGCGCTGTGGCGTCCCCAAATGGGGTGGTAGCCGCTACAACTATCGAGGGGCCTTTGCCGCCGCCCTTATCGCCTGGAAACTCCTTCGCGGTTGGCAGTTTCTTGTATTCAGCCCAGATCGCAGGGTCGCGCCAGGCGTCTTTGTAATTCGAGTTGAGCACGACGAGGTCAGGCTCGTCGGGGTGCCCCACGTAGGGCAGTGAGCCGCGTGCTCCATACACGCGCAAGCCAAGCGCAAAGAGGAATATAGCCACAAATATCAGAAAGTCTGGGGAGTATAGGCTGCGCAGGTTTAGCAGGAGCTTGCGGTGCATACGAGGGAATAGGGTGAGGGAATAGGGTGAGGGAGTAGGAATAAAGACTACTCCCTCACCCTATTCCCTCACCCTATTCTACGTGCGGCCCGGCGCGGCGCACATCTTCTGTTACCTGGTCGGAGAACTTCTCGAAGTTGTCGCGGAAACGCCTGGCGAGGTTGCGCGCAGCCACGTCATATGCTGCTCCCTCTGCCCATGTATTATGTGGCCAGAGCACTTCGTCGGGCACACCGGGGCAACTGATAGGCACTGAGAAGCCGAAGATCGGGTCGGGCCTGGTGTCTACCTTCGACAACGAGCCGTCGAGGGCGGCGCTGATCATAGAGCGGGTGTATTGGATGCTCATGCGCTTGCCAACGCCGTAGGGACCGCCCGTCCAGCCGGTGTTTACCAGCCAGACGTGAGAGCCGTGCTTCTGTATCTTCTCGCCGAGCATTTTGGCGTAGGCCATCGGCGGCAGGGGCAGGAAAGGCGAACCAAAGCAGGCGCTGAACTCCGGCTGAGGCTCGGTCACGCCGCGCTCCGTGCCCGCCAGCTTGGCGGTGTAGCCCGACAGGAAGTAATACATGGCCTGCTCAGGGTTGAGGCGGGCGATAGGAGGCATCACTCCGAAGGCGTCGGCGGTGAGCATCATGATATTCTTGGGGTGTCCGCCCGTGCCGGTCGGTGACGCATTCGAGATGAAATAGATCGGATAAGCCGAGCGGGTGTTCTCGGTTAGAGATGCGCTATCCAGGTCTAGGTGGCGGGTTTCGGGGTCCATTACCACGTTTTCGAGGACAGTGCCAAAGTGGTGAGAGGCCCTCCAGATGTCAGGCTCGGCCTGCTGGGACAGGTTGATGACCTTGGCGTAGCAGCCTCCCTCGAAATTGAACACACCCTGGTCACTCCAACCGTGCTCGTCGTCGCCTATAAGAGTGCGTTTTGGGTCAGCGGAGAGGGTGGTCTTGCCAGTGCCCGACAGCCCGAAGAAGAGGGCCGTATCGCCGTTCGCGCCGATGTTGGCCGAGCAGTGCATGGGCAGCACACCGCGCAGGGGCAGCATGTAGTTCATTACGGTGAACATTGACTTCTTGATCTCGCCCGCGTACTCGGTGTCGCCTACCAGCACCAGGCGCTGCCCCATGTTGAGGGCGATAAAGGTCTTGGTATGAGTGCCGTCCTGGGAAGGGTCGGCCTTGAAAGAGGGAACGTCTACTACAGTGAAGTTCGGCTCGAAACTGCTCAGTTCTTCTTGGCTTGGGCGGATGAAGAGATTGCGGGCGAAGAGGTTTGCCCAGGCGGTCTCGGTTATCACGCGCACGGAGAGGCGGTACTCAGGGTCGGCTCCGACGAATAAGTCCTGCACGTAAAGCTGCTTGTCTTGCATGTGCTTGAACATGCGGTCACGCAAAGCGTTGAACTTGTTTTCGTCGAGGGGTTGGTTCACGGAACCCCACCATA
Source organism: Chloroflexia bacterium (assembly GCA_038324555.1). Classification (GTDB taxonomy): domain Bacteria; phylum Chloroflexota; class Chloroflexia; order QHBQ01; family JADMIH01; genus JADMIH01. The sequence continues at coordinate 4,871 of JBBQIC010000195.1, forward strand.
TCTTATCTTCGCTGGAAGGCTCTTTGACCACGAACTTGTCTTTGGGGGAACGTCCCGTGTACTGGCCGGTGCTCACCACGAGCGGGCCGCTATCTGCCAGTTTACCTTCTTCGTTGCGTATCGCCTCTTCGTATAATTGAGCGGTTCGCAGGTTACCTTTGGCGCGCTTCAGATTAATATTGGGCGCGCTTTGTGTAGCCGTTGCTGTTTCCTGCATTAATCAACCTCCTTGTTGTCGTGCATGGCAGAATGTGCTGGTATTATAAAATTCAAGCAAAGCCAATCCCAGGCAAAGCCAATCCATTGTAAACGAGACAGGCGGCTATTGACAAGATTCACGCATCACGTTTCACGTTTCACGCATCACGAACTCCCCAGCCAACGCGATTGCCTCTCCTCTTGGATCAGCCTCGGTCGTGTCTATCCAGTGCGCGTCGTTGAGCCTGCGGAACCAGTTGTATTGGTGGCGCACGAAGGCGTGGGTGTCCCATTTGATGCGCTGCTTGGCTTCTTCTAGCGTGGCGCGACCCAGCAGGTAATCTCCGATTTGCCTATAACCCAGCCCGCTCATTGAGGACAGGTCGAACGAATAACCGTGCTCGTGCAGGCTGGCTACCTCCTCTACCAGGCCGTCCTTTACTTCTCGTTCGACTCGCTCATCCGCACGCTTGTACAGTTCTGCGCGCTCGCAATGCAGGCCAATCTTTAGCTGGCGATAACGAGGAGCCACTTTAGTTTGCTGCTCGCTGATCGGGCGGCCCGTCTGCTGAATGACTTCCAGCGCCCTGACTATGCGCCGGGTGTTGCTGGGGAGTATATTCTGTGCGGCCTGTGGGTCGAGTTGTCTGAGACGCTCGTGAAGCTTCTCCGGGCCGGTCTCGGCGGCTTCCGCTTCCAGTTCGCGGCGTAGCTCCCTATCGGGTTCGACGCGCGGTATGGTCCAACCTTCGGTTACCGCGTTGATATAGAGAGGCGTGCCGCCCGCGAGCACCGGCACATGCCCCCGTTGCCATATCTCTTCTATGACTCGGTTAGCCCCCTCCTGGTAAAGGGCCAACGTGAACGACTCGTCAGGGTCCACGAGGTCTATCATGTGATGCGGAACGCCCTTGCGCTGTCCGAGCGTCGGCTTGTCGGTGCCGATGTCCATGTAACGGTAGACCTGGCGCGAATCGGCTGTGACTATCTCGCCGCCGATTGCCTGGCATAATTCTATAGCGAGTGCGCTCTTACCAACGGCGGTCGGCCCGAAGAGGGAGATCAATAAAGGCTCACCTTGTTCTGCTTGTTCAGGCATGTTGTCGCTTATCGGACGATGGACGATAGACGATAGACGATAGACGATAGATACAATCGTCCATCGTCCATCGTCCATCGTCTATCGTCTATCGTCTATCGTCCATCGTCCATCGTCCATCGTCCATCGTCCTTTTCTTGACATCGCCCGATTAGTCCTCTATAATGCCGCTAATTCAAGTCTACAACGTATGGAAGATTTTGGTAAGGAGGTGATCAGCCTGAGTGAAGTGTAATGCTAATGAGACTACGATGGCCCCTGGGTCTGGGCAACCCGCATCACGAGACAGAGCACAGGGCATTTGAGAGCTAGGTTCGTGACTGATAAAGGCAACGTAGCGCCCGGTTTTGCGCCGGGTGAGAAATAAGACAGACGCAACTATCAATTAAGGAGGATAGTTTCCGACTATGAAAACTTCTAAATTTGGGTTCATGATCGTCGCGCTCATGGTAGTGTTCAGTATGATGTTGAGCGCGTGCGGCTCCGAAGCAACCCCAACAACTGTACCGGCAGCGGCTGAAAGCCCGACGGCAATGGCAGGCGAGACACCCAGTGCGATGGTTGGTGAAACTCCTAGCGCCATGGTGGGCGAAACGCCTAGCGCCATGATGGGCGAGACCCCGACCGAGGCTATGATGCCCGGTGAGACGCCTAGCGCCATGATGAGCGGAGGCGCTCCGTTTACAGGTGATACTATCAAGATCGCGGTTGACCTGCCCGTCTCCGGCGGCGACGCCACAGACGGCATCCCCACCCGCAACGGTATGCAGATGGCGATTGACCAGGCTAATAAAGCGGGCGGTGTAACGGTCGCGGGCAAGAAATATAAGCTGGAAATGCTCCCCCTCGACGATGTGCCACCCGGCGGCCAGAAACACGACCCGGCACAAGGCGCTAAGAACGCCGACACCTTTATCGCCGACCCGGCGGTCATGGCCGTACTTGGCCCCTTCAACAGTAGCGTAGCCCAGGCCATGATGCCTAAGCTGAACAATGCTGGTCTGTGCAACATTAGCCCCGCCAACACCACCGAAACCTTGACTAAGCCCGAATTCGGAAAAACCAGCACCTACCGCCCCACCGGCAAAGTGACCTACTTCCGGGTCGTGACCACCGACGACGTCCAGGGTCCGGCAGCCGCAGACTACGCCTTTGACAAACTCGGTTTGAAGAAGGTCTACATACTGGACGACACCGAAGCTTATGGCAAGGGCATTGCTGACAACTTCGAGAAAGAATTCAAGACCAAGGGCGGCACAGTGTTGGGCCACGAAGGCATACAGACTGGCACCACCGACTACAGTTCTACCCTTACCAAGATCGCCGCAATGAAGCCCGACTTCATCTACTACGGCGGTACATCTTCTAACAACATCCCATTGGCTCGCAAGCAGATGAAGGCTGCCGGTCTGAGCATCCCATTGATGGGCGGCGATGGCATCAAAGATGAAGAGTTTCTGAAAATAGCTGGCGCTGACGCCGACGGTAGCTATTCCACAGTTGCGGCAGTCAACGTTGAAACGCTGGATGCTGCTAAACAATTCATTGCGGATTATAAGGCTGCGGGCTTCAAGGAAGCTCTCGGCGCGTACAGTGGCCCCGGCTACGAGACCGCCAGCATCGCCATTGACGCCATCAAGCGTGCCACAGATGTTTCCAGAGAAGGCGTTTGCCAGGCGTTGCGCCAGACCAAGGACTTCAAAGGCGTGCTCGGCACTACCACCTTCGACCAGAACGGCGATACAAGCAACAAGGTCATCAGCTTCTACGAAGTA
>JBBQIC010000196.1:0-7932 GCA_038324555.1 Chloroflexia bacterium
ATCACTCACCTTACCAACCTGTCTGAGAATTGGTACCGTTATCCCTAACGCTTACGACCGTGTAGTGATTCTTCGCTGCGGCTCAGAATGACACGGGTCAGTTGGTCCTGCTTCTTCTAGTGCCTGCGTAAGGTGAGTTACTAGCTTTTCTAAACTAACCTAGCTGGGAAAGCCTGGCTATTTCCGGTGGGCGGGTATAGCAGTCCTCGCCTCGCGCAGCTTTTTGCACGTTGGCCCAGATTTCGCGTGTCCACTCGGCGGCGATAACGGGTCGGTCTAATTCCGCCTGGAACTTATCAAAGGTCCATTCGTCGAGCGTGCGCGCGCCCGTGAAATCGAACATGCGGCGCGGGAGGAAAACCAGGTCGGGGGATTGCGGATTGCGGATTGCGGATTGCGGATTGTCGTGGGCGCGGATGGCTTCGACCACTTCATCGCCGAAGAGGAGGCCCGAACAGGATACATTCCCGCCCAGGGTGTTGTTCTTGACTACGATCGGGTTTAACTCCAGGTTTCCCACCTGACGCAAAGGGGCAATCGCGCGCTCTATATAAGGAGCGGCCATTTCGCCACAGACTAGCGTGGCGCGCACGGGCCTTTCAAGGCTTGAAGTGAGTTTGTGGGCTGTGCGCCGACCCTCATCAAGAAGTTGGCGCACCATCCCCACGCCGTTCTCCAACTGGGGGAAACCGTCGTACTCTTTAGCGGCGGGTATTTCTCTCCCCGCCAGTATATACCACTCGTCGGATAGATAGACGAAGCCGTTATCTATCTCCTCCCGGAAGCGTCGCTGCCAACCAGTTACCTGGTCAACAACGGCGGAGGCTTCCTCTGCTGTGTATGGACGCATATCGAGCTTTATCTGGTAGTGGTTGTTCCTGCGGAACTTCGTCAGGCCGACCGGCACCACGCCCACCGTCTGCACATGCGGGTAGAGCGCGCCCAGGTCGCTTATAGAGCGGTCCAGGTGCTCGCCATCGTTCGTGCCGGGGCAGAGCACAAGCTGAGTGTGCGTCTGTATGCCCATATCTCCCAGGCGCTTGAGTTGAGGCACGATTTCGGGCGCGCGCGGATTGCCGAGCAACTTGCGCCGCAACTCAAGCTCGGTGGCGTGTACCGACACATAGAGGGGCGAGAGCCGCTCCTCGTTTACGCGCTGCCAATCACTCTCTTTCAGATTAGTGAGGGTGATGAAGCCGCCGTACAGGAAGGAATAGCGAAAGTCGTCGTCCTTGATGTCGAGCGTGTTTCGCAGGCCGGGCGCGTTCTGGTCCACAAAGCAGAAAGGACAGTGGTTGTTGCAGCGCTTTATGCCGTCAAACGTTGGGTCGAAGAAGGTCAGGCCGAGGTCTTGCTGCTCAGGCTTCCTGATAGCAAACACGAGCGGCGACCCCATGCCCTCGCGCTCCACTTCTAGCGTAACGCGAGTATCCACCTGGTGGAACTGGTAGCCCACCACGTCCTTGACCGGCTTGCCGTTGATAGCCAATAGGCGATCACCCACCGCAATCCCAGCCCGATCCGCCGGACTTCCAGGCGCTACCTCGTCAATCGTGCCATGCGTTTTATGTTGTGCCATGCTTACCCTTCGGGAGTGCTGAGTTTTGAGTTTTGAGTTGACTGAGAATAACTCAAAACTCAAAACTCAAAACTTTTACAATCTTGGCCCAGGTGCTGCCCAAATGAATCAAGGTGCTACTGAGTGTGCCATGCACAGTTCCCTGACGCAGTCCTGCCAGGAACTCGGCGGGCGTAGTAAAAGGCGGTATCTCTACGTATGCTCGGCCTACTTCTACGAGTGTGTGTGCGTCTGAGCCTGCGGACATCGCTAAACCGTGTTCGCGGGCATATTCGAGCGCCTTCTGGTTGTCTTCCGGCTTCGCGGCGCGTGCATTGAACACTTCCAGCATGTCTACCATGCCTGCCTGTGCCAGCCTATCCAGGGCAGGTGTTTGCAAGCAGCTGCCGGAGCGCATAGTATCGAACGGGTGCGGGACGCCTACCAGCCCACCCTGCTCCTTGATGCGGCGTACCGTTTCTTCGGGTGTGAGGCCCTTGGGCACAAGCTCGCTCAGGAAATATCCTATTATCTCGCCTTCGCTGGTCTTGACTTCTTCGGAAGGGATCACCTGGATAGGCAGGTCGTCCATGTGCGAGAGGGTCAGCGCGTTAGCCAGCCCGTTATGGTCGGTCACGCACAGAGCGCCCATGCCGCGAGACGCCGCCACTTCCACCAGTTTGCGCGGGTCGTTCAACGAGTCCTTGCTCAACCGCGTGTGGCAGTGCATATCTACCTTTATTCTGTTGGCCTGCGTCCCACCGTTCAATTCGCGCACCTTGTAATGTATATCAGCCTGATATTATACCACATTAGCCGCCGGGCGTCCCCTTACCGAGATAGTTGGGTGGTAAAGACAGAGGGCAGGCACAGGGCAGTCCCCCAAGCCAACGGTATAAACACCTGTGGATATTGCACTATACCACGACAGGAAAGGTTATAATAATAGTCTGACCCTCTGAATCCATTGGGAATGCCCGGAGCCGACCCTTTATGAAGACCTTCTGTACCTGTTGCGAGCAATGGAGCCTGCTGCCCCTGGACGGCGGTAAAGGCGAGAAAGCGCGCGCACAGTGTGAGCATTGCACGGCTCCCCTACAGGCGGAAGAACACTATTCCCTCTGCCAGGGCTGTGAACATTATTACCTGGGTGGCGATAGCACATGCCCCCTGTGCCACAACGCGACCAGAGCCGAAATGGTCATTGATGAGGTCGCGCTCGCATACACAACCGAAGCGCAGACGCGAAAGTCGCGGGACGGCCAATACTTCTTGCAGCTTTACATAGACTACCAGGAGAGTCAGGCAGCAGCCACGCCTGTTGAAGAGCCTCACCCGCTGTCAGGGAACCTACCAGGAAACGGCCATGCGGCAGGCGCTTTGTACAACGGCAAGGGCTTAGATGCTTCAGGGTATAACACGAACGGCAACGGAAGCGTCCCTCCCGGTAATAGCTCGCTAAACGGTCATGCAGAGGCGCCAACCACCTCTAGCGTTGATATGGCGATCACTGAGACGATGCCCCTCACCCTCTTCCCCGAAGAAATGGTCGAGGCTTACGAGGCCAACATAACGACGGCAAAGATATCGTCGGCGGGCAACTATAACGACTTTGAATACGAACTGATACAGGACCCCTCGCGCCTGGCAGAAGTGGCCGAGATGCTGGCACACGAGAGCGTGCTTGGCATAGACACCGAGACTACGGGCCTGGACCCGCACACCTCGCAGCTTCTTCTCTTGCAGGTTGCCACGCCCGACAAAGTGTACGTCGTGGACTGCAAGCGGCTGGCCCCACTGGCCTTCAAGTCGCTCCTCGAAAACAACAAGATACTCAAGGTGGCCCAGAACGCCAAGTTCGAGTACGAGATGCTGAAGCAGCAGACGGGCATCACGATAAGTGGCCTGTTCGACACGATGCTTGCCGAGCGGGTAATGACTGCGGGCATCGGGCGCGAGAATTCCCTCAAAGCGATTGCCCAGAAGTATATCGGGGCGGTCCTCGACAAAAGCGTGCGCGAAAGCTTCTATAAGCGGGCCGCTATTGACGACGCCTATCTTGCCGATGAAGAATTGCACTACGCCGCCCGCGACGCCTATATCATGCTCCCCATCTGGCAGCAGCAGCTACCCGAATTGAAGAAGCATAAGCTAATGCAGGTGGCCGATCTAGAGTTTCGGTGTATCGCGGCTGTGGGCGATATGGAGTTGGCGGGGGTCAAGATAGACGCGGAAAGTTGGCGCAAGATAATTGCCGACGTGGCAGTGCAGCGCGATAGGGCGTCAATCGAACTATGCGAGATACTCGAGCCTGCCACCATGCAGACCACCATGTTCGGCGTGCCATCCATCAACCTCAATTCCAACCAGCAATTGCTAGAGGCTTTCTCCGTGCTTGGCGTTGACCTGCCCGATACGATGGAGGCCACGCTCGTCAAGTTCGACCACCCGGCGGTGAAGAAGCTGCTCGAATATCGTGGGCATGAAAAGATGCTGTCGGCCTTCGGTGAGAGCGTGTTGAGCCTCATCAACCCCAAGACGGGCCGTATACACCCTGATTTTAACCAGCACGGGGCCGACACCGGGAGGTTTAGCTGTACCAAGCCTAACGTGCAACAGATACCCGCCACCTCGGACTTCCGCAAATGCTTCGTGGCCCCCGAAGGGTACAAGCTGGTGACCTGCGATTATTCGCAGGCAGAGCTACGAATATTAGCAGAACTGAGCGGCGATGAAGGCTTCGTGACCGCTTTCCGGTCGGGAGGCGACCTGCACGCACTAACTGCGTCGCAGATGTACAACGTGCCATTAGAAGAAGTGCAGAAAGCGCAACGCTCTGCGGCGAAAGCCATCAACTTTGGGCTGGCTTACGGCATGGGTCCGGGCGGCCTGGCTCCCCGTCTGGGTGTCAGCATGGACGAAGCGAAGGAGCTAATCGCAAGATATTTCAAGGCTTACCCGGGTGTGCAGAAATGGCTGGATAAAGCGGCGAAGGACGGCGTGAGGCTTGGTTACAGCATTACCACGCTGGGAAGAAAACGTTTTTATAACCCACCTGACGAGAATTTGAAGACGCTGGACCCCGATGAATACAGGCGGCAGTTGGGTTCAATAGAACGCCAGGCGAAAAATTCTCCAATTCAAGGTGGCAATGCTGACATGACCAAGCTGGCCCTTATCAACCTGCGCACTGCCCTCAAAGGCTGGGAGGCCCGCACCGTCAACACCGTCCACGACGAAATAGTGGTGGAGGTACGCGCAGACCAGGCGGAAGATGTCAAGCATATAGTAGAGCGCGAGATGGTCCGCGCAGGAGAGAGTATCCTCAAGAGCGTGCCTGTAGTTGCGGACGCCAGTTTAGCGGATTATTGGAGTAAGTAGGGCTTTACAACTTCATTTGCTGACCGGCACAGACCCATGGGGAGCAGGAGCGCCCCGCAGCAAACCTTCCGTGCTCAGGTCTTCATCAATGTCCGGCCAGTGTATGCCATAGCCGCCACCAGATATTTGCCAATTCGCTCGTTGTTCTGGCGTAGCGTGCAGCAAGCGTGGATACCACGTTAGAGGCACGGTAATAGTACGCCCATCAACGAGGTCTACGCTCAATGTATCGTCTGTAAAATGCACGTCCTTGACACGCTCGCCGGGCCTAATCTCCGAAGTAGTCATACCAAGCCTCCAGTAAACCTTGTTCATGAGTTGTTAGTATCCGCTCAATTGTGCGTAGTTCCCTTGGGTTGAAGCCGAGATTACGAGCCAAAGCAACTGGACTGAGCCAGAATTTGGCGGACAGATCGTCGTGGTCAACATGGACATGCGGTGGTTCATTCGGCTCATGACTATAGAAATATATTCTGTAGGGCCCAACTCGTAAGGCTGTTGGCATAATTGAGGACAATATAAAACCAATATGCCTATAAGTCAACTTCACTAGGAGATAACAGGCTGGACATGAAGGGACCTTATCCGCTTTTCACCCTGTAAGTGACAGTATGATACCCCGACGCGCCGCTCGGAAAGGGGTCGGCGCGTTTGGCGGTCTGGAGGTTGCCTTCGCCGTCGGTGGCGCGCACCATTACTTTGTACGTACCGGGCGCGTCGGGAGTCCATAAGTAGCCCCAGAGCACCCACGCAGTATGGCTCAGTGGCGGCTTCAAATAGGCCTCGTTCCAGGTTGCGCCGCCGTCTGTGCTCACTTCGACCTTGCTTATGCTGCGGTCCCCCGCGAAGGCGACGCCCGATATATCCTGCGGCCCCATGCCCAGCGCGCCCTCTGATGGGAAGTCTATACGGCTCATAGTCTTGACAGGCGCGGCGTCGTTCCACTTCTGCGATGGCTGCTGCCAATAACCCTTGAAGTCGTAATCCACTAATTCAATAGACTGTATCCACTTGATGTGCTTCATGCCGTATATGCCGGGCACTAGCAGTCGCGCCGGAAAGCCATGGTCTTTGGTCAGTGGTATGCCACCCATCTCCCACACCAGTAGCACATCGGGGTCGAGCGCCTTCTGGTAGGATATGGAGTCGGCATAATCGTCTGCTGCGCGCATGACCACTTTGGTAACGCCCCGCCTGGGGCTGGCTTTTGCGAGCAAGTCTGCCAGGCGTACCCCCTTCCACTGTGTGCTGCCTATCAACCCGCCTCCGACCGGGTTGCTGATGCACATCATGCCCGTCGTCACCTGCACGGGAAGCATGTAAGTCAGGGTCTTATAGTTAATCGAGTACGGGTTGTCCACCAGGCCCTTTATCTCCAGGCTCCAACCGTCAGCCGATACCGCCGGGTCGAAGAAGTTCTTGGAGACGTGGTAGAAGCTCCCTGTAGGCGTGATCTCTCGTACCTTGATAGCAGGTATGGCTCCGGGCGTGCCCTCGGTGACGCCGAAGTTGACGCTAGTAATGCGTGTGTTGGCCCTGGTAGGCACGGGCGTATTGGTGGGAACGGGCGTATCGGTCGGTATGGGTGTCCTGGTCGGCGTTGCCGTTGGCGTTGCTGTTGCCGTTGCTGTTGGTGTGGCGGTAGGCACGGGCGTATGGGTAGGAAGGGGTGTATCCGTCGCCGTCGGTCTGGGCGTATCAGTCGGTGGCGCAGGTGTGCTGGTTGGTTGCTGGGTGGCCTCCATCTCTGTTGGGGACGGTGGTATGACTTGCGCCTGGGCAACGTCTTTCGGAGTAGTAGTCGCTTGTGCAACCTGGGTGGGCGTCTCCGGTGTCTCCGGTGGATTGGTGCTATTCGCAGCGCCTTCCGCGTTATCGGGGTTCTTGTCGCCGACGCGATTGACAGGGCTGACGAGGCCACCCTGGTTGAGTATGGTCCCTCCGACTGTCAGCACAACTCCTCCCAGGAGCGCCAGGAGAGCGCCACCCGCGATACGCAGCATTTGCCTGCGGTCCGCGCTTTCTACGGCGAGCATCTCAACTTCCTGGGGCACATAGCCGAGATAGGGAGATGCGGCCTCGCCCCAGGCGGGTACGGGTAGGGCTACGGTCTCGCTATTCTGAGCGGCTGGCGGCGCGGAAGGGAGCAGCCGTTGCAGGACCACCCCGTACACGAGCGCCAGAGCTATGAGGCCCGCCCACAATGGCAGGGGCGAATCGAGGCCGGTGCCGAAAGCGCGGCCCGCAAAGACCCCCTGTCCCACTATAGGTAGAAACACAGTATCGAGGAGAACCCCTATCAGCAGGCCATAAAGAATGCCTCCGGCGGGACTGTTGAAGATAGGCGATCTCTTGCCAGTGATGGGGTCTGGGCGCGCCAGCCGTGCATAAATCACGCCAAGCGCGATGCCGAGCAGCAGCGTGCCCTCCAGGATTAGCGTGAAGAGAAGGGGTCGTCCTGCGTAGTAGAGCCTGTCAAGTTGGTCGGAGAAAGCCTGGCCGCCGAGGAAGTTGATGATAGGACTGACCATCAGTTCGGGGATTGTTGGCAAGCTGGCAGCGAGGCGCAATCCCGCCATTACCACCATCATTACGACCGCTGCCCCCGCTCCCGCGCCTATACCCGACAGTACCCTGTAAGGCCTGGCTTTTATGGCTGTTTTCGATACTATCAGCATATCCCTATTCTAACGTAATTCTTCGTACTTTTCCCCTGTAATGTCTGGCCCTTTTGGGCTATTTTTTCATGGGAAACTGTTTAAGACCTGTAGGAGCGATGCTTGCAGCGCCCCTACAGGGTCTAAGGCGCGGCATTCGATCCTGTAGTTGCCTGAAGACCTGTGGAGCCTGTGGGCACCGGCGTGGGCGCCGGAGTTGCATCCTTGACACTGGTCGGCGTAGAGGTAACTTTGGGGTTGACTGTAGTAGCAGGCGTCACGGTGATCTCTTTACCGACGGTGGCGGTAGGCGTACCCGTTATCTGCCCTGTGACG
>JBBQIC010000197.1:0-7882 GCA_038324555.1 Chloroflexia bacterium
CTCACGCTCCACATATTGCTTTTCCGGCTCGAATTTCGTGGCGATTTCGGAAAGCACAGCCAAAACCTGCTCGTGCTTGTGTGGCATGGCGACCAGCTTTCCGCCGGGCATGAAGGTTTCCAGGGTCATCAGGCGGCTGTCCGTAGGACGGGGCTTGACGCCTTTGTACTTGCCCATCGCCTGGCGAGCGGAGCGGAATGCTTCGGTGTTTAGCTCGTACTTGGTGTATTGATCGGGCTGGCGCGGGGCCGGTTCCTGCAATCTGACCAGGCCGTGAGTACGCAAGATGTCTAGCTGGCGCAGCAGGTCCCTGTGAGAGAGGCCGGTGGACTCGGCAAGCTCCATCCGGTTAGCGGGTTTCGCCACGAGCGCGGCTGCTATACGCAAGCGGTCCGTATCTAGCAGAGCGGATGCCAGGGAAATAAGAGGCTCTATGGAATCGGCTTCCGTTATGGTTTCAGTGCTGTTGCTTTTAGTATTCATAGTAGCGAGTTCTCTTTACAGGCATGTACGTTGGTCATGTACGTTGGTGCAGATATATCTCTACTCTAGAATCATACCAGTTAATAGCCTTGTGCGTCAATCGTTAGCCGATAGGTTTTTAGATACATAGTACAGAGATACTATCCTTCAAACTATTCATCTGGCGTAACTATATGGTAAGGTATCTTGTGGCCTATCTAAGATCGTCTGTTTTTGTACGCTGGCGCGAGGGCAGTCTGTATACTACACTGGCCTTCGGCTTGTTGGCTGCTGTATTCGCCGTCGGCGCCCTTAGCTGGGTGCAATTCTACAGGGCGAACGGCAGCCCCGTCGCGCTATTCACTCAGACTGATTTTCCGGGCATAGCTATCGGCTCTAGACTGGCGGCTTCGGGACAGGGAGCGCAACTTTACGACCTGGGTGCGCAGTTGCGGGAGCAGCAGAGTATGGTATCGGCGGGCTACCTATCTCTTTCGCCTGCGGAAAGCGCACAACTAAAGTATCCCTACCCCTATACGCCCTTCATCGCAGTGCTGTGGTCCCCCATGTCCGGGCTATCCCCTCTCATAGGTATGGCTATATGGGACTTGCTAAATATTGCCGCTATGGTCGGGGGTTTTTGGCTGCTTCTGACGTCTCTTCCACTGCCGCGAACAACTCGGTCACTATTGCTGCTCGCGGCTATTACCTGCTTTCCGTTCATAACCAACCTGGAACAAGGTCAAAGCAGCGGCCTGGTGATGCTTGGTTTTGCTGGTGGTATATACCTGATGCGGCGGGGCAACAATTTGCCTGCGGGCCTGGTATTTGGCCTGCTCTCGCTCAAAGTGCAATGGCTGCCTTTGCTGCTGTTAGTGCTCTTGTGGAAACGTCGTTGGTGGACTTTGCTGGGCATAGCGCTTACTGCGCTGGCATTCCTACTCGTTACGCTCCTTGCTATAGGCACAGGCTGGATACCCGGCTATATTAGTGTGCTACAAGAAGCGCAACAATGGTCGCGCACTCTGCTATTGGACCCCCAATATAGTCACAGCCTGGGTGGAGGACTTACGGCCCTCCTGGGGCAAGGCGCTGAGGGTCTGGTCAAGCTCCTGAACACAGTGGTTACTCTTGCGATAGCGGCCCTCCTTTTGTTTGTTTGGAGAGGCCCCTGGCAGCCAACAAGCGCCCGTTGGGATGGCGCAATGGCCCTCATCTTCCTTGCCTCTATCTTCACCAACCTGCATGTCAACACTCACGACCTCTGCCTTTTATCCTTACCCGCCGCGATGGGTGCCTCCTATATCTACCAAGCGCAACAGAGCGAAGGCATAAAAATCACCTGGTTCGCCCTCCTATGGGCAGTTTATCTCATTCCCGCGTTTCTACTGGCGGAGACGTTTAGCCTCCCTATAAGGTTGACTACGCTTGTTATACTGATGATGTTGGGAATCTTAGCAGCGATGCTCGTGCGTCAGCCAGCAAGCACCCTCACACATAATACTTAGTCCAAAACTATGGATGCCTTTTTGCTCATGTCCTGACATCCACTCATAACTCCATTTTTGTGCGTAATTACGCCGTTATACCGCGCCTGTTTCATGCCTAGATTCCGAGTTATGAGTGGATGTCAGTCATGTCCTCTTGACAATCCATGATATAATGCATTTCTACGAGAGAACCCCTTTGGAGAGTAGATTATGTATACGCTATTGTGGTCTGTACCGGCCCTTATAGTCTTTTTCTCAGTCTACGGTTTAGTATCTAACGTCCGCAGTCTTAAAGTCGAACTTCAGCACGAGTCGTTCCCCACCAAGAGGCTGTTATTATGCGCGCTGTGTTTGGCCACGATGAGCATTGGGTTCGTGGGCGTGGTCTGGGTCCTCAATCTCATAATTCACAGGAATACGTAACCCACTCCTATTCCATGAGACATATGAGCGCATCTGTTAAGCAATAAACCGCCAAGGCGCAAAGACGCCAAGAAATAATAAGAATCTTCGCATCTTCGCGTCTTGGCGGTTTCTTATTCTAGTTGTACCTTTACCCCTTCTGCGCGCCGCTGGCCTCTGCCAACGTGGGAGCAACGTCCATGTGGATGCCGGGACCCATCGTGCTCGTCAATGTGATTGATCTGACGTAGGTGCCCTTCGCGCCGGTTGGTTTGGCGCGCACTACCGCGTCTACGAGCGACAGCAGATTCTCGTTTATCTGGTCCTCGCTGAACGACAGCTTGCCGATGCCCACATGTAGCAGACCCGTCTTGTCGTTGCGGAACTCCACTTTACCGGCCTTAGCCTCGGTTATGACGCGAGACAGGTCGTTGGGGTTGGCGACGATTGTGCCGCTCTTGGGGTTGGGCATGAGACCCCGGCGTCCCAGCACCTTTCCGAGGCCCGCCTTACCTATCTTACCCATCTGGTCGGCCACTGCAATCGCAATATCGAAGTCCGTCCACCCGTCGTTAATGCGCTTTATAAGCGCGTCGCTGCCCGCGTAATCCGCACCCGCTTCCAGAGCAATGCGCTCGCCTTCGCCCTCAGCGAACACCAATACACGCACAGTCTTGCCCGTGCCATGCGGCAGGTTAGCAGTAGCGCGCACCTGCTGGTCGGCATGACGTGGGTCTATCCCCAGCTTCATGTGTACCTCAATCGTAGGGTCGAACTTCACAAAGGAAGTCTTCTTCAGCAAGTCCACTGCGACCTTAGGCTCGTACGTCTTGTCTTCGTCTACCTGGGCAGCAGCAGCTACGTATTTCTTACCATGTTTTGGCATTTTGTTTCTCCTTATGGGTTGCAGGTTACAAGGTTAGAAAGTTAGAAGGTTGAAACGTCTTAACCTTCTAACTTTCTAACCTTCCAACTTTCTAACCGTTTACTTCTATCCCCATACTCCGGGCCGTGCCTTTGATCATCTCGACGGCGGCGTCTTCGTTGTAGGCGTTGAGGTCTTTCATCTTGGTCCTGGCGATTTCGCGCACCTGATCCAGGCTGACTGTGCCCACTTTGGTCTTGTTTGGAACGCCTGAACCTTTCTCAACCTTGGCCGCCTTGCGAAGCAGGTCAGCCGCGGGTGGGGTCTTTATCACGAATGTGAACGAGCGGTCCTCGTACACGGTTATCTCAGCCGGTATGATCATTCCGACCATATCGGAGGTGCGTTCGTTATACTCTTTCACGAACTGCATGATATTTATGCCGTGACCGCCGAGCGCGGGGCCGACGGGCGGCGCGGGCGTGGCCTTACCGGCGTTGACCTGCAACTTTACTACTGCGCGTACTTTCTTTGCCAATGTATTTCTCCTTTTTAGCTGTCAGCTATCAGCTATCAGCCGTCAGCTTCTATAGTTCTCGCTCGGATAAGCCACGTCAGCTTACCCCAATCAAGGCAAATAAAAAGGGTTCAGGTAAACCCCAAACCCACCCTGCGGTTCGAGCCGCAGTTCGCTATCGCTAGCTGTTTGAGGTGATGGCGGAGCACTGGGCTCCTCCCTCTTAATTCTTCTATTATCTCTTCGCGGAGTTAAGCTTTATACACCAACGACCTAGCTCAACCTCTCGACTTGCGACAAGTCCAAATCTACCGTCGTCTCGCGCCCTGCCACGGAGAGGCGAACTCGTATCTTGTCTTTTCCCTGGTTGACGCTATCCACTATCCCCACAAAGCCCACGAATGGACCATCAACTACTCTAACCGCTTGACCACGACCGAGCGGTTTGGGCCGCTCATAGATTCCGCCACCTCCGCTAAAGCGAGGCGGCTCGCCATCATCCCCGTCATATCCCACCAAAGTCTTCATAGCTGAAAGCTGATAACTGACGGCTGATAGCTTCTAAACCAGCTTCTCCACCTGCAAGAAGTCCAACTCTATCGGCGTTTCGCGCCCGAACATGGAGACGCGGACCCTGACTTTGCCCTTCTCCTGGTTGATGTTGTCAACTATGCCCTCGAAGTCAGCGAACGGCCCGTCCGTTATCTTCACAGCCTGACCGGGTTGGAGCGTCACCTTGAACTTGGTGGGCGCGGCGGTGGTCATTTGCTTCAGGATGGTCGAAGCCTCTTCGGCGGGCAGGGCGGTGGGTTTGTTGCCCATCCCCACGAACCCTGTGACACCGGGCGTATTGCGCACCACGTACCACGACTCGTCGTCCATTATCATCTCTACGAGCACATAGCCCGGAAAAATCTTGCGCTGTACGGGGTGCCTCTGACCGCCTTTTATCTCGATTTCCTCTACTGTGGGCACTTCAACTCGGAAGATGCGCTCACCCATATCCAGTGTGACGATACGGTGCTCAAGGTTTTTCTTGACTTTGTTCTCGTAGCCCGAATATGTGTGTATCACATACCATCGGCGACCGTCGCCCGAAGCAACGCTATCGTTATCAGGAGGGAGTCCCGCACTTTCGGGTGTATCGTCATCTGCCAAGGGAGGAGCCTCCGTTTCGACCTCTGTGATGGCTGCACCTGTCTCCTGGAGATCCATAGAAGTTATAGTTTTTACTTGGGAGGTCTTCGCCATGCTAAGGGTTTATCACTGAATATAAAGTAGAGAGCAATAAGTCTATGCCACCCAGGAAGAGGCCCAGGCCAACCGAAATGCCGATGACTACGATTGTCAAATTGCGCGTCTCGTCGCGCGTCGGCCATGTGACCTTATTCAGTTCGGCCCGTATGTCGTTTATGTTACTGAGTAACCTGGCAAGCCTGCCCGTGTTGCCCCCATCGCCAGCGGGGGTCACGCGGGGTTTAGGACGCTCTTGTGTTGTGGAAGCGGCAGGCTCTCTGCCAAATATTTGAGCCATTTGCTATGTGCTCCTATAAGGGTTAGCGGATTAGAACTGATGACGCGCTACGATAACAAACCTATGTTGAAACTGGCACGGGTGGAGGGACTCGAACCCCCAACCTTGGCCTTTGGAGAGCCCTGCGCTGCCAATTGCGCCACACCCGTAAATTATATAGAGCCGGACGCTTTTAATCCATCCGGCTCACCCTGTGTGCCTAATATTATACGCCACCTACAGCCGCACTGTCAACCGCGATTCGAGTATAGGGTGAGGGAATAGGGTGAGGGAGTAGTTTCTTATTCCTACTCCCTCACCCTATTCCCTCACCCTACTTCGTCTCGCGGTGCATACGGTGCTGGCGACAGCGCGGGCAGAACTTATTCAGTTCCATACGTCCTGGGTCGTTGCGCTTGTTCTTGGAGCTTGTGTAATTGCGCTCCTTGCACTCTGTACAGGCCAGGTAGATTATGATACGATCTTGTTTCTTTGCCATTGCTTTTTCTCTTTCGTTAGAACGTTATAAAGTTAGAAGGTTACGAGGTTGCGGATAACCTCGTAACCTTCTAACTTTATAACGTTCTAACGCTAAACTACTCGATGATGCGGCCCACGACGCCTGCGCCCACTGTGCGGCCGCCTTCGCGGATAGCGAAGCGCAGACCTTCTTTGAGCGCCACGGGCACGATAAGATCGACGGTCATTTCGATGTTGTCGCCGGGCAGACACATCTCAACACCCTCCGGCAGGCCGATGGTGCCGGTTACGTCGGTGGTGCGGATATAGAACTGTGGGCGATAGCCGGAGAAGAATGGCTTGTGGCGGCCACCTTCGTCTTTTGTCAGCACGTATACCTGGCCGACGAACTTGGTGTGCGGCTTGATAGACTTGGGAGTGGCAAGCACCTGGCCGCGTTCGATGTCGTTGCGCTCAATACCGCGCAAGAGACAGCCCACATTGTCGCCCGCGAGACCTTCGTCGAGCGTCTTCTGGAACATTTCGACGCCTGTCACGACGGTGCTGCGGGTCTCATCGGCCATACCGACGATTTCGATGGTCTCGCCAACCTTAACTTTACCCTGTTCGATGCGGCCTGTGACTACCGTACCGCGACCCTTGATCCCAAACACGTCTTCGACGGGCATAAGGAACGGCTGGTCAACGGCGCGCTCAGGAGTGGGGATGTAGTTGTCAACTGCGTCCATTAGCTCGCGGATGCAGGCGTACTCGGGCGCGTCGTAGTCCTTTGAAGCGGACTCCAGGGCCTTGAGGGCCGAGCCGCGTACGATAGGAGTATCGTCGCCGGGAAACTCATATTTGTTGAGCAGGTCGCGGACTTCCAACTCTACGAGTTCGAGCAGCTCCTCGTCGTCCATCATATCAACCTTGTTCAGGAAGACCACGACGGCGGGAACCTGCACCTGACGGGCAAGGAGTATGTGCTCCTTTGTCTGAGGCATCGGGCCGTCCGGGGCCGATACGACCAGGATCGCGCCGTCCATCTGGGCAGCGCCTGTGATCATGTTCTTGATGTAGTCTGCGTGGCCGGGGCAGTCTACGTGCGCGTAGTGCCGCTTGTCGGTCTGGTACTCAACGTGGCGGATGGCGATAGTAATACCGCGCTCGCGCTCTTCTGGGGCGTTGTCAATCTGGTCGTAGGCTACGAACTGAGCCATACCGTGCATCGCCATGACCTTGGTGATAGCTGCGGTAAGCGTCGTCTTGCCGTGGTCTACGTGGCCGATAGTGCCGACGTTGACGTGGGGCTTTGTTCTCTCAAATTTCTGCTTTGCCAAGTGATTTCCTCCTAATGATTGTGTTAAACCTTACCATTACTTTTGCTATATTTCATACATACGAGTCCAGGTTATTCTGGAGCCCACGGGCGGTCTCGAACCGCCGAACCTCGTTCTTACCAAGAACGCGCTCTGCCAACTGAGCTACGTGGGCGCATCATCTAAACTTCGTAAGTATTTCCACCAGGTTCCAGCCCGCTGCGCCGTTATGCGTCTATGACAATTAGCGCACCGAACCTCACACTTTTCTATCTCTTTCAATATTGTTTGCCAACTTCGTCCCGATGTTACCAGGTCTCCTATGTGAGCGCGCTTATCGCCCTTCACATGGTCGAACTCTAACACAATCGGATCGGCTTCGCCACAGTTTATACATGGGTGCTGCGTCAGATAATTATACAGCAATTCCGTGTTTCGCTTTGCAACTTGCCGGTCTTGCTCTCTATACCGCGCCTTCTGCTCCGGCGAACGATTTTCATAAGTTCTACGGTCGGTCGCTTTCCGACACTCTTTACATTGGTCTTGCAAGCCGTCCTTAGATGAACGGTTTCGCTGAAACCCCGACTCGTCCTTTTCTTGATTACAGCGCGAGCACCTTTTCACACTTACTATTGTACCATGTCTACTTGGTAAAGTTCAACCCAATTACCAAGTAGAAGTTCTGTCTACCCGCAAGTAGTGGGAATAACAGAACAGGTGGGCAGTGAAGGATTCGAACCTCCGTAGGGCGAAGCCCGACTGGTTTACAGCCAGTTCCGATTGGCCACTCCGGCAACTGCCCAGGGAGCCGACGGTCAGATTCGAACTGACGACCTGCTGTTTACAAAACAGCTG
>JBBQIC010000198.1:0-7822 GCA_038324555.1 Chloroflexia bacterium
GATGGTGACTTGTGCCGCGAAACTACCTCCATGCACGAAGGCAGGGTTGCTGGTGATAGCCGCGCTGCCACTTTGGACGGAGGTGGTGAATGGGCTTGTGTTACCCGTCTCGAAGTCTCCATTGACTACCTGATTGGCTGTAGGCGCGGCAACGAGGCGACCGGACAGTCCATATTCAGTGTCTCCCAATTTGCCTGCTTGTACCGGCGCCACCGACATGTTGGCCGCCAAAATGCCCGATATGGCTGCTATCGCCAGAGTGGTTAGTACGAGTATAAAGGACACAGATGATCGTCCAATATACCTTCTGGTTTGCTCTTGCATTAAGGGTACCTCTCCTGTGGCCGATTTGCTGAGGATAGAGCCTCTACCCACGAAAGATGACTCACCGATGCTGGTTACACGGCGCTATTCCAGTTGGCGAATAGTGCTAAAGCCAATCAGATTTGCGAAAAGACGCGGGAAAGCCGCCAATTGTGAGTGTAGTGTAATGAGTGTAAGGTGAAGCACACTGCCCAGTAGGTAGATGATATTCTGACTGAATTGAAATATTATCTAGTGGTCAGTGAGGCTACAAAAGTATAATCGCATTCTACCCATATCGCAATAATAAATTGAGAAATTGTAACTAAATATAGTTTCCAGCGATACAATACCACGTCCCTCCAACACACCGTTTAGTGCGGGGCTGCCAGGCAGGGTCTATTCAAAGTCGCTGATATGGCGATGGACGATGGACGATGGACGATAGAGCGGCCCGAAGTTGTGTCTGGCCGCATCGTCCATCGTCTATCGTCTATCGTCCATCGTCAAAGCGCACGCTCCACCGATTTTGACACAGCCCTGGTGTTAGCCACTCACTCTCTTGCGAAGACGCGACCACTCACCCTTAGCCACTCTATTGCACTGTTCTTGCCCCGCAGGATTTCCATGTGCGCGTCCTTCATTGGCTCATCCAGTACAACCATAAGGTCCTGCGCGTAAAGGGCCACGCGCATAGGTGGAATGGCGGGTTGTGGCTCCTGGCCCGGCAGGGGAAGCTTGGGTATGTCGCGCATCCACAGCCTTCCATCCTGCAAATAGAGTTCCAGGTCGTCGGTGAGGTAGGTATAGAGGCCCACGTATCCAGCCAGTTCTTCTTCGGCGCTATCAATCGTTGGCTGTTCGGGGTCGTGAAGCCCAAGATAGTTTTGCAGCGCCCACTCCACAATGTCGCGGTTGAGCGAGCGGCCCAGGTCGGAGTTAGTCAGCAAGGTTATGGCGAAGCGACGCGAAGGGACCATGTGAAAGGCTGACATCTGGCCGTTCGTGGCCCCTCCGTGACGTACAAGTTGCGTGCCGTTCATGTCGCGCAGGAACCAGGTGATGCCGAAGCGGTTGCCGTCGGCTGCCTCGACCTGGGGAGTTTGCATGAGGGCCATAGATTCGGGCGTGAGAACGCGCGTGCCATCTTCGGCGGCGCCGTCGCCCATGTGGAAGCGTGCATATCGCAACTGGTCCTTCACGGTGGAAATAATGCCACCCAAAGGCGACGATGTGCGGGGCAAAGCCCACGGCCTTGCTGTTCTCGTAGCCCACTTACCGCCCTCGTCAGGATTGTTGTGGCCGATGGCGACGCGATATGTTATCACCTCGTGTGCGAAGAAGAAGGACATATTCATACCAAGCGGACCAAGCGCCATCTCTTTGGCGGCTATTTCGTAGGGGCAACCCAGAATCGACTCGATTACGCGGCCTGCGAGGTAGAAGCCCGCATTATTATAGTGCCACACCTCGCCGAGCGGCGTTAGCTGGGTCAGGCTCTCCATGTTGCGCACGATCTTTTCAAGGGCGTTGTCTCCCGTGCCAAAATCATCAAAATAGTCGCCTGTCCAGCCTCCAGTGTGGGTCAGAAGGTGGCGCATGGTCACCCGGGCGGCCACGTCTTCTTCCATCAGGCGTAAGTCTGGCAGGTAGGTGCGCACCGGTTCATCAAGATTGAGCCTGCCTTCTTCGACAAGGCGCATGGCCAGGGTACCTGTTACGGTTTTGGTGGTCGAGCCAATCTGGAAGAGAGTCTCGTCTGTGATGGGCAGAGGGTTATCTATGCTCGTGATACCGAAAGCTGCCGTGTATTCCTGGTCTCCATCTATGACACCGACCGCGACGCCGGGGACGGGGAAGCGTCGCATAGCCTGATGGATTTGCTCGCACAGGAGAGCAAACAGTTCTTGATTTTGCGTTGCAGTGCGGTGGTTCATATAGTTCCTCAAAATACGATTGCTTCGCAATTATACATGATTTTATTGTTGGCTCAACCCATGTAAACAAATTTACACCCCAGCCGTAAAAGGCTTGGCTATGTCTTCTATGGTTCTCCTCTACAATAGCTTCAGAAACGATACCCTTCACTAAAGCATAAGGAGAATAACAATGTTATACAGGCAGACTATAACGCAACAAAACACTATCGGTAACATCACCTCCATACCTGTGGTCGGCAACCTGGGTGAGGAAAGTTCCCTCACGAAACCAGAACGAAACCAGATGAAAAAACTCGGCAAAGCTGTGCTTGGCATCCTGGGGGGAATTGTAAACATGTATTTAGAGAGTGTAGAAGCCACCTATCCTTACAGCGAAACATGCGGTCACCCTTACATTCGCACGCGCCTTCGTGGCTGCTAGGACGTTATCGGGCCGATGCAAAGTCGCTATATGCGCGCATCTTTATTCACCGCAGAGGCGCGGAGGACGCAGAGAACCAATAATAAATAAGGGTCCTCTGCGTCCTCCGCGCCTGATATGTAAATGTTGGGATCAGGGATCAGGGCGGGTAGGGGCGCACGGCCGTGCGCCCCTACGGGGCAACCGACCTATTTTCATCCACGGGTGGTGTGCCCACGCTCATAGTTACTCTGCGGTGAATAAAGACTTATGACTTTGACACAGCCCTGAATCGCCAGTCGAATCCTATTGACTCTCTGCTATGCGTCTGTTATACTAATACTCAGTCAAGTGCCGCTATACAGCGTAAACTATTCCGCACTTGCTACGTTCTTAGCCTCATCGCTCCGGACACTTACCCATCACATGAGCGTTATTCTCTATCTGGCGATTACCCACATCTTCGAGTGCTCGGACCGCCCAGTGACTGCTGAACATTAACAAATCAACCCGAACATCAGGGGAGTCTCGCCCGGCGACTGAAGTCGCGGGGTGAGGTTAGCTCACAAAGTTGTGGGTAATCATCAGTTCTCTCGGTATATCTACGGGAGATATATCTTCATTAGTTCTTCATTGGTCTCCTTCTTAACCAGGAAAGGGAGTGCAAGCTATGTCAGGTAAAGCATATCGCCTAAATGGCTGGCGCGATATCGCGCCAACGTATAAGCGTGCAGTGGTATTGGCGCTCATGGCGCTTTTCGTTTTGATTTCGGTTCTTGGAGTCGCCGTCGGCGGAACGTTCGCAGCGACCACAGCGACCGCTAGCTTGCCCGCACGGCAGGACAAGGGATTTGAGCAAGACCAGGGTCAGACCCAGGGATTGAAACAGCCCTCGGTCCCCATCGGGGGCCTGCTCAATAAGGACGGCACCCTCAACCTGCATGGCGGCTTCAGAGGCAGCGTGGACCCCACAGGCTGGAAGATGGAAACTGGCAAAGACGGGCAGCCCCGCTTCGTACGGGCCGGCGATATACAGCTAAAGACCCGGCCCGCCTCTGCTTTTGCGCCGTTAGATCCAGGCGACGAGAACTGGGACAATAGATTCAGCTCGCTTGGTGCGAATACGTTTATCCGGGCGATAGCCGTTAGCGGCACCGATGTGTATGTAGGTGGTGACTTCACCACAGTAGGCGCGTTGAGCGCCAGCCGCATAGCGAAGTGGGACGGCAGCCAATGGTTTGCCCTCGGTGGCGGTGTGTCCGGCGGCAGCGTCTACGGGATAGCTATCAATGGCACCGACGTGTATGCAAGCGGGCGCTTCACCTCAGCAGGCGGGAACAGCGCCCCCTACATAGCCAAATGGAATGGCAGCAGTTGGTCCGCCCTCGGTACAGGCCTGAACAACTTCGCCTATCAGGTAGCCGTCAGTGGCACCGACGTGTATGTATGTGGGCTGTTCACCCAGGCGGGAGGGTCGAGCGCCAATCGCATAGCCAAATGGAACGGCAGCAGTTGGTCCGCTTTGGGTAGCCCAACTAATGGTGTGAACAATAATGCCTATGCGTTAGCCATAAGTGGCAGCAACCTGTACGTGGCTGGTGATTTGACGCAGGCAGGCGGGAACAGCGCCAATTATATAGCCAGATGGGATGGCAGCAGTTGGTCTTCCCTCGGTACAGGCCTCAATCTAAGCGCCCTTGCGCTAGCCGCCAGCGGCAGCGATTTGTATGTGGCCGGGGACTTCACCGCGGCAGGCACGTGCAATCCGTGTAACCACATAGCCAAGTGGACAGACGACGGAGGCCATACCTGCTGTTGGTCTGCCTTAGGTAGCGGCCTGAATAGCCACGTCCGAGCTGTAGCAGCAAGCGGTGGTGTTGTGTATGCGGGCGGGGAGTTCACCTTGGCAGGCGGGATTAGCGCCCCCTACATAGCCAAATGGGATGGCAGCAGTTGGTCTTCCCTGGGTGGCGGCCTGGATAATTTCGACCGAGCGATAGCCGTCAGTGGCCTCAATATGTATGCGGGTGGGCAGTTCACCACAGCAGGCAATAAGCCTTCGAACTACTTTGGCCTGTGGCACCTGGACCCACAGCCGACCTATACACCGACAGCCACTGATACACCTACCAGCACATTAACGAGGACACAAACGAACACACCAACTATCACCCCCACTCCCACCGCAATCCCTACTAATACTCCCACCGCAACCCTCACACGCACCTCCACCAACACACTCACGAACACCCCTACTAATACTCTCACTAATACTCCCACAGCCACACCCACCTGCGGGTCGGGCTGGAACCTGGTCAGCAGCCTCAACAGTTCGGGCGACAACTATCTTGTCTCGGTTGCTGCCGTTACCGCCAACGACATATGGGCAGTAGGCTACTATAACAACCCTTGGCAGACCCTTATCGAACACTGGAATGGCAGCGCATGGACTATAAAAGCAAGCCCCAACCAGGGTTCATCTTCCAACTATTTGCTCTCGATAGCGGTAGTATCTGCTAGCGATATATGGGCTGTGGGGTATTACTACAATGGAAGCGTCAATCAGACGCTGGTCGAGCACTGGAACGGCACGTCGTGGACTGTGGTCCCTAGCCCCAACGTCGGCGGAGGTAACAACGAACTTGATGGAGTAGCGGCGGTATCGGCTGGTGACGTCTGGGCTGTAGGGCATTATCAAAATGGTAGCATATCTCGGACGCTGGTAGAGCACTGGGACAGCACGTCATGGTCAGTAGTCCCTAGCCCAAACGACGGAGCGAGCGATAACGCCCTCAATGGAGTAGCAGCGGTATCTGATAACAATATTTGGGCAGTGGGCTACTCCCTCAATGGGAGTATACCTCAGACACTTACGATGCAGTGGGACGGCAGCATATGGAGCGTCGTGCCCAGCCCCGACCCCGGCTCAAGCGGCTACCTCACGGGGGTAGCGGCCGTATCGGCTGGTGACGTGTGGGCAGTGGGCTACTCCCTCAATGGGAGTATACCTCAGACACTTATGGTACACTGGGACGGCAGCGCATGGGGCGTCGTGCCCAACCCCAACGTCGGCTCAAGCACGAACTATCTCATGGGGGTAGCGGCGGTATCGGGAAGCGATGTGTGGACTGTAGGCTGGTATGACAACGGATCCTTCGACCAGACACTGACTGAACACTGGAGCGGCACCGCGTGGAACATCGTGTCTAGCCCCAACTCCAACTCCAATAACAACATCCTCTATGGCGTAGCGGCGGCATCGGCCAGTGACGTGTGGACTGTGGGGTATTACCAAAACAACACCATATCTCAGACGCTGGCAGAGAGATATAGCGATCGGTGCGCGACGCCCACCAACACACCCACCATCACCAGCACACCAACATCCACTTCCACCCGTACCTCAACCAGCACCCCTACCGACGTCACCGTCACTATCGTTGACACCGCCACACATCAAATACCCGCGCCTGTTCCGAGCGTCGTCCAGGAGGTTAGAATCCCATTCCATGTTACAGGCCCAGGCCCTAATGGCCCCCATATCCTGCATCCCTCGGATACCTATGTTGTGAGCCGCGTGGAAGTTTTAGGCTTGAACATATCGTACACAGTGCCTTCCAGCATCGGCGTCAACCTGATAAGCCCTGCCGGCACGATCGTGAACCTGTTCGGCGGCATCTGTGGGACCCAGGTGTGGACCGACCAAAACACGGGGTTCAACGTCGCCGATAGCGCGCAGCAACCGATGGGTAGCGTTTGCCCGCCCGGCCAGTCTCCTTACAAGCCACAGAACTGCGGCACTGACCTGCAAGGCTGCCTGGCCCAATTTATAGGAGAGCCTATTGTGGGCGATTGGACCCTGGATATTGTGGTTGGGGCAGGCAACGGCGGAGGCATAGGAGGCATGAATGCCTGTGGATTGAGCATCACCGCCAGATGCGCAGATTGCCCCACCCCCACCGCCACGATTACACCACTAGCGTACATCACAACAACCACATACATGAGTGGGGACGTGAACAGAGGCATCCCGGCTCAGGGGGCGATTAGCTCTACACTCGCCGTCGGTGGGCTGCGGCCAGCCGACGTGCCACACGTCTCCGGCGTAGAGGTCGTCGGGCTGAACATCTCCCACGGCTCACCGTCCGATCTTAGCGTAAGCCTGGTTAGCCCTTCGGGAATCGCGGTGCCTTTGTTCAGCAACGTATGCGCGGGCATCGCCTGGAACGCCTCCAATACCGGCTTCAACCTCATGGACGGAGCCGCAAGGGCGCTCGGCGAAAGCTGTCCTCCCAACCGGGACGACTTTCGTGCGCAGGGTTCGCTGGCGGCCCTGGTCCGCCAGCAGGGATCGGGGACCTGGACCCTCAGAGTTACAAATGGAACGTCTTCGAGCGTGGGTGTCCTGACGGCGTGGGGATTGCGCATCACCACCACCGATTGTCCAAGTTGCCCAACAGTCACCTCTACTTCTACTCGTACACCCACCTCCACGCCTAGCTGGACCGCTACACCCGCGTCTATACTTGTGGGGCATGTGACCTGGCAAGGACCGCCCGCGCAACCCAACGCGAGACAGCAACAACCGATCACCCTCACCCTGAAACTGGGCGCGACGGAGATAAACTACCCGGTCCAGACCACCGATGCCAGCGGCTTCTTTACAGTGAGTGTGGTTGGCCTGGCAAACGGAACCTATAGTTGGAGGATGAAAAACCCCAAGTATCTCGCCAATATCGGCTCCCTCTCTTTGGCGGGCGTGCAGAGGACCGCTTTTGAGGGAGGCCAGATGAAGGCAGGCGACGCTAACAACGATAATCGTGTAACCGCCACCGACTTCACTATCGTGAAAGGCTCGTTCGGTAAGTCGGCGGGCCAGCAGGGCTACGACGACAGGGCCGACTTCAGCGGCGACAGCATTGTCAACGCCACCGACTTCAACCTGGTGAAGAACAACTTCGGCCAGGGCGGCGGAGCTCCAATCAGACCAGGGCCGTGAGTACCGCTCATGCAAACAAACAAGCGGGTACAAACGTTCAAGCTAGTACTCCACCAACGAAATATTGATGATTATGATAAACTGAAGGCATGAGAAGCAAACACACTGTCCAGTTGAACGATGAGCAGCGCATCGAACTGGAACAACTGACCCGCACGGGCAATGCTGCCGCCCGTGTGC
>JBBQIC010000199.1:0-7743 GCA_038324555.1 Chloroflexia bacterium
TACGACATACAAAGACGCGAATCGAATATACTTATTGCCCAACATGCAATAAGACCACTAAAGACTACGGTGGTAAGAAGCATACGTATCACCAATACGGCACATTGCTCTCAGACGTATGGCGCGATATTGAGTGTGGTCTAGATAGTGACCTCACACCGGTGATTGACCGCTTTGCAGATTTGTTTGGAATAGAGCCATATCGAGAACTTCGTGTTCTTGATTGTCGGTCACTCGAACTTAAACGAATGCCCGATACTCCAGTACCGTCAATATCATCCCCATCAGCAGCACCGCAAGAAGCATCTAATAATCTAAACAGCAGTTTGCTGTTGGGAGATTGCCTCCGGGAACTTAGGAAACTGCCTGATAACTCGGTTGATTTTGCTTTCGCTGATCCACCGTACAACCTGAAAAAGAAATACAGCGACTATGCTGATGACTTAACGATAACCGAGTATTTTGCATGGTGTGATGAGTGGATCACTGAATTAGCGCGAGTATTGCGTCCGGGTAGAACTTGCGCTCTCTTGAACATACCGCTGTGGGCAATTCGGCACTTTCTCCCTATGGAGACTATTTTACAATTTCAGAATTGGATTGCATGGGATGCTTTATCCTTTCCCGTGCGCATGATAATGCCTGCAAATTATGCAATATTATGCTTTACCAAGGGAACACCTCGTGTGTTGCCTGGCTTGGCTAATGAAGATGAAGAGCAACATGAGCTAGGAACGGAACGCTTCCTGCGCCCTATGGCGGAAGGATATTGTCTACGTTCCGAGTGTGTAACAACTCGAAAGTTAATGCAACTGAATGATAGAGGACCACTTACAGACCTTTGGTGGGATATTCACAGACTAAAGCACAATAGCAGACGCGTAGATCACCCATGTCAGTTGCCTCCACAGCTAATGTATCGTCTTATTTCACTCTTTACTAAACCTGGAGAAGTGGTCTTAGACTGCTTTAATGGCGCTGGTACAACCACTTTAGCCGCACACCAACTTGGGCGGAAGTACATCGGTATAGAGATGACCGAAGTATATCATAATCTAGCCAAAACTCGACATGAAGAAATACTTCTGGGAATGGACCCCTTCCGAAAAGTAGACAGACCTCTAACAGCAAAGAATAGCCCCGTTCCTCGGCTACTCAAACAGAAGTATAAGATTCCAAAAAAGGTCCTTCAGTTAGAGGTTAAACGTGTGGCTGGAGAATTAGGGCACATTCCAACTCGTGACGAACTTAGCGAATATGGCAAGTATCCAATCCAGTATTACGATGATTACTTTACCAGTTGGGGAGAGGTCTGCGCGGCAGCACGTACTACTGGTATGTCAGAGAATCGAATATCGCTAGATAGCAAGCCCGTAAATGAAGATGTCGGCAAACAACTCCGTTTATTTGAGCGAAAGATTTCGGTTGCTGAGTAACAGGCCCATAGTAAACCCAGCCGAAAGAAAAGTTGAGCATGACCACAAAAGAGACACCTACACAACAACCCCCCGTCGAGATAATTCGCTCGCCCAATCGCGTTAGAACGGCCTCAGCGCGCATGGTAGACGGACGCATAGTGGTGCGCGTACCCGACAGCGCCACCCAGGAAGAAATACAGCGACTGGTGGAAAAGCTGGCGACACGAGTGCTTAAGGCGGAACGCAGGCGCACGGCCAGACAACTGCCCGATCTCAAGCGCCGAGCCGCCGAGCTAAACAGGCTATACTTTGGGGGCAAGCTGAAGATAAACGAGATAAAGTGGGTCGACAACCAGAACACGCGACACGGCTCATGCACGCCCTCCACCGCCACGATACGCATCTCCGACCGCCTTGCGACTATGCCCGGCTGGGTGCTGGACTATGTCCTCGTACATGAGCTTGCCCATCTAATACAGGCAAACCACTCCCCAGCCTTCTGGAAACTCGTAGCCCGTTATCCCCTCACCGAACGCGCAAGAGGCTATCTCATAGCCGTCCAACTGGAAGACGAAGCCGGACCTATCGAGGGCGACGTAAGCGAGACCAAATAAACAAAAGCACCAACAACTTGAGGCTGTTGGTGCTTTTGTTTATTTGCTTTTAGCGGGCCGGGCGGCGGCGTGACTGGTCGTAGAACAGGTACACACCGAGCGCGATGAGCGCCAGGGGCCAGAGGTTGCCAATCGTGCCGAAAAGCCCCGATGACACCAATATGCCCCCAGGTATGAGCGCCCACCAGTGTTTGCGCTCCAGCGCCCAGATGAGGCAGAAGCCGAGGCCCAGGGTGAGCCTGGTTATATCCCCACCCAGGAGGTCATGCACAATTGGCATATCCCGAAGGACCTGACCTGCCCCGATACCCAGCAGAACAGCGCCCGGAATGAGGAAGCCGATACGATAGCCAGGACGAGTATTGAGGTAGGCGTACATAAATATACCGCCAATCACCAGCAATACCAGGTCGCCAAAGCCTCTGAACGCGAAGACGCGCAGTTGGTCAAACAAGAAAAAGAAGCCGCCCACTATCATTATTAGCGCCAGCAACGTGCGGTCACGGTCGCTATGTCCTATGTGACGACGATGGGGAGGGTACGCAGAACCCTGTTGGTAGGTGGGCGGGTAGACAGGTGCGCCTGTGTTCGGCGGCGTGTAGGCGTAAGGGGCAGATGGCGCGCCCTGCGCTGCGGAAGGCGCAGGCCCTTGCGGGTTATACTCGCCTTGAGGCGGGAAATACTGTGTCTGTTGCCCCAACTGCTCCGGTGCGGCTTCGGGTGGCGGGACAGCGCCCTGGTTGTTGACGTTTGGGTCCATGTTAATGTTACCTCCTGAATTGCGCATAATAACCTTCTCACTTGCATATACGCAGTCTCTGCGCGCAGAGTTGCAGGGATGCGCGTGAGTGCTTTTCAGGAAAAGGGGTTTTGCTCGTGTTTAGAGCGTGCTAAGAGCGTTGTGCCTTCGGGTGGAGTAGTGCTCTCCGACGCGAGCCAGCAGCAAACGTAAACCACGTAGGATGCTCCTCATGGCACAGTCTAAGGGTTGGTAATTGCCTCGTAGACAATCTTGGCGATTTGCCCGCGAGTAGCGCTGTTATCAGGGCGGAATGTCCCGTCCGAGTATCCACTAATTACGCTATGCTCATATGCGGTCTCCACAAAGCAAAAGAACGGATTGCCGGGAGGTACGTCGGTAAAATGGCCTGTAGACGGGCAGGGATCCGTCCAATCCATGGAGAGCACTACCACCTTTGACAGTTGTCCTCTGGTTACGTTGTTATCCGGTCGGAAAGTGCCGTCGCCGTAACCGGATATGATGTCACGAGAATAAGCAGTTTCTATATAGCAGAAGAATGCAGAGTCAGGAGCCACATCGGAAAAGTGGCCGGTAGAGGGGCAATCGTCCAACGACCAGCCGCGAGCAAGCACAACTATCTTGGTCAACTGGCCGCGAGTGGTGCTGTTGAAGGGTCGGAAAGTGCCGTCGCCGTAACCGGATATGATGTCTGCACAGTACAGGTAGCGGATGGACTCATAGAAGTAGTCTATTGGGAGCACATCAGAGAAGTTCATCGGACACGTAGTAGCTGTCGGAGTGACACTCATAACTGGGGTGTTGCTTCGCGTGGGTGTGCCTGTTGGGGCTACGGCTGTTGTCGTTGCTGTTGGAGTGCTGCATTGGTCGGCATAGGCCAATGCCAATGTCTGTAAAGGGTTAGTATAACCACTCTGATATATCCCAACAGCCAACGCGCTGTTGCGAGAGATGGCGGCTACTGCTTTGAGGGTGTTTGTCGTTGAGCCTGGATTGGGGCTGCCAACTATACCCCACTGCGTGCCGTTCCAGTGCAGCGCCAGCGCCTGGCTTGGAGTATTGCCAACAGTATTATAACTATAGCCGACAGCCCATGCGTCATCGCTTGAAATGGCTGTTACACCGTAGAGGTAGTTATTGTCCAAACTGGAATTAGGGCTGCCAACAGAGTTCCATTGTGTACCGTCCCAGTGTATCGTCAAAGTCTGGCGTGGGCGGCTTCTACCGTCGGTATAAAAGCCTACAGCCCAGGCATCGTTGGCGGCGGTAGCTGTTACTCCAATGATCACGTTATAGTCCAAACCCGGATTGGGGCTGCTGACTACGCTCCATTGCGTGCCGTTCCAGTGCTCAGTTAGCGTGCGGAACGTGCCGCTAACAGGAATAGAGTAATTCCCAACGGCCCACACGTCGTTAGCGGAGATGGCTGTTACTGCAAAGAGGCGATTAATGGACGAGCCTGGATTGGGGCTGCTGACTATGGTCCATTGTGTGCCGTTCCAATGCATGGTTAGAGTTTGATCCGCGTTACTGCTGCCGTAGTAATAGCCCACCGCCCAAATGTCGTTTGCTGAAACGGCTGCTACTCCTGCCAGGGAATTATTCAACGAATTAGCATTGGGGCTGCCAACTATACTCCACTGTGTGCCATTCCAGTGCATGGTCAGCGTGCGGTTGGGTCCACCAGTGTAATAGCCCACCGCCCACACATCATTGGAGGAAACGGCAACTACTCCATAGAGGTAGTTGCCAAGTGAGGCGACGTTAGGACTGTTAACAATACTCCACTGCGTGCCGTTCCAGTGCATTGTCAACGTTTGATGCACACTGCCGCTGATGTAATGCCCCACAGCCCAAACGTCATCGGCAGAGACGGCTGATACTCCGAGGAGACTATTGTCATAAGCGCCAGCGTTGGGGCTGCTGACCAGGCTCCCTCCTATGCAGTTGCCTTGCGGTGTCTGTGAACTCACAGGGTCCGCTAACACGGCTTTAGGAGTAAGCACGACGGACGCGACAACGGCCAATCCTATTCCCAGCAAAGTCACCAGCAGTCCTATGGTCGCTACCCTGACGTTGCTTTTAGGACTTGAGAACCATAGTGTTTTCAGGTGGCGAGGGGGTGAGTCTACATTAGGGCGACAACAAGACATAGTGAAAGCTCCCTTGTATACAATGCCAAACCCGGCTGGGCGGCGAAGACCCAAGCCACTTCCAGCCTCACACTGTATTGAACGCCTTGCACCTGGTAAAAGTATCGGGGCGCCCCCGGCTAGATGGGGTTACTGTATTGCCAGACGACGGAAGTCGGCTTCACACAGTTGATGCGGTAGCGGCGGGGCTATAAGAAAAGCTTGCTCATTTGTACAGACGATTGGCCTCTATGTACTGCCTGACCGCCTCTGGCACGCGGTATCTTATTGAGCGTCCTTCGGATACGCGGCGGCGCAGGTCGGTTGCGGAGATACCGATGAGAGGACCCTCTACCCAATCGAGCGCGCTCTCGATTCCGGGCAGTTCAGCACGCAAAAGCGTCATGTCAACTGACGAGCCAGGGCGGCGCACGACAGCCAGCCTGCACAGAGAAAGAATTGCGCCTGGGTCGCGCCACCTGGGGAAAGTGACCAGCGAGTCCGCCCCCATGATAAGCCACATCGCCAAAGTATCAGGCTGGCCCCATTCAGCGCGCAAGAGCTTGATTGTCTCAGCAGTGTAGGAAGGTTCCTGGCGGTCTACGTCCACACGGGAGAGGGCAAAGCCTGGGTTGTCGCGTATCGCCAGTTCCACCATCGCCACGCGGTGTTCTGCGGGCGTGACGGAGCGGCCAAGTTTCAATG
Source organism: Chloroflexia bacterium (assembly GCA_038324555.1). Taxonomy (GTDB): domain Bacteria; phylum Chloroflexota; class Chloroflexia; order QHBQ01; family JADMIH01; genus JADMIH01. The sequence goes on from JBBQIC010000199.1 coordinate 5,630, forward strand.
GCTGCCTGCCTGCGGGTACGAAAAGCACTTTGTCGAGGCGCAGGACCTCCAACGCGGTTTCAGCCATAATGAGATGCCCCAAGTGTAGAGGGTCGAACGAACCTCCCATTACACCCAGGCGGTAGATGATGTTTGTTGAGTCGGTAATAGGCATGTTTACTGATGTAGGGAGTAGGGTGAGGGAATAGGGTGAGGGAGTAGTCGTTATCCCTATTCCCTCACCCTATTCCCTCACCCTACTATGGTCACACTGGCGCTATGGGCAAAGTGGGCTTGCAACCCCTCCACTACCTGCGCGGTCACTGCCAGGCGGTCAACTGAGCGCACCCAGAAATGCACACGCAACTGGGCGACTCCGTCCTTCACCTCCTCAAGAGCGGTAACCGGCGCGGGCTTGGAGGCTATATGCTCGAAGCCTTTGAGTATGAGGTCTATCTCCTGGCTTATATCGGACAAATTGGTCTGCTTGATACTGATGACGATGGTCTGCCTCTGAAGCTCCGAAGCCGAGCGGTTGGTGAGTATTTCCGTGAGGATCACGTTGTTCGGCACGACTATCTGCGTGTGGTCGTCCGTCCACAATATAGTGGTGCGAAGTTCTATACCCTGCACCTTGCCGGTGGCTTCTTTGACCGTTATCTGGTCGCCTATACGAAAGGGCTGCTCCAACAGAAGGTAGATACCTGCAAACACGTTCTTGAGTATATCTTGCATTGACAAAGAGATTGCCAGCCCTACCGCGCCCACCAGGGTTAGCAGACCCGTCCACTCTGCGCCAAAGGACGACAACGCGATGGCGACGCCAAATACCACTATGGCAACCTGGGCGAGATTACCTAGCAGCGTAGCCACGTTAATGCTCACCCGGCCACGAGTGAGAATACGAACAACCCAGCGCCTGCTGTAACGCGCAAGGACCAGAGCCACCACCAGGACCGCCAACCCACGTATAGTATTGACGTTAAACAGCGCCTGAACTATAGGGCCGCTTACGTCGGGAACCTGTGGGATCGGGGTGGGTGTGGGGGTCATGCGATCTCTATGATAGGGTGAGGGAGTAGGGTGAGGGAGTAGGAATAACGACTATTCCCTCACCCTACTCCCTCACCCTAAGACTTGGCTATCGCCGCCGCAATCGACTCCTGCAAAGTGGAGAACGAATTGCCCTGCAAGCCTTGCGGCAGCTTAGGTTTACGAGCGGCGGGCGGATATATGGCGCGGGTAAAGCCCAGTTTGGCGGCTTCGACCAGGCGACGCTCCAACTGCCCCACCGTGCGTAGCTCTCCCGTCAGGCCGACCTCCCCCACGAGCGCCAGGTTGGGGTCTACCGGCTGGTCGCGGTAAGACGACGCTATAGCTATGGCTACGGCGAGGTCAATCGCAGGTTCGGACACCTTCAACCCGCCCACTACGTTCACGTAAATGTCCTGGTTGGACAGACCGAGGCCAACGCGCTTTGTGAGCACGGCTGTCAGCATGAGCAGGCGGTTCAAGTCTATGCCGTTTGCCGTGCGGCGCGGCAACCCCGATGACGTGGGCGAGGTCAGCGCCTGCACTTCCACCAGGATGGGGCGCGTGCCCTCCATGGTGACGGCTATAGCCGTGCCCAACGCGCCGCTGTTGCGCTCGGCAAGAAAGGCCGCTGACGGGTTGCTGACTTCCAACATGCCCTCGTTGCCCATCTCGAAAACACCCACTTCGTCTGTCGAGCCGAAACGGTTCTTTACCCCGCGCAGCAGGCGATACTGGTGAAATCGGTCGCCTTCAAGATAGAGCACAGCGTCCACCATGTGCTCGAGCACGCGCGGTCCGGCGATAGCGCCCTCTTTGGTGACGTGCCCGACGAGGAACATGGGTATGTTGCGCGCTTTCGCCAGATGCGCCAGCCGCGAAGTACATTCACGCACCTGGCTGACCGAACCTGCCCCCGATGTCAAATCGGGCAAGAACACCGTCTGTATCGAATCGATAATCGCCAACCCAGGTTGCAACGCCTCTATCTCCACCAGTATCGACTCAAGATTAGTCTCGGAGAGCAGGTAGAGGTTGTTGGGGTTGACGCCCAGCCTCCCGGCGCGGAGCTTTATCTGCTGCGCGCTCTCTTCGCCGGAGAC
>JBBQIC010000200.1:0-7702 GCA_038324555.1 Chloroflexia bacterium
AGGGCAAGGTCATCGTGCGCTCGCAAGAGGGGAATAGTGACGACGCTGAGGATGCGCCTCAGACAGCAAGGTCGTCCCTCCGGCATACGACTGTGGAGCAAGTTGTGAAGAAGTCTGTGGTTGCTTAGTGATAGGATGAGGAAGTAGTCATATTCCTACTCCCTCATACATTCCCTGACACGGTAAATACAAAATCAAACACTGTAAGTCAGGAGGAAACTGCGATGAAGAGTTACAAACCATCATCTGGGGCAAAGAAGCCTTTGCCGATGCAGTCTCAGAGCTTCAAGCAAGATCATCAAGCCAATGGCCTCCAAACTACAGACAAACAGCTAAGATGGAGGCTCTCAGGGAAAGTTCACGATTATTTTAGTGACTATTATAGATCTCGCCGAAAGCTAGCAATTATATCAGTCATTGTATTGGGTCTAGGTCTGTTGCTCAGTGGCATTGGCATAGCCCATTTCCGCCTACTAAATAATGAATGGAACGAGTGGATATTACACCTAGGAGCTGATTTCATTAGTGCATTCGTTGTGTTCTTTGCATTTGATATTCTGCTCCAGAGAATAGAAGAAGATAAGGTGAAGACCCACGAGACATTAGACCACGCGGGGATTATTAAAGGGATCTTTGATAAGATCGAAGATAACTCTGGCGCTTCTGACAAGATCCGCGACATCCGCATCTGGGAGAGTTGGACCAATTTGTTTGAGGTTAGCGAAAAATGGCGTCACAATTTTGAGATGGTACTTGTGGAAGCATTGAAGAAAGGTGTTCATATTAAAGTCTTGTTGGTAAATCCTGGATCGATTGGCATGAATCTGCGTCAGACTGATTTAGATGGCGGACTCGAGGAGCATGCAGAAAGATGCAAGAAACAAGATTGGCATAGAGACTGGGACGTGGAACTCAACGTGCTGAAAAACTTGAAGTGCTTCGACCAAATACGTGACAATGATGAGTTAACATCTGATGATGCTGGGCGACTAGAGGTTCGCTTATATGACTCACAGCCATCCATTGCTTTATATAGCTGGGGTACTAAAGCATTTGCATCATTCTTTCCAAAGAAGGAACTATCTGATCAGATAGAACAATTGGAATTCTCGACGGAGACCAGAGTTGGCGAATGGATAATTAGACAGTTTGATGATGAGTGGAAAGGCAGTAAGCTTTATAAGCCTGAACTAAAACACATTGAGGTATATCCAATTTCAGGGGAAAATCGTAAAAATTCAGTCAAAGTACAGTTCATAAAAAATGATGCCGATGATGAAGATTCCCCCTTCTGTATATCCTCAGAGGAGATTGCAGCGATTTACGACGAGTTTAGTCAAGAGTATGGGTTCAAGAAGCTTGGGGTTGTGCTTAGAGAAGATATCCAGCAAAACGACGACCTAGAAAATGTGGGAAAATTGAAAAAAGATGGTAAATTGTACCAAATTGAAAGATATAAGAAGGACCGAATGAAAACTCTCTTCAATGCAAAATACGGACCGCATCCCGATCGAAGAGTCTTTCGCTTGAAAAAAGAGTCAGCAGATAATAACCAATGAGTAGTATTGTGAGGAATTTAGACGTTCGAGATGCATTCTTTCTCTACTGGCAGAAGCTTGCACAGCATAATGCTTGGATTGACCTTGGTATGGGTATGCCTCCGGCCACTTTCTTTTCGCCAGTATTGGACCTTAAGCGGATCCTAGAGCAAGGACTGAGTGAACGGCCCAACTATCAGCCGCAAACTGGTCAGATGCAAGTGCGCGAAGCAATCGCGGTTTACGAAGCTAAGCGTACTGGCATTGTCTGCACACCTGACAGCATTATGCTCGTTGGTGGGGCTATCCGGGGATTCTCTCTTGCGATTGATTGCTTGAGCGACGCACAAACATCGCTTGTAGAACTCGTGCCAACGTACCCGCTCTTGGCAGGTTACGCTCGTTATGCCGTTCAGCAGTTGGGATGTCAACTCATGACTATCGCGCCACAGGACACATTAGATTTTAAAGCGCAGTCCAACGAATTACTATCGGGCCTTAATTCACATAGCATCCTATATTTGACTGATCCTAGCAACCCCACAGGGAGATACACTTCGACTTCTTTTCTCGCTGACTGCGCATCTGCTTGTGAGGAACTCGGAGCATATATGATTGTTGACCAATCTTGCGATATACCATTCGAGCATGACACAAATAGATACCAATGGGCAGTTAGTCGCTCGGTTATACGGATAAGAAGTTTTTCAAAAGATTTCTTACTGGCTGGATTCCGGATAGGCTACATCGTTGCAAGTGCAGAATTGATCGAGGTATTTTCGCGGCGTTATGCCTTTTCCGACGGTAATGCTCCAACTGTTGTTAACAGAGCCATCCTACATGGCATTAACGCAGCTAACTTTCTTCCTTTTGCTTCAAAGGTGGCACACGCGAAGGTGCATAGCACACTCAGAGAGCTAGCTCTGTGCCCCAGAATAGAGCATGTGATCAGTCCTGAAGCTTGCTATTACATACTTTTGAAGATTGAATACCATGGAACTAGCTGGGACCTCTTCGACTACCTCTTGCAGAGCGGTGTTAATACCGTGCCTGGTGTTCTTTTTGGGATCGATAATCGAGAGCCCTGGATACGTATCTGTTGCGCCCGCACCGATAAGGATTTGATTGCAGGCCTAGAGCGGTTACGGCAAGCCTTGTCAAAGCTGGATGCGTCCAATCCAGTACAATGATAGTATCATAATGCACGTTGATTAAGTGGAACTAGAGCGTGCAACGTGAAGGCAACGGCTTTATCCAGGTGAAAGCCAAGCATAAGCCCAAGCATAAGCATGGTACATTTGTACATTCGCTTCCACCCCACGCTTGACACTCAATTCCCTCAGTTGTACCATGAATTGTATCTCATCCATATACAAAATCACAGGAGCCAATCGTGAGTGAGCACAAGCATTCTTCCTATTTGGGCACGGAGAGCATACCTGCGGGCAAAGACAACCCTAAGAGCACAGACATAGCCTGGCGTCCTACTCCTCAATACCTTGAGCGTTCGCGTCTTCGGGCGTTTATGGCACGGCATGACTTCGGTACTTTTGAGGAGTTGCTCAACAAAGCAGCCGCTTCGCCGGAGTGGTTCTGGGGCGCGGTAGTGGAGGACCTGGGTCTGGAATTCTACACTCCGTATGAGAAAGTGCTCGATACCAGTCGTGGGTGGGAGTGGGCCACATGGTTCACAGGCTCGAAATATAACTACGTGCATGATGCGCTCGACAAGCACACGGCAGGTGAGAACCGCGACCGACAGGCGATCATCTACGAAGGCGAGGACGGCACTGTACGCACGTTTACGTACGCCCAACTCCACGCCGAAGTGTGCCGGTTTGCGAACGCGCTGCGCTCGCTTGGAGTGGGGCAGGGCGACAGAGTCGGCCTCTATATGCCTTTCACGCCGGAAGTGGCGATTGCGATGCTGGCCTGTGGCAAGATAGGCGCCATCTTCATCCCCATCTTCTCAGGCTACGCGGCTCCGGCGGTGGCTTCACGCCTGAACGATTGCGGGGCCAAAGTGCTCGTTACCTCCGATGGCTTCACGCGGCGGGGGAAGCCTATTTATATGAAAGAGAGCGCCGACCAGGCCGCCGATGCTTCGCCCACCATCGAAAAGGTCGTCGTCTGCCGCAGGTTGGGACAAGACATTGCCTGGAACGAGGGTCGAGACGTGTGGTGGGACGACCTGGTAGCTGACCAGTCCAGCGAGTGCGAGAGCGTGCGCACCGACGCCGAGCAGCTATACATGATTATTTACACGTCGGGCACGACGGGGAAGCCCAAGGGCGCACAGCATGTGCATTGCGGCTTTCCTATCAAGGGCGCGCAGGACCTGGCTCACTGCTTCGACGTGCAGCCGGGCGACATCCTGTTCTGGTTCACGGACATCGGCTGGATGATGGGGCCGTGGGCGATAAGCGGCGCGCTCATGCTGGGCGCGACGCTCTTCATGTACGACGGCACGCCCGACCACCCCAACCCTGGCCGCGTCTGGGAGATGATAGAGCGGCACAAGATCACCCATCTGGGTATATCGCCGACGGCTATACGCGCTCTCATGGCGGCGGGCGGTCCTGAGCCTGGGAAGGAATGGGTGAGCAAGCACGACCTCTCCTCGCTGCTTTTCCTCGGCTCGACGGGCGAACCCTGGAACCCCGACCCCTGGCGGTGGTACTTCGAGAAAGTGGGCGGCGGGCGCTGCCCCGTCATCAACTATTCGGGTGGCACGGAGATTTCGGGCGGCATCCTGTCCTGCAATCCCCTGTTGCCCATCAAACCCGCCTCCTTCAACGCGCCCGTGCCCGGCATGGCGGCGGACGTGATTGACGACAATGGCAACCCTGTGCGTGGCGCGGTGGGCGAGCTTGCCATCAGGGGGCCGTGGCCCGGAATGACGAGAGGCTTTTGGGGCGACCCGCAACGCTACATTGAGACCTATTTCTCGCGCATACCGGGCCTGTGGGTACACGGCGACTGGGCGCAAATTGACGAGGACGGCTACTGGTACATACTGGGCCGCTCGGACGACACCATCAAGACAGCAGGCAAGCGCGTCGGCCCCGCCGAAGTGGAGTCGGCTGCTGTGAGCCACCCCGCCGTGAGCGAAGCCGCCGCTATAGGCGTGCCCGACGAGTTGAAGGGCGAGTCGGTGGTGGTGTTCGCCATTCTCAGGCCCAACTACGAACAGACTGAAGTCCTGCGAGGCGAAATAGCCCAATCTATAGTTGAGCAACTCGGCAAGAGCCTGGCTCCCAAGAAAGTGCTCTTCGTAAGTGAAGTGCCCAAGACCCGCAACGCCAAGATAATGCGCAGGGTCATCAAAGCGAAATACCTGGGCCAGGACCTGGGTGATATATCTTCTCTGGAAAACCCTTCGGCGGTGGAGGAGATAGGAAGGGCTAAATAGACGATGGACGATGGACGATGGACGATGGACGATGGACGATGGACGATGGACGATGGTTGCCGATGTCCATCGTCTATCGTCCATCGTCCATCGTCCATCGTCCATCAAAGGAAAGCAATGCGACTACTAACATTCAAGTCTGAGTCGGGAGAAGCCCACCTGGGCGTAATGCGCGGCGAGCAAGAAGTGATTGATCTGTCGCTTTGGCTGGGGGAAAACACGCCGTATAACCGGCCTGAGCCGCTTGACATGGTTTACCTGATCAAGAAGGGTGAAGGGGGTCTAGCAATGGTCAGGAAAGCGTTAGAGGCTGCCCAAAATGGCCTGAACGCACCCTTTATTGTCCCGTTTGAGCAGGACAAGTTGCTCGCGCCGATACTGCGCCCGCCAAAGAATGTTTTGTGTTTGGGCAGGAACTACCCTGAACACGCTGCTGAGGCGGCGCGCGCCTTTGGAGAGGCCGCCGCAGAGCCGCCGAAATATCCCACTGTGTTCACGAAGGCGATTACAGCTGTCAATGGGCCGTACTCGGATATTCCTTACGATGCTACTGTCAGCGAAAAGATAGACTGGGAGGCAGAGTTAGCGGTGGTGATAGGCCGCTCAGGGAAGAAGATAAGGCGTTCCGAGGCTTTAGAGTATGTTTTCGGCTACATGGTGCTCAACGACGTGACGGCCCGCGACATACAAAAGCGCCACGGCAACCAGAACTTTCTAGGCAAGAGCCTGGACGGTTCGTGCCCAACCGGCCCCTGGATAGTGACCGCAGACGAAATAGGCGGTCCAAGTGGCCTGCAACTGTGGACCCGCGTCAACGGCGTGGAGAAGCAGCACGGCAACACGCGGGATATGATATTCGACGTTCCGGCTATAATAGAGACACTTTCGCTGGGAATGACGCTAGAGCCAGGCGACATCATTGCCACAGGCACTCCAGAAGGCATAGGCCACGCCCGCACGCCACCGGAATACTTGCGCCCGGGGGATGTGGTGGAGTGCGAGGTGGAGGGGATAGGGGTGATACGGAATAGGATAGGGTGAGGGAGTAGGGTGAGGGAATAGGAATAAAGACTACTCCCTCACCCTACTCCCTCACCCAAGGAGCCGACATTGACCAACCCAACCAACGAAAACGAGCCGATAGAACGTCACCTCTTCCTGCGCGTCATGGGGTCGTTCGCTACGGGCGTGACTATCGTTACGGTCAAGGGCAAGGACGGGGAGAACCGGGGCTTTACGGCCAGCGCGGTATCTTCGCTGTCGCTGGAGCCGCGCATGTTGCTTGTGTGCGTTAGTGAGCATTCGACCAGCCTGGACATCATCAAAGAAGCGGGCGTATTCACGGTGAACATCCTGGCTTCGACGCAGCAGGAGATTGCGCAGCAATTCGCCACGCGCGCCGGGGATCGCTTCGCCGGGCTGCGCTGGCGAACGGGTGGAGAGACAGGCGCGCCGATAATTGACGGCGCGCTGGCCTACGCCGAGTGCAAGCTGGTGGATACCTGCAAGGGGGGCGATCATGTGATCCTCATGGGCGAGATTATCGCCGCCGACGCCCATGAAGCCGAGCCTCTACTCTATTTTCGCGGACGTTATGGCACATACGACGCAGTTGTGGCCCCTGTGGTTCATCCCGCCGACATATGGGAGATTTGGTAGGGAGATTTTACAAAGATTTTACATATGCCTTACAACCTCATAGCAATGCGGGCTTATAATTGTTAATAACGGCGATAAACCAGCTAGCCTAAACAATTGCCCTGTCCACCCGTTTTATCGGCGGACAGGGCAGCAAAGAACCAAATCAGCTACTCAAAATATGGAGGTCACGAATAAACATGAAATCTGCAAGAACATTTATGAGCGTAGGCGCGCTTACCGGGATCATCGCGTTCGGCGTGTTCGCGGGTGGGGTCAACGCTGCGGCTCCTCGCCAGTCTCAGACGCCAGGCAAGGACACTACTGCCCCTGTCACCCCGGATAGAGCCATCCGCGTCATGGGGCGCGTCAACAGCGTTGGGAGCGATAGCCTTACTCTGCACGTCAGGAACGGCATGACCGCTACCGTGCGCATAAACGATAGCACATGGATACTTGTGCCGCACAACGGCAGTTGCGTCCAGGGCACGTTGAGCGACGTACAGACGGGCAGCCCCGCGGCGGTGGCGGGTATGACCACCAACCAGCGCGGCGTCATCAATGCCCGCGTGGTTGCGCAGTGCAGAGCCGGAATCGCCAAGGGCATTCTGCCCAAGGCAGGCCAGGGTTCCAAAGAGTTGGCGAAGCACGTTGGCGCGGGGACCATAAAGTCTATCAACGGCTCTACGATCACAGTCGCCAGCTTGAAGGGCACGGACATCACTGTGAACACCACGGCCAGTACTGTAGTGCTCAACAACGGCTTCCAGGGAGTCAGCTCGCTCAAGGTCGGAGATAAGATAGAGATGCTCGGTCGCCCCGATAAGGCCGACAAGGCCGACAAGAGCGCAACTCCTTCTACCCCCTCTACGCGCACTATCAACGCCTGGGCCGTGCGTGTGGACAACGGCAGCAGCCAACTGATGGTGGGCCGCGTCGAGAGCGTAAACGGCAACACCGTTACACTGAAGACCCCCAAGCACAAGGACGGCATCCAGGTCACACTTGCGGGCAACGCCGGTTACAAAGCTCTGACCGTAACCAACCAGCAGCCTTCGCTGGGTAATGCCACCCAGGCTGACGTGAAGGCTGGCAGCAATTTGATAGTCGAGGG
>JBBQIC010000201.1:0-7682 GCA_038324555.1 Chloroflexia bacterium
TCGGCGGCTTCTTCGCCGTGATACATCCTGACGATCTCCCAGGCCAGGCGCTTCTTGGCGTCCATGGGGTGGGCGGTTCCGTTCTCTAAGCCCTCTTTTACCCTGTGGACCTCATCCATGGGCATTAGTGTGCATGACTCCATAAACACAGGGATAACGTGGTCCTGCATGGACATGATTTTGCCGAATTGATCGCGCGGCTCGTCGAGTATGTAGATCGAGTTGCCCCAGCTTGTGGACATCTTGCGACCGTCGGTGCCGGGGATCATGTCCATGCACATTACCGACTGTGGAGGCTGGCCGAAGTCCTCCTGCAAGGCGCGACCCGCCATAAGGTTGAATAGCTGGTCGGTCCCGCCCAGTTCCACGTCTGCCTCGATAGCGATGGAGTCGAAGCCCTGCATTAGCGGGTAGAGCAATTCGTGCAGGCCGATAGGCTTGCCGCCTTCCCACCGCTCTGAAAAGTTTTCGCGCTGGATCATCTGGGCCACAGTGAACTTGGACGCCAGCCTGATTACGTCTCCAAAGCTCAATGGGCCGAGCCACTGCGAATTGTAACGGAACTCTACTTTGTCGAGGTCGAGTATCCGGCCTATTTGCTCTTTATAGGTCGCCATGTTCTGTTCAATTTGCTCACGGGAGAGCATTGGCCGCGTGGAATCCTTATCGGACGCATCGCCTACCAACGCCGTGAAATCACCGATGATGAGCACCACCTGGTGTCCGAGGTCCTGAAATTGGCGCATCTTGAAGAGAGGCACCGTTCGACCCAGGTGCAATAGCGGCCCGGTGGGGTCTATGCCCAATTTGACCCGTAATTGGCGGCCCGACTTGAGCCTCTTTTCAAGTTCTTCGCGCACATGAATCTCCGCGACGGAGCGGGTCAGCGCCTCACGCAGAGCTTCTTCATCCTTATTCACTCCTTGCCACCTCTCTGCTTCCTCGGTTTGTACGCCTGCTCGCACAGAGGCTTCGGTGGCTACCTCGGTGTTGAACTCCGACCCTTCGGCTTCGCTCAGGGCAGGCTGCGCGGCTTCTGCCTCCGCCTCTGCTTCCTTGCGCTGCTCGCGGAGTTCGCTATGCAACCCCTCCGGCGTGGGCGCTTGCCTGGTGTCGTCCATTTAGTGTGCCTCCTTTACTGGGTTAGAACGTTGGAACGTTGGAACGTTACAAGGTTGAAGCCATTCTAACGTTCCAACGTTCCAACGTTCCAACGTCTTTCAATATTTCCCCTCTGCCACTTGCATACAAACTAGCCCCTTTGATCTCCACATCTGCACTACTGCGTCGCGGTCGTCAACTGTGAAAAGTACCTTGAAGTAGGGTGCAATGAGACGGTCGAATATTTTGGCTTTGACCTCAGTGTCGGGCGCACTGTCGCCTTGAGGACGCATGAAGAGCGCGAAGTAGCCGTTCATGGCGTTTTCGACCAGCCAACGCTCGCTCGCAACACGGTAATCTTCGGGGCGACCCGACACGAGTAAGACCGTATAACCAGCATTAAGCGCCATGTGGTAAAGGGCGGCGACTGCTGCGTTCACCGCGTCGCCGGGTATGCCCTCGAAGAACGCTTTCCAGTCCTTCTTTGGCCCACCGCGCAGGTGATGTATGCGATGCGACACATCGGTGAGCGTGCCATCAAGGTCAATTATTATTGCCTGTGTGTTGGTCGCTGGATCGAGTTGGAATAGACTGGCCTGCATCGCCATCTTGATGATTACACTGCGGCCTGTAGCTCGTTCCCCTCTAGCCGCGCGTTCAGCGTCTCGCCTCACGCACTCCTGCCAGGGTACTGACCTGAAATCTTTGACGCGGATTTCAGCGTCGCCCTCGCGCGCCAATTTGCGCAAGTCGCTCAGGCCCCGCAGATTCGTGTTGTCAACCACAACGCCCCTGCCCTCGGTCAACGCATTGCGAATCTGGGTGTCTCTGATGCGGCGAATGGTCGCCTCGTGAGCGCGTGGGTTCTGCTCTCGCAGGTCATCGCTGTTGACCCTGACGAAACAAGGCGCTTCGGCCAGCAGATGGTTGCTCCATGTCGTCTTGCCGGATGCGGGCAGGCCGACGGTTGCGATGAGGGTTTGATGACCAGCACACAGGGAGGCAAGCGACTCGTCATCGCTTAACGCCTGGCTGGTGTCAACGTTTTCTATTGTATTCCTTGTATCGTTAGTAGCCACGCCACTGTTCTCCAAGTATCGCCCAACAAAAAAGCCCCAGCCCGCCGATTTGCGACGGACGAGAGCTTAGGCTTCGTGGTACCACCGTGCTTTGCGATCCCTTGCGAGAATACGCCTTGTTAGGTCCTGATGAGTGGACCCCTGCGCTGTAATGGGCGCTTCCATCCAGGCTCGAGAGGTTGTATTTCGCTACGATGGCCTGGGAGGTTTGCACCGCACACCCCCTCTCTGCAACTTCCGCCACCGCCCTACTTGATTCTCCGTCGCTGCCTGGTGAATTCTACATTGTGTGCTTTTTATAGCATAAGCGCGGGGTAGGCGTCAAGCTTGAGTCTGAGTCTGCCTTGACCGTTCAATGCCACTGTGCTACACTGATTGGTGGTCTGCCGTGACTCTGCTCCGGCAAATTGATGATGAACTGAGTGGCGAGAGGAGAAAGGACTAAGCATATGAGTACGACAATGGATCAGGCTACATACGCACGTGACCTGGTGAAGAACTATATCGGCGGCAAGTGGGTAGAAGGCTCGGCGGGCAAGACCTTCGAGAGCCGTAATCCAGCGACGGGCGAACTGCTCGGTGTGCTGACCATCTCGGACAAGAGCGACGTGGACAGGGCAGTTGAGGCCGCAGACAAGGCCTTCAAGCATTGGAGACTCGTTCCAGCGCCGCGCCGAGGGGAAATCCTATTCAAGGCGGCGCAGTTGCTCGTAGACCGCAAAGAGGACCTGGCGCGCTTGATGACACAGGAAATGGGCAAGGTGCTCGCCGAGGCGCGTGGCGACGTGCAAGAGGCCATAGACATGACGTTCTACATGGCTGGCGAGGGACGCAGGCTGTTCGGCTCGCTCGTGCCGTCCGAGTTGCCCAACAAGTTCGCAATGGCTGTGCGCGACCCTATCGGCGTGGTGGGCGCAATTACGCCCTGGAACTTCCCTATCGCTATTCCGTCATGGAAGCTGATGCCCGCTCTTATCGCGGGTAACACGGTAGTCTTCAAGCCCGCTTCGGACACTCCGCTGTTGGCGATTGAGTTGGTGAAGATACTGACCGACGCCGGAGTGCCAGAGGGGGTGGTAAACGTGGTGCTCGGCCCTGGCGGAAGCGTGGGCGAGGCCATAATCCAGCACCCCAAGGTCAAGTTGATCTCATTTACGGGTTCGACGGCAGCAGGTCAGCAAGTCACGATGAGCGCGGCTCCCACCCTCAAGCGCGTGTCTCTGGAGATGGGCGGCAAGAACGCCATAATCGTGCTTGACGACGCTAATCTCGACCTGGCGACCGAGGGAATACTCTGGAGCGCGTTTGGTACGACGGGCCAGCGATGCACTGCTGCGTCCAGAGTAATAGTACACAAAGCTGTGCTGAAGGACCTTGAAGACCGGCTGGTGAGCCGCATCAATAAGTTCCGGCTGGGCAACGGCCTGGACCCCAAGACCGACATCGGCCCGGTGGTCAATGGTTCGCAGCTCAAGAAGATAGACGAGTTGGTGCAGCAAGGACGCAGCGGGGGCACGGAGATGCTTACCGGCGGCGCTATCGCCAGCGACGGCGACCTGTCGAAGGGCAACTTCTATAAGCCGACGCTCTTCACCAACGTCAAATCCGACGCGATGATCGCCCAGGAGGAGATATTTGGCCCCGTGACCGCGCTCGTTCCTGTAAGCAGCCTCGAAGAGGCCGTTGAGGTGAACAACAACACGAAGTACGGACTCTCCTCGTCTATCTATACACAGGACGTGAACAACGCTTTCCGGGCGATGCGAGACCTCACCACAGGCATCGTATACGTGAACGCGGGAACCATCGGCGCGGAGATACAGCTACCCTTCGGAGGCACGCGAGGCACCGGCAACGGCCACCGCGAAGCAGGGCAGGCAGGTCTGGACGTGTTCACCGAGTGGAAGACACTGTATATAGACTACAGCGGCAAGCTGCAACGGGCGCAGATAGATACTGAAGAGATCTAGGCAACATATTAATCACCGCAGAGGCGCGGAGGGCGCAGAGGGACCTTTCTTAGTGTTCCTCTGCGCCCTCCGCGCCTCTGCGGTGCTTTATGACTTGTGATTTTGCACCACTCCCGCCCAGTATATCGCAGGTTTCAGCAACATCCAGCCTATTGTGCTATAATTAACGGAATGGTAACTAGCCTAAGATAGCCGTTCAGTACGAGGCTTATCCAGCAGATATTTCGAGGAGGATGCGTGGCAGCAGACAGTGATTCGGGGACGCCAAAATCCCCGGAGGAGCAGGAGCCTTACGTCAGAGAAGAACTCGAGCAGGACATGATCACCCACCAGGGCGAGTGGCGCACACCTTCTAATATGCCGTCTAACAGCCCTCATAAACACGGCGGAGGGCATCTGGGCGCGTTGGAAGACGAGAACGTGTCTATCCAGCCTCCCATGTCCGGCCCTGCCGACCTGATAGGCGAGTTTGACGTAGACGGCCAGGGCAACGAGACGGGGAACACGAAGATAGGCGAAGAGACCTTTGATCCACGAGACGAGTTGACGCCGGGATAGGACGTATTGCGTATTGCGTATTACGTAAGGGCTTTACGTAATACGCAATACGCAATACGCAATACGTAATAGTAAACGGAGGGTATGACAATGGGCACGGCAGACGTGCTAGATATACCGGGGACGCGGGAACGGTCGGAGCGCCCGGAAGTAGTGAATGATTTCTCAGTAATAATAGCGACGGTCAATGGTTCTGGTAGCCAGACGGCCAACGGCTTGTTGGCGCGCTCGATCTTCAAGATGGGGATTCCCGTCAGCCCTAAGAATCTTTTCCCGTCTAATATTTCCGGACTGCCTACCTGGTATGACATCAGGTTGAGCAAGGACGGCTATACGGCCCGCACGGAGGAATCGGAGATTTTGGTGGCCTTCAATCCGGCTACTGCGGAGGAAGACCTCAAGACGCTGCCGCAAGGTGGGGTGTGCATATACCCGGACGACTTGAAGTTCATAACTCAACGTGACGACGTATCAATGTACCCCCTCCCGGTGAAGGAGCTTGTCAAGCAGGCGGGCGTTGATCCCAAACTGAGGGACCTCATAGCCAATATGGTGTACGTGGGCGCGGTGGCGGTGCTGCTGGGCATTGATGTCGAGTACATGCAAGAGGGGCTGAACTACCACTTCAAGGGCAAGGCCAAGCCGGTCGAACTCAACATGAACATGATTGATATGGCCATGGCCTGGACTCGCGAGAATATCACCAAGTCGGACCCCTACCGCATCGAGAGGCTGGACAAGACTAATGGTCTGATGATGACCGATGGCAACAGCGCGGGTGCGCTGGGCGCGGTCTTCGGTGGCGTGACGTTCGCCTCGTGGTATCCTATTACCCCCTCCACCAGCCTGATTGACGCGCTCAACGGCTACCTGCCCAGGCTGCGCAAAGACGCAGACGGCAACGCCACCTACGCGGTAGTGCAGGCCGAAGACGAGCTTGCGGCCATAGGCATGGTGCTCGGCGCGGGCTGGGCGGGGGCGCGAGCCATGACCTCAACGTCCGGCCCCGGCATCTCGCTGATGACCGAGTTCGCAGGGTTAGGCTACTTTGCCGAAATCCCAGGCGTCATCTGGGACATCCAGCGTGTCGGACCTAGCACGGGGCTACCAACACGCACTTCGCAGGGCGATCTGCTCTCGGTGTACTTCCTGGGGCACGGCGATACCCACCATGTCGTGCTGCTTCCAGGCAACATGAAGGAATGCTTTGAGTTCGGCTGGCAGGCTTTCGATCTCGCCGAGCGCATTCAAACCCCCGTATTCGTCCTGAGTGATCTTGACCTGGGCATGAACCAGTGGATGACTGAGCCGTTCGACTATCCTGAAAAGCCGATGGATAGGGGCAAAGTGCTCACCGAGCAAGACATAGAACGCGCGGGTTCGTTCTCCCGGTACAAAGACGTGGACGGCGACGGCATCACTTACCGCACGCTTCCAGGCAACAAGCACCCGCTTTCGCCTTACTTTGTGCGCGGCACGGGCCACAATGAAGAAGCCGTTTACAGCGAGCGACCCGACGACTGGGAGAAGAATCTCCTCCGGTTGGAAAAGAAGCACGACACCGCCCGCACTTTGGTGCCCAAGCCAGTAGTTGACATGCGGGATGGCGCAAAGATAGGGATCATCTCCTACGGTTCAGCCGACCCAGCGGTCCAGGAAGCCCGCGATCTGTTGCGTGCCAGAGGCGTCGAGACAAGTTATATACGGCTCCGTGCCCTTCCTCTGGAAGAGACGTTGCGAGAATTCATCAAGGCGCATAAGTGTGTATATGTCGTAGAGCTAAATGTCGAGGGGCAAATGCGCTCACTTATCAGGCTGCATGTACCGGAGCGTTCGATGGAAATAAGGTCGGTAGCTCACCTGGACGGACTGCCGCTTACGGCGAACTTCGTCGTAGATGAGATAATGGAACAGGAGCAGCAATAATGGTAACAACAGTCAAGCCCACCGAGGGACGCAGCGATAAACTCAACCTGGTCGGCCTCGAAAAGGGCGACTACAAAGGCAGACCTTCGACCCTCTGCCAGGGCTGCGGGCACGATTCGATTTCGAGCCAGATCATAAACGTGGCGTTCGAGCTTTCGCTGCCGCCCTACAAAGTAATAAAAATGAGCGGCATCGGCTGCTCGAGCAAGTCGCCCGCGTACTTCCTGAACAGATCGCACGGCTTTAACGCTCTACACGGGCGTATGCCGTCGGTGGTAACGGGCGCGACCCTTGCGAACCGCGATCTTTTGCCTATCGCGGTCAGCGGCGACGGTGACACCGGCTCTATAGGCATGGGTCAGTACAAGCACCTGCTACGCCGCAACGTGCGTATGGTGTACATCATCGAGAACAACGGCGTGTACGGCCTCACCAAAGGCCAATTCTCAGCGACCGCCGACGTGGGCCAGCAATTGAAATACGCCGGGCTGAACGAGTTGCCGCCGATTGACCTCTGCATCGAAGCGTTGGCCTCCGATTGCGGCTTCGTGGCCCGCTCGTTCGCGGGAGACGCCAAGCAGGTGCGCGAGCTTCTGAAGGCAGCAATCAACTACAACGGCACGGCTGTGCTCGATATAATCAGCCCTTGCGTCACCTTCAACAACCACGAAGAATCGACCAAGAGCTATACCTGGGGCAAGGCGCACGAAGAGAGGCTGCACGACATCAGCTTTATTGAGAAATACGACGAAATCCAGGTGGATTACGAGCCGGGCACGGTGCGCACCGTCAAGCTGCACGACGGCCCGACTATCCAGCTACGCAAGCTGGAGGAAGACTACGACCCGACCGACAAGTACGCCGCGATGAGGTTGCTGTCGGAAGCCCGCGACAAGCAAGAGTTTATCACGGGTCTGGTCTATATCAACGAGTCACGGGCCACCCCGCCCGACGTATACGACCTGCCGGCAACACCGCTCGTGCAACTGCCGCAGGATACGCTTCGTCCGTCAAAAGAGGCTCTGAATAAGCTCATGACCGGGATGAT
>JBBQIC010000202.1:0-7675 GCA_038324555.1 Chloroflexia bacterium
ATCAGGGAGACCTGTGGTGACGGTGAAGTTACCACTGGCATCGGTGTGGAAGGTGAAGTTGTTAGGTGTGCTGCCAGTACAGATTGTGAGTGTACCAGTCACCAGCGTATTGCGTGAGTTGGGCTGGGGTATACCCTGCCATGTCAGATGCCCCGTGATTACGCCGGCTCCTGCTGACGGTGTGTTGGTGGCGGTAGGCGGTATGGGTGTAGGTGTGTTGCAAGGAGGCTCAGTGAAGATCAACTGTAAGCCCGTGCTCAACGAAGCGGTGTTGCAAGAGAACTGCGTGCTCTGTGGGCCGATACCCCTCTGCACGCCTACTGTTGCTCCGGTATCGCCTGTGCTGTGCGTGCCGCCGTTGTCGGTGACCACGCCGTAGACGAAGTCGAGCCTGTTCTGGCCTTCGTACAGCAGCACTTCAAAGTTCACGTTGCCCGCGCAAGCTGAAAGACCATTGTAGATGCAGGAGCGCCACTCTACAGCGAAGATACGGTTAGGCGCGCTGCCGTTCACCGATGTGTAGATGCCGTCGCCTGCGTTGACGCCGGAGTTCAGGTCGTCCCAGTGCGGCGCGACCAGATCGGTCATACTAGTGGAAGGCAAGCAGGCATTGACGAATGTCGTATTGCTGCTTGTGAATTGCAGGTTGCCGTTGGTGCTGGCGTTCACGCTGGTGAACGGCGCGCCGTAGAAGTTATAGGTAAACGGCAATGGGACGACGACCACCGCATCGTCAGCCTGAGAACCAGGCACCAGGGTTGTACCCGCGATGATGGTAGCGGCTCCCGTCGCGATCACGTAGTTGGAGCCAGCGCCGCAGGCCGGTGGGGTAGATGTTGCGGTGGGCGTCAGGGTGGGTGTAAGTGTGTTGGTGGGAGTGGGGGTGATAGTAGGCGTCAGGGTCAGCCCGCCTGGGGTGATAGTAGGCGTGGCGGTGTTAGTCCCGGTGTTGGTAGCCGTGATTGTGCTCGTAGATGTGGGTGTCTGGGTGCTCTCTCCGCAGCCCAGAGGCCGGAAGTGAAGCCGCAGACCTTGGCTGATAACGGCCTGGTTGCAGGAGTACTGCGAGGCGCTGGCCCCACCGATTCTCTGCACGCCTATCGTGGCGCTAGAGCCGCCCTGGGCTACCTGACCATAGACAATATCGAAGGCGTCCTGCCCTTCGAACAGCCGCACCTCGAAGTTGGCGGTCTGGGCGTTGTTGTTGAAGTAGTAAGCGCGCCATTCTATGTTGAAGACACGGTTGGGCGCTACGCCAGTGACCGAGGTAAAGACGCCGCAACCGCCGACAAAGGCGCTACAGCCTGAGCCGGTCGCGGTGGTGTTCAGATCATCCCAATGCGGGAAGATGGTCCATCCAAAAGAAGCAGTGGGCAGACACACGTTGGTGAATGTAGTAACGGCGCCGCTGAACTGCAAGTTGCCGTTAGAACTGACGCCCGCGTTGGTGAACGGTTGGGCGTACAGGTTGTAGGTGAACGGCAGAGTGATAGTGGTCACGCAGTCGTCGCAGTGGTTGCCAGTGTCGGTCGTGCCTGGGTCAATCGCGCCGCTACCAGGTTCGATTACGTAATCAGAGCCTGGTCCGCAGGTGGCGATTGGCGTGGCGGTGTTGATAGGCGTGAAGGTATTGGTAGGCGTGAAGGTGTTGGTAGGCGGGATGGTATTGGTAGGCGTGAAGGTGTTGGTAGGCGTGCCGCATATGGTGGGTGTAAAGTCAATTCTCATACCGTTGCTCAGGCCGCCGGTGTTGCATTCAAACTGAGCAACGCGCGAGCCTGTGTCCCTCTGCGCGCCGACCGTAGCGCCGGTGCCGCCGTTATTCGTGAGGGCGTAGATGAAAGATATGGTCTGCGAATTCTCCAGGAACTTGACTTCAAAATTGACGTCGCCGCCAGCCGCGCAAAGGCCACCGCTGTAAAGGCAGGCGCGCCATTCGATAACGAACACGCGGTTGGGCGCGGCGCCCGACAGGCCGGTGTAGATACCTTGAGCGGTGGTCTGGTTCAACAGCAGGTCATCCCAGAATGGGGCGAGCAAGCCGTTCATGGTGGCTGTGGGCAAGCAGGCGTTGGTGAAAGTCGTGTTGACGCTGGTAAATTGCAGGTTACCGTTGTCGGCTGCGTTGACCGTGCTGTAGGTCTGTCCGTAGAAGGTTACAGGGAACGGCAGCGCTACCGGGACGACGTTATCATCGCCTTGTGAGCCGGGGACGAGCGTATCGCCCGGCAGGAGCGTGTCGGTGCCGGTGGTTATTGCATAATCTACGCAGGGAGTAGGAGTGGACGTGTTGGTGGGAGTGAGGGTGGGGCCACCGGGGGTAATCGTGAGCGTGGGTGTGTTTGTGAACGTGCGGGTGAGTGTTGGCGTGAAGGTGTTGGTGGGGACAGGGGTGTTGGTAGGTGTGAGGGTCGCCGCGCCGCACGGTAGCTGCGTGAAGGTGAGCAACGTGCCTGCGGTGACGCTGGCTGTGTTGCAGGAGAACTGTGTCTTTTGCGGGCCGGTGCCACGTTGTATGCCGATGGTGGCGCTGACGCCGTTGTTAGGTATATTGCCATAGATGAAGTCTATCTGAGTCGAGCCTTGATACAGGCGCACTTCAAAATCGAGGGTGCCTGCACCAGAGAAGAAATGGGCCTTCCACTCTATGTTGAAGATTTGGTTGGGATCCACGCCGCTTACCGACGTGAAGATGCCCTCACCCGTGCCGCCCGTATGCAGGTCGTCCCAATGGGGCAGGATAGCGTTGTTGAAGGTGGTGGTAGGCAAACAAACATTGGTGAAGGCAGTGCTGGCGCTGCTGAATTGCAGGTTGCCGTTTGAGCTTGCCGTAACGCTGCTGAAAGTCTGTCCATAGAACGTGACCGGGAAGGGCAGAGCAACAGTTGTCACTAAGTCGTCACCGTGGTTGCCGATGTCCGTGGTGCCAGGAACGATCACACCCGTACTTTGGGTGACTACATAATCCTGAACAACCCCGCAAGTAGGTGTAGCTGTAGGTGTGTCCAGGGGCGCTTGTGCGTCTCCGGCGATGGCTGGGCCTGAAGGCGATGGCGGTGCGGCAAGCGTGGAGCCAGCCAGTGTGCCGATCCCTATCATGAGGGCCAGCAACACCATACCTAACCATAAGCCGCTGCGTTTATCTATCTTGTTTACCATAACTGATTTTATCCTCCTATAGCTCCTAATACTCGAATACTCTGGGAAGGCGACCCTCAGTAGAGTGTTCGTCCCCATCCCTCCCAAACAATACGGTTACCCCACAGGCTGCCCGTAATGCCTCTGTAAATTGTGACTTCCACTTAGCCCACCACTAAAAGCCGAGTCAAAGCAAGGGCTAGGTACTAATCATTGCTTTGACTTACCAGCTTCATAGTTAGTATTTAAGTGAAAGTCCTGAGAATAAGATACGCCACCCGAACCAGAACAAAGGGCTACCTCTAAAGCTAAAGGGACTACAGCAACGCGGTAGCCGTTTCCATTATCTAATCGGGAGATGAATAGGTGATAGGTGATAGCTCCCCTACTACTAGTAAAGTGTATGGGAATACGTTGGCCCGAATTACGCCCGAGCTAGACGAATTGCCCGACTTCTTTTGACCATTTCTTGCTCGTCTCCTGATTACTATAAAAATACCATCTTAACGGGCGTTTGTCAATAATATCAAACGATCAATTTTGGCGCTTTCTCCGATATAACCCAGGAAGATAGTCGGCAAGGTGTATACAAAGTCGCTGATATGACGATAGACGATGGACGATAGACGATGGACGATAGACGATGGACGATAGACGATGGACGACAGAGCGTAGGCAAAGTCGTAGTGCTTGTAGGAAAAGAACTAAGCTGAACTTGTCATTCTGAGCGAAGCGAAGAATCTCGTCGTGGGCCAGGATGGTTGGGACACAGTAAATCCAGCATCTAAGCGAGGGACGAGATTCTTCACTGCGTTCAGAATGACAAGTTCATCGGGTTCGCTCTACCCTTGACACCTACTTTGCATCCGCCCTGTGATGGACGATAGACGATAGGTACAATCGTCTATCGTCTATCGTCTATCGTCCACCGTCTATCGTCATATCAGCGACTTTGAATGGACCCCAGATGACTGGTTGCGCCTCTTTTATTCTATGCCCTCATGATTACTCGCCTGAAAGCTTCTGCATAAGCCAGGCCGTGAGGCTCTGCAACCTGCGCCGAGCGCATCCTGATACGTTGCGCAAGCTCTTCCGATGGACCTACCTGGGTCACATGCAGTTTTAGCGCCTCGATCTTGTCCTCTATGGTCTCGCTTATGTCAACAAGCACGTTTGGCTGCTCGGTCCCGAATATGAATATCTCTTTTACCTTGTGAGGCTCTAACCCCTCCTTTATCTGTTCGTTGAACTGCAAGGGGTCGCGGGCGGTCGGGTAGATAGCGTCAATTGTGGCCTGTCCGATAGCGCGGTGGTCCGGGTGGTTGATAAACTCGTTGTTGTAGAAAAGGGTTAGAGGATCGTGCGTCATGACGGTGTACGGCTTATAGAGGCGTATCATGCGGGTGACGGCTTCGCGCAACTCCAGGTTAGGCGTCATTTCGCCATCGGGGAAGCGCAAAAAGATCACCTCTTTCACACCCAGGCGGGCGGCGGCGGCACGCTGCTCATCTTCGCGCATGTTGCTAAGGCGCTCGCCCGTCATTTCGCGGTCTGGCGTGCCCTTATCGCCGCTGGTGGCTATCACATATATCACCTCTATACCTGCGCGCACCCACCTGGCGACGGTCCCTCCCGAAGAGAATTCCGCATCGTCAGGGTGCGCCGCCACCAACAGCACGCGCTTCTGTTCATCCGTTAGTTCCTGGTCAGCCGGGCCGGGCCGGGTAATGATGTTAGGCCCTGGGCCTGTTCCTTGTGTATTGGTCATTGTTTATATGCTCCAGTCTCCTATTACTTATTGCGTATTACGTATGAAAGAAGTTACGTAATACGCAATACGTAATAGCAGGTTATCACGCCTTGCACGCAAACGTCAAGGCGCGTACAATCAGCTTATGGACGAAATCATGCTGAGAGGGTTGGTGTTCTTCGGCACGCATGGAGTGAACCCGGAAGAGACGGAATTAGGCCAACGCTTCGGGGTGGACCTGACGGTACGCCTCGATCTCTCAAAACCCGCCCGCACCGACCACCTGGACGATACAGTTAGCTATTCGGCGCTCTATAAGTTGGTCCGAGCAGAAGTGGAAGGCAAACCAAGCAAGCTAATCGAACATCTGGCGGGAAGGTTGCTTGATAAGATACTCGACTACAACAAGCGCATCATAGAAGTCGAAGTAACGATCAGCAAACTCAGTCCCCCACTAAAGGGCATCACATCGGGAGAAGTCGCCGTTCGGCTGAAGAGAAAGCGTGACGAGTGAGGTAGTATAGAACCTGTGCGCCCATAGGCCAACAATAACATAACATAACAAACAAAAAGCATATCGCACAGCGATATGCTTTTTGTTTGTTATACCCAATCTTTAGGCCGCAACCCGAAGTTCCTCTTCTTCCCTGATGCGGGGCAGGGCAAC
Source organism: Chloroflexia bacterium (assembly GCA_038324555.1). Classification (GTDB taxonomy): domain Bacteria; phylum Chloroflexota; class Chloroflexia; order QHBQ01; family JADMIH01; genus JADMIH01. Next base: position 5,556 of record JBBQIC010000202.1, read on the forward strand.
AAGATGTGGCGCGGTCGGAGGGGTTGGCCCCTGAATGTGGGCGTAAGCAGCCTGGCGCTTCGGCCCGAAGCCTTTCAGTTTCGTTACCTGGCCTCGGCGCGCAGCGTCGGCAAGTTGGGCGGGCGAATTGACGCCCAACTCCTTGTGGAGACGCAGCGCGAGTCTTGGACCCACGCCCTGCACACCCATCAGGCTCTCTACTGCGGGCGGCAAATCAGCCTTCAGTTCAACGTAAAAATTCATCGTGCCGTTGAGCACCAACTCGCGCATCTTTGCTCCGAGCCGTTTGCCCAGGCCCAATTTCGGCCACAACTCTTCATCGAGCGCCGCTTCGAGCGCCACAGGTCCCAACCTCATCAAATTCAAAGCGGCCTGCCGGTATCGGGCGATACGGTACTGATTAGCCCCTGCCATCTGGAGGAGCGAAGCGCAATTGAAAAGCACCTCTGCTGCCTGCTCATGTGTGATAGCGGGCCTGTTGCTTATGATTTTTAGGTCTTCTCTACTCATCTCTTTGCTCTCTTTACTCGTTTTCACTGAACTCTCATTCACGCCACAACGAACGAACTTCTGTTCTAATTATACACATAAATTGCCGAAAAGTCAAGTGCCAAAGAGGGGCGAGTTGTAGAGGAAGACGCAAAGCCTTCCTCTACAACTCGCCCCTCGGATAATCTAATTCCCCTACTCTTTATCGCCTGGTGAGACCCTCCACCAACAACCCCACCACATATACCAATAGGGCGATAGTAATAACCACCCCAGCAGCGGCAATCGCAGCTACATCGAAAACACGATAATCAAAGCGGGCATCTCCCAACGGAAAGAACCTATAAAAAGGCTCCACGAGCGGCGCAGTGAGCGAATAGACGACCCCTGGAATGGGTATGTCGTCGCGCACGCCAACCGCTCGCATGGCAAAGCGCAAAGCAAGAGCGGTCACCAGGACAGCGGTTGCGAGCCACAGTAACACTGGAACAAGGGATCGGGGGTCGGGGATCGGGGATCGGAATTCAGGAACTGACCTCCGATCCCCGATCCCCGATCCCTTATCTGCCAATCCGCTCATAAAACAGCCTCACAAGCTTCTCTCCTTCATGCTCCCAGTTGTAAACGTCTGCCGCTTCTTTCAGGTTGCGCCGCCAGTGTAAAACCTTACCGGCCTCATCCAATTTGGATAATATCCCAAGCATGGATTGCCCTACGCTATCCGGCGTGGTCATGGGGGCAGTCATGCCTATATCGTGGCCCTTCACTACCTTACTGAGGAAAGGCAGGTCGTTAGCCAGGATGGGGATTTGCGCTTGAATGAAGTCGAATAGCTTATTGGGAGAACTATAGTAATTATTCAGGTCAACCGGGCGATAAGGTATCACGCCAACGGAAGCCGAAGCACAGTAGGGTACGAGGTCTGCCTGCGGCACCGGGTCCAGGAATCGCACAACGTCGCCCAGGTTATGCCGGGCAGCTAGGGCTTCTAACTGAGGCTTATAGTCGCCGTAGCCCATGAGCACGAGCACGGCCTTCGAGCCTCGAAGATGAGCCGCGCCCTCGATTAGCTCCTCAAGCCCCCGCCCCTCGGCCATCCAGCCCTGGTAGAGCACGATGCGCGTTTCGGGCGACAAGCCCAGTGCATCGCGCAGGTAAGGGTGGCGTTCGTCAGGATTGAAGCCCTGGGGTTTGCGCGGGCAATTGTAAATTACGTCTGGCGGCTGCACGTTATAACGCTTCGCCATCTCATCGGCGATGAACTCGTTGACGGTCGTCGCCACCAGGCAGTGCGGCAGTAGGCGGCCTTCGGTGCGCCGCCAGTAGCCTCTGCGTATCTTTATCCAGGGATTGTCTATCTCGCTGAAAAGCTCGTGAGCATCATAGGCCAACTTCGCACCCTGGGCCTTTGCCACCCGGTAAGCGACAGGCAGGTTGATGAGGTCGTGAGCATGATATATATCAGCCGGGTTGCGCATGATCAGGGGAAACGCGAGCACGCTAAAAGTGTTGTTTGCCGTGAGCGAACCCCACAACCTGGCGAAATTCACCGCGCCAGCATAGCCCCGCCCCCCCGCCGCTTTGGACAGCGCAGTAAGCCACCTGAAGCGCGGGTCGCGCCCCTCTACACG
>JBBQIC010000203.1:0-7661 GCA_038324555.1 Chloroflexia bacterium
ATATTCACCTCTAGATTTCAGCGCAGAGAGCTATGGATAATAACGAAAAAGACGATTTTGACTTACAGGGCAGGCTAGGTTGTTTTAGCTTGTCCGACCTGTTGCAGACCCTCTCTTTTACTCAGAAGACGGGCACTCTGACCCTTATACAGGGTTGGAACACCCGCACTATCTGTTATGAGAACGGTCGCATCACATACATCGCAGCCGCCACCCGCCTGCCCACTATTGTCGAACTGCTGCTCCAAACAGAGCGCCTGAACGTGCGCCAGCTAGAGCAGCGTCTCGGCGCCGACTGGAAGGTGAAGCTGGGCGTGGCGTCTCCCGCGCATATCGAGCCGGATTCGACTGTGCCCGCGGGCGTTCCCACCGAGGCCAGGTCTGCATCAAATAACGGGAACGGACATATAGCCTCTGCCCCCACTTCGCGGCACCTTTCTACGGACCTTGAACTGGATGCAGAACTCAACGATATAGAGACTTTCGTCCCGCCCGATATTAGAGGGATGAGCAGTATGCAGGTAGCAGAGATAGACCCGGCGCAGATACTGCTCGATAACAAACTGGTCACGTATGAAGCGCTTGCCTGGTGCGAAGAGCAAATCATGGAGAGCACTATCTACACTCTCTTCCTTTGGCGCAACAGCCGCTTTACATTCCAGGGCGATTTGCTCGTCAAGGCCGATGGTATACCCATATCCGTGAGCGCAGAAAAACTCATTATCGAGGGCACGCGCCGTGTGGACGAGTGGATACGCATATCGCCAGTGATTCCCTCGGTGCTCATGGCCTTCCGCAGGTTGCCGCGCCCCGTGACTGGACCTCTTTCTGATGAAGCCCGCGAGGTGTTGGTGCTGGTGGACGGCGTGAGCGACGTAGCGACCCTGGCGCGCAAACGTGGTCGCAGTCAGTTCGATAGCGCCAAGCTGCTGCACGGCCTCACCCGGTTGGGTCTGATCCAGCCCGTGCCGCCCGACAAGAACCGGGTCATGGAACTGTTTCGCTATACGGCAGAGGCTATCTATATCAAGCTGGTTATGTATGGCTATTCGCGCAAGGCCATGGAGTTCGAGTACGAATTGAACCGCTTCGCCCGCGAGAACAAGCTCAAGGTGCGTATGCACATAGGCAAGATACGTCTCACCGACCTCGATCTGCCCCTTGACGCTACAGCCTTGCTCGACCTTTACAAGCTGTTTATAGCTATAGAGAACAATAAGTTCGCCAAGCTCTTCCCGCCCGAAATCCACAAGGGCCTCACCGAAGCCCTCTACCACCACATGGACCCCGAAAACCGCGCCCTTATGCGCATGTATGAGTTCCATGCGATGGAAGGCTTGTTGAGTATGCCCCCTCCGACAGAGGTGGAAGCCTAGCTTCTTATAAAGAAACCGCAAAGACGCAAAGGCGCAAAGATTCAATAAATAATCTTTGCGCCTTTGCGTCTTTGCGGTTTCTTAATCTTCCAACCGGCGGCATATCTATTGCACTGCATCTGTCTGATACTTTCGCATAAGGAGTTACGCCATGCCGAAGGCAGCGCAACCTCACTCGCATCAAGATATCGAGGAGATTATTCACCCACACGAAGATATGCTGGCGGATACGCCTGAGCAGGCTGCTGGACCCGCTTATCGTGGTGATAAGGATGTGGCAATCGCAGCTTTGCGCGCTCCTGGGGTGCGGTGCTGCCGGTGCGACCTGTGCGCCACCCGCACGCAGGTGGTCTTTGGCGAAGGCTCTCCAACCGCTAGCCTCCTAATCATCGGTGAAGCGCCGGGCGAAGGCGAGGACAAGTCGGGTCACCCGTTCTACGGGAAGGCCGGGCAGATGCTCAATTCGCTGCTCGATGAGGCAAGCATACTCCGCGAGAACGTGTGGATTACCAACGTCGTAAAGTGCCGCCCGACTGTGCAGAACGGCAAGAGAGTAGCGAACCGCGCGCCCCGCGTGCCCGAAATAAAGGCCTGCGCTATCTGGCGCACCGGAGAACTTGACATAATCAAGCCGAGAATAGTCTGCTGCCTGGGCGCAGTAGCGGCCAAAGCCATCGTAGGGCGCGACGTGAGGATGACAGTCGAGCGGGGCCAGTGGCTACCTTTCGACCTACCGATAGAAGGCATGGAGCACAGTGAGGTCATGCTCACATACCACCCCTCATACGTCATGCGGCAAGAAGGCGAGGCATACGACCGCATCAGAGCGCAATCAGCGGCGGATTTCGCTATGATTGCTTCCAGGTTGAGCTTACGCGCCTGACGTGAGGGAGACGATGGACGATGGACGATGGACGACAGCAACGTAACGTCCATCGTCCATCGTCCATCGTCCATCGTCTCCCTCACGCCTTCACCAACGCGCTATCTGCTACCTGCGGCGACGGGTCGAAGCGATACCCTATGCCGCGCTCGGTCAATATATACACCGGCTGCTGGGGGTTTTGCTCTAGCTTTTCGCGCAGCCTGCGGATGTATATTCTCAGGTAATCCAGTTCGCCCAGATATTCCGGCCCCCAAATCTTGGTCAGCAATTGGTCGTGCAGGAGCACCTGCCCTGCGCTACGGGTCAACTGGTACAGCAGCTTATACTCTATGGGAGTGAGTTTAACGGGTTTGCCGCCCACAGCGACCTGGTGGGTTGCGTAATTGACGGCGATAGGCCCTGCCTCGAACTGCCCCTCACCGCTTACTGGTGGAAGGGCCTGCGCCCGCCGCATCACCGCCTTAATACGCGCCGACAACTCCAGATAGCCGAACGGCTTGGTCACATAATCGTCCGCGCCCAGTTCCAGGCCGCGCACCTTGTCAATCTCCTCGCCCCTTGCCGAAATCATCAGTACCGGCACGTCGGAACGCTCCCGTATACGCCGAAGCACCTCGAAACCGTCTATATCGGGCAGGGCAATATCCAGCAACACCACGTCCGGCGCTTCCCTGGCGACAGCCGCCAACGCAGCGCGCCCATCTTTCGCCCCAACGATGCGAGCGTCCGGCCATTGCAGCCCAAACGACAGCGTGATAGCTTCCACTACGTCGGGGTCGTCGTCAACAATCAGTATCTTCATGGGTTCCTTTCTGCCTGTAGGGGCGTACGGCCGTACGCCCCTACGGGATTACCCTACTCCCTCACCCTCGCTCGGCAGAGCGAAGAAGAACGTGCTCCCACGCCCCAGCCTGCTCTGTACGCCTATCTGTCCGCCGTGAAGCTCCACTATCGAGCGGGCAATCGCCAGGCCCAGGCCACTTCCGTCGGGTCTGATGTCCGCCGCGCTTGTCGGCGAGTTGACCTGATAATATTTCTCGAATATCCGCTCTTGGTCATCAGGCGCTATGCCGGGACCGTCGTCGCGCACAAAGACGCGCACCTGGCCGTCCTTTGGCGTCGCCCCAAGGGTGACATTCCCGCCCGGCGGGGTGTACTTGTTGGCGTTGGACAACAGATTTAGCAGCACCTGCTCGATTCGCCGCCTGTCGGCCATAACAGCGAGCGTATCCCACCTGGGTGAGCCTGTAACCGGCAGGTCAAGCGCCAGGGTTTGCCCGCGAGCGTCCAACAAAGGCTTTACCTGCGCAGCTATTTCCAATAACACTTCTCCCATATTTAGCTGCTGCAAGCTGAGGGATACGCGCCCGGCGCGCAACCGGGCCATGTCCAGCAGTTCGTTCACAAGAACAATTAATCTATCGGTACTACGCCCTATGTTGTGCAGCAGTTTGGTTTCAGTGGAACCATGGTTGTTCGCTGTCTGTGCAACACTTTCGATGCTTTCTAGCGCGCCGACACATGTCTTGATGGACGTAAGGGGCGTTCGTAACTCATGGGACACCATAGAGAGCAGGTCTCGCTCAAGCTGCTCGCGTTCCTCAGAGCGCGAAGCCCTCTCGCGCTGCATTTCATAGAGCCTTCCCAGCCGCACTGCCACAGTCATCTGCTGCCCGATGGCAGTGAGCAGCCCCAGGTCGGCCTCGCCAAAGGGCTGTTGCGTGTAGCGACCAACGAATAGCACGCCGATAACCTCGCCGCCCAACAGGAATGGTACGCAAGCCACCGTCCTTACTCCCTGTCCTTCTCTTTCCAACCCCGGAAAGCCCGAATTGCGCTCGGACCCCGAATCTCGCAGAACGTCCTCGACCAGCACGGGCGCTTGCGTGCGCACCGCCCGCTCTGCCAGACGTACCTCGTACTGAGACAGACGCTGCGGGTTCGGGTCCTGGTCGGTCACTATCAGATAACCGCTTTCTCCCGCAGGCTCATCGTGCTCGTCCAGCGACTTGCCAGGCTCAAATAGCACTGCCATGCCGCTTTCCGCCTGAAACGCCCTGCTGGACACGGCAGCAACCGTGCGCATCACGCCTTCGAGGTCAGGAGAGCCGGACAGCACGACCCGCGTCAGGTTGTTCAGCAGGCGAAGCTGCCCCGCCGTCTGCTCTTCAAGCTCTACCTTGTGACCTTCAACTTCCACTGCTCGCTTCATCGCCACCGCGGTCACGGCGACCATCAAGAGGGAGGTTATGCCCACCGCCAGCACAGGCAAGTGTATGGCGTCGGCGGGCGTGGGTCTGCTTGTGCTGAGGGCCGCGTAGACAACGGCGCAACCGCCCACCAGCAGCAGAGAGCGGGACAACCCCACCCGCAATGCCGCGCCGATGATGAGCGCATAATATAATATCAAGAATGGGCTGAAGAAGCCCCCGGCGAACAGGATTGCCGCCGATACCACCAGCCAATCGAGCAGGAACAGCCCGAATCCAGGCCGCTTGCGCCATGGCACCCCCAGCAGCGCGATCACCAGCACGTTATAGACGACAAGACCCAAAGCAATAAGAGCAGGGTCAACAGATACACCCAGGTATGACGGGCCTGACTTGCCGTATCCAAGCAGGCTCAACACCAGCACCATGGCGAACGCGAGAGTGCGTATCCCCGCGTCGAGGCCGTCAACACTGAGCGCGGCGTCCTCTTTGAAGAAGTCAGACCTGGCGCTGCGCACCCGTCGGCTCAACGGCGCAAGCGCGAGGTTCAGGCCGTGTTGGGTGGTTCTTACTCTGGTCAGTTTCATGCGCGTCTCCTGGGGTTCCACGTTCATTATAGGAGGTGCAGCCAAAGTATGCAAACAATTTCACAATCTTTGATTGACAGGCCACGTAGGGTGTGATAGATTGCAAGCGTATGAACCAGATACATCACATTTTGGCCGATATGATAGGTTGGTACTCCTTCGCAATGGGGGTCTGGGGTCTATTCAACTTCCTGCGCCGCAACCCGCCCGACGGCACGTACAATGGCGCGTTGGCAATAGCGGTTGGGCTTTTTTTGATCGAAGGAGTGCTGGGCCTGGCGCTTGTGCTCATGGGGCAGATGCCCTCTCGCGGCATACACTTCCTCTATGGTGTAACCATTATGATCACTATACCCGCTATCTTCTTTTTCACTAGGGGCAGCAACACCAGCCGCGAATCGCTCTTCTACGGCCTGGGTATGGTATTCATCTGGGGGTTGAGCGAGCGAGCCGCAGTGACGGCAACGGGAACGGGGTTCTGACTTTGGAAGACGCCAAGTGGCTGGCCCGCTACGCAACCGTCGCGCTGGCGATTGTCGCCTGCCTGGAGTGGCTGTTCGGTCGCACAATCTCCCGTCTGGCCTCCGCTCCGATGCTTGAAGGTACGCCGCGAGCTGTCGTTGAAGGGCTGGGCAAGGTCGGGCTATTTCTGATTTCGCCCGCGCTTATTCTGGCGTTGGTGCTCGTGATACTTTCAGCATTCTTGATTGGGCGCGACGCCATGCGCGGTGGTCGCCCGTTGACCTTCGCCTTTGCCTACTACCTGGCCCTGTTTGCCGCAGTTGTGATTGCCAGTACCCTATTGGGCACTCATGGCTGGCTGATCATTGGCTTCAACGTGCTATCAGCGGCTAGCGTCTGGTGGATCGCAATTTTGTGCTGGCGCGACGGAAGCAAACCGCGTTCGGCGCGTGTAGGCGTCATGCTGGTTGCCCTGGCGTATACCTGCTCGTATACCTATGTGCTGCAACAACTGCTCAGCACGCCCGGCCCTGGCAGTAACGATTTTGGCGTCATTATCGCCAGCCTTGGGAATCTGGTGGCGGTCGCAGCCCCGTTCGCCTTCTTCGCAGCGACGGCGGGCAAACACGGCAGTTGGCGCAACGGGCGACGTTGGATACTGCCTATAATACTCGCTCTTGCATTTTCGGCGGGGAACGTAGCGGACGCCATATTCAACCAGGGTTTCACCGGCGTATTCGCCATCTGGTCGCTCGGCTTTAACGTAATCTGGCTCTGGCCGGTCTACTCGGTATCTCTCGCTCTTTTCGCCTATTCAATCCTTACAGCCTTCTCCTCAGATAGTGCGGACATAGAGTATGCGAACCCCAATACTGGCGTCGGTCTGCTCCTATTGCTCTTTGCGGGCTACAGCCTTCAGATTGCCTACCAGCACCTGCTAGCGGTTCTCAGCCTGACGCTGCTTGCGGGTCTGTTCCACCCCTTCGAGCGGGAGGAGCAGATTCTTGTGACACAACATACGCAGTCTTCAACTGAGGTCGCACCGCAACTGAAAAGACTGTAGGGGCGAACCTAGTGTTCGCCCTGTTGGTGGACCTCGCATCAGACAGGGCGAACACTAGGTTCGCCCCTACAGTCTTTATCAGTTAGAGTCAATGCCCCGTGCCTGCTCCTACGGTTATACCTCTACCCCAAGTCTGAGCATTTACCGTTGGACAAGATGTTGTTTGTAAGACGGAATCTGGTGCATAATACAAAAGAATTGCGCATATACGCCTGAATACCAGGCGGGCGCTTGGAACAAAACTATAGAAATATGAGCACGTACACCAAGCAACTGAAAGCATTACCCCTCGAACAGCCCCCAGCCAGCACCAACACCAGCCCGGTTCATAGCGGCTGGTACAGGCTCGTTCGCGCCATTAGCCTGGTGGGGCTGGGGGCTGCCGGGGTGGTGCTGGGCGGCTTCCCCATCTGGGCGGCCCGCCGCATTCTCTACCCGATGGGCGCGGAGCCTCTGCCTTTGAACCTCAGCGATGGCCTGGACGTTGGAGGTGACGCCCTGCCTGAAAAGGTTGAGTTCGACAGCCTCAGCGGCCATCGGTTGGGCGGCTGGTTCGTGCCCGGCCCCGACACCTCGGCCAAACCCTGGTCAAGCGTGCTGCTGGTGTACGGTTATGGTGGCTATAAAGAGCAGATGGTCAGTTATGCGCGGATCCTGCACGCCGGAGGCTTCGCCACGTTGATGTTCGACATGCAGGGTAGCGGGCTGCGCCGGGGCCAACCCGTGACTCTCGGAGTCAGGGAGCGCTGGGACTTCCTAGGCGCCGCCCGCTATCTGCGCAGTCGCCCCGACGTGGACCCCGAACGCCTGGGAGCATTGGGCGTATCCATGGGCGCGGCTACGGTGTTGCTGGCCGCCCCGGAAGACCCAAGCATCAAGGCCGTTGTTAGCGATTCCGGCTACGCAAACCTGGCTGATATGATAGAGCCTGGCCTGAAAGCCTTTGTGGGCAGGGCGTCGTTCCTGTTCGCGCCTCTTATCGTGCGCCACGCCGAAGCTATGATTGGCACGAAGGCCTCGGACATAGTGCCCGCCCTCGCTGCTTCGCGCCTGGGCGATTGCGCCCTGCTGGTCATA
>JBBQIC010000204.1:0-7599 GCA_038324555.1 Chloroflexia bacterium
CGAACCTTGTGTTCGCCCTCTCTGCATACCACATAGCCATGTAGGGGCGAACCTTGTGTTCGCCCTCTCTGCATACCACATAGCCATGTAGGGGCGAACCTTGTGTTCGCCCTCTCTGCATACCGCTTCGTCAAGAGGGCGAACACAAGGTTCGCCCCTACACGACTTCTCCTCTACTCCTGAGATGAACATTTACAAGAGTTAGTGCGCCGGACTGATAAGAACAAATGGCAGGGTATGGGAATGCCAGGCAGCTATCGTTTGTTCTCTTCACTGTGAACTTGTGGGAACAGGACTGGCAACCGGACTTTTACCACCCGGCATTAGTACGTAGGTCATACTTATTTCCGTTGACATGGGCTTTCTCGCTCTGATATAGTCAGACTATAGTCCGCTTGCACATCGGAGGCGAAGTGCTTATGCCTGGGGGCTAATATAACATGCCGAATTGCAGGCAGAGAGGCACAAGCTATCAGGCAGCGCGCTCTCGACACCATAGCTTTGCGATGTAGTGGGTGAGTGATATGGAGAATCATGGAAACTAACCAGATACGTGTGCTTATAGCCGACAGCCATGACCTGTTCAGACAGGGATTGGCTAGCCTGCTGTCACGCCAACCGGGGGTGACCGTCGTGGGCGAGGCCCGCAACGGAGAAGAAGCGATGGCTATGACTAGTGACCTGCAACCTGGCGTGCTGCTGATGGAAATGCACATGCACAAAAGCGAGGGTCTATCAACCGTCGTGGAAATCATGGAAAAGCACCCCACAGTCAGTGTGGCTATACTCACCTCGTCAGAAGAAGACACCGATTTGCTGGCCGCAGTGAAAGCGGGCGTCAGGGGCTACATGCTGAAAAACAGCAGCCTCGACGAACTGGTGCGGGCTGTACATGCGCTGGCGCAGGGCGGGGCTTATTTCTCGAGCACAATGTTCACGAAGGTTCTGCAAGAGTTCACGCACCTCTCGCGCCGCCGTGACCTTCAAGAAGTAAAGGGTATAGACGCCCTCACCGAGAGAGAAAAAGACGTGCTGCGTCTGGTGGCAAAAGGCTGCACCAACCGCGACATTGCGGGCGAACTGATTATCACGGAGAACACCGTGAAGGTCCACCTGCGCAACATACTCGATAAATTGCAATTACGCAATCGCCAGCAAGCCGCCGCTTATGCGGTACAAGAGGGCCTGGTCTCCAGGGTGGTCCCATCCAACAACAGCGAATACGGCAACAATGGCAGTGGCATGTACAACGACCGCGACGAATCACGTTCGGGGAGCGTGCCCCGCCCAGACTACGCAAAAGCGCGCGCTACGCTGGCTAACTACAGACTTAACGTTAGATGATAGTTTGCGTCTACACGTCCATAACCCCATGACCCGCACCAGGCTCCGTCCAAGATAAGTCTCTATGACCAGACCGCCCAAGAAACCCCCGCGCCATGCGAAAAAGGACGCGAAAAGCGCAAAGATGCTCATTTCTGCGGCGGCGTTCTCGGCGACATTCGGCGGTTGGATAGCAATGGCTAACGGCAATGGTTCGTCGTCGCTCTTTTACCAATCACCCCCGCCCCTCGTTTCGCCGCTGGAGCTAGACTCACAGGCGTCCCAGCAACATGGACTTGAGGGCAAAAGGTCGGACGCTGAGACTACTTTCCCTGCGCAGCCACCTATACCATTAAGTATGACCCATTCGTCTCGTTGAGGTTTATTTCCTATGCAACGCCTCACTTTCCGGGCCATGGGCTGCCATATGCTGGCTATCCTGGACTCGGACGAGCCTGCCAACATGGAGCAATTACAGCAAGTTCAGGGTTGGTTCGAGGAGTGGGAGCAATGCCTGAGCCGCTTCCGCGAAAACAGCGAGCTATCCCGGCTGAATCGTCGGGCGGGGCGTCAGGTGCAATTGAGTGACGTGCTCTGGGAAGTGCTGCAAACAGCTTGTGACGCCGCGCAGTGGAGCGGCGGCCTGGTAGCGCCGACTATGCTGGACGCGCTGGAAGCCGCCGGTTATGACCGCAGCTTTGAGGCGCTGGACCCTTCTAACGCACCTGAGCGGCCCAGGCAAAGGCAGTTCGGTTCAAATGAGTGGCGTGATATCGAGTGGTACGCGGATAGTCATTCGGTCTGCCTACCTCCTGGCTTGCGTCTTGATTTGGGAGGGATCGCTAAGGGCTGGGCAGCCGATGAAGCAGCGCGGCGCATGGGGAAGGTCGCTCCCACTATGATAGATGCGGGTGGAGACATCGCTGTAACCGGACCCATGTCGGACGGGAAGGGCTGGCCCGTTGGGGTTGCCGATCCTGCCTCTCCTGCTGATACCTGCGACCCCAGACCGCTCGAACTGTTGATGCTCAACGGCGGCGGGGTAGCCACCTCCGGGCGCGATTACCGGCGCTGGCAGTTCAAGGGCAAATGGCAGCACCATATTATTGACCCGCGCACGGGGCTGCCCGCTGAGACCGATGTGCTCGCCGCCACAGTTCTTGCGCCCACGGCATGTGAAGCGGAGGTAGGGGCGAAGGCGGCGCTGATCCTGGGCAGCCGCGATGGGTTGGATTGGCTGGAAGCGCGTCAGGACATGGCGGGCCTGCTCGTCTTGGAGGATGGACGGGTGTTGCGCAGCAGACGGTTGAAAGGGTATCTTTGGAGCGAATTGGAGGCTCATAGTGGGTAGGCGCGTGGACAGAGGCCGACGGATGATAGACGAAGATTACTATAGTCGTTCGTCTGTTGTTCGTCGTCTCTACCCAACCGAAGGCATAGCTTCTGAGGATCATGCGGGTCTGGAACAGAGGGCAATAGCTCTGCTGCTGGTTCTGCTTTTTATGGCGGCAACGGGCGCGGGCGCGCTGGCGGCGCTGCTATTGAAGTCGTGGACGCCCAATCTTCATATGTCGCTGTTCGGGTCGTCGCCCAAGGGCTACTGGTACTTATCACGTACCAGCGGGGTAGTAGCTTACGCGCTTGTGTGGTACTCTATGGCGCTGGGACTACTCATCACGAACAAACTGGCGCGCATCTGGCCCGGCGGTTTCAGCGCGTTCGATCTACACCAGTACGTGAGCCTGCTTGGGCTGGGCTTCTCGATCTTTCATATGCTGGTGCTTCTTGGCGACCCCAAAATCCACCTCAACCTGATTCCTTTGCTAATCCCTTTCGGCGGCATCAGCTATCGCTCGCTATGGATAGCAGCCGGGCAAATCGGCCTTTACGTCATGGCGATAGTAACCCTCAGTTTTTACGTGCGACAACGGATAGGGAAGCGCGCCTGGAAGCTCATCCACTATGCCAGCTTCTTACTCTTCGCGTTCGTGCTGCTTCACGGCGTCTTCGCTGGCCCCGACAGCAACGAAATGTGGGCGCAAGGCATGTACTGGTTCACCGGCAGCAGCATAGTATGCCTCACGGTGTACAGGGTGTGGGTCACGAACATGCGGGCAGTCAAACGCAACGCCCAAAAGCTATCAGCCGTCAGCCGTCAGCTTTCAGATTCGTAGCTGACGGGTGACGTAAGTGTTCAGAATAATCTATGACCCTATGGGACACCAACCGTCAATGAAAATGGGGATGTAGGGGTAGGGTGGGAGCGCAGTGGAGCGAAGCGAAATCCCGTGCATCTCTACCCTATCCTCACATTTTCATTCCCGGTTGGTAGCCCGATGGGTCATGAGTTATTCTGAACACTTACAGACTATGGCCCGTCGTCTGAAGTAGGATATGGATGGCTGAGACTACTGACGATTCAGTGTCCATGCCTCAGTCGCCATGTCGAAGCTTCCCTTCGGCCACGAACTAGAGTCAGTTGTGAAGTAGACCACGCTTTGTAAGCCTGGATACGGAACTTTGGGATTAGTATTTGTGTAGTCAGGATTCGTTATTTTGGTGATGTGCAGAGCGCCAACCGACTGTGGACACGTCCATTGTCTCACGTATTGGCTCTGACCGCCAACGCTGCCAAGCAGCATAGTTTCCAGAGTTGGGCCGCCCAAACCGCTACCCGGACCCGCACCAGTAGGTCGTGACACCACGTATAGTTCAGTCCAGGCCATGTAGTCAGTAGTGGGAACGGCCCCGTCCCTCCATACGCTCGTAGCGCCTTTCCACTCGCGTGGCACAGGACCTAGAGCAGGGCTGTTCAGATCACGTACCCACTCGTGAACTTGTCTAGCTTCATTGGGCTCTGGGAGTTGCAAGACCTCCGTGACGGGTGGACTGTCGACATAAGGTTGTGCCTCTTCAGTTGCCCACGCCTGGTCGTCAGCACTCACTTTCTGATCTGAACAGGCAGTAATCAATACCGGGTCGCCAGAGGTCCACCAACTGCCTGAGCAGTCAACCGGATCTGCCTGGGTTGGGCGCGAATGCCAGGTCATGGTAATAATAGCGATCCCAGCGACAAGCGCCAATGCTGCTAGCGTTGGGAACCAGGTCCGCCTGACGAACGTTTTCGTGTTTGTCCCTTTCATTTCGTCTTTCTCCTTCTCACGAGAAGCCTTGCCCCAAGATTATAGCATAAGTTCGCAAGACTTCCTTACTGATATAACACCTATATAGCTAGATTACTTTGATGGCTGTGCTTGTAAGCTCAACCTCGTAGTTGTGGCTGTCTATTGTTTGCTCATAGCAAGTAGCAACCGGAGTCAACTACCGTACTAATGCACTAAGCCTTGGAAATAGGTTCGTACATAAGTCGCCAATGCTACGGACTGCGTGGACTAATGGCGCTCGACTCGACAATATTTGGATAGCCATGATTTGTTAGCGCGGTATTTAGACCGTATGGACCGCCCCATGCAGCCTGCCAGGTTAAAGAAGTCACGCCCGCGCCGCATGTATTGGGACCCTGCTGATTATCGGAGGAGATGCCCGAGAAAATCATAGGGTTGTACTGACGTATCGAAGGCCATGATGCCGCCCAACCATCTCCGGTGCAGTATATCTGAGGCAGAACCAATGCCGGAGGAAAACCCCATGAGACCAACCACACATCTGGTATAGACCATCGCTCGGGTATCTTATTGTTCGGGTTGTCGCCGAAGTTATAGTTGGTTATTGTTGACTGTGACATGTAACCATAAAACCAGTCGCGTACCCCAGCGCCACACGCACTCCACTCTTGATTCGGAGGGGGCCAGTTCTCGTGATCCCAAGTTTCGATATCGTTGGCGCTATAAACTCCTGCTCGAGGTCTATTGGTGAGACCGTTCATCATAATACCCCACTGCAAACCAGCGGCGAGCCAACTCAAGTCAGCGTCATTGCAGTCCCAGTGAAAATTCGAAGTGTTAGTGCTAATCCCGATGCGAGCAAATCCATGCGCCTGGTTATGGTTATAACCATCTATGAAAGCCTGAGCGACGGAGATGACCCAATTCATGCTGTGCTGGATTCCTGGATCCGTATGTATGAGGGAGATACCCCAGTTTCCGGTTGTAGGGTTCTGCCACTCCCGCCCAAAATCGAGTATGATAATACGCCTCCCCCCTCCTGTGAACACGGGAAAGTGATTACCCTTATCATAGGCAGTTTGTCCAACTCCATACACATCTGGCACATAGATAAAGTAGCCGGTGCCGTTCGGAGTAGAGTTAAGCGGGTCAGCTGACGCTCTATGGATGTCAATACCCATAGACATTGGAACACCAACCAGTACCAAAGAGAGAAGCCACGCAAGCCTTCCTCGTGTTACCATTTTCTGCATTTTCATAGTTGATATGCTCCCTTCCTGTAATTTACGCTAAGGTTAGTTAGCTGATTATCCGCACTTCCTCAGAGAGAAAGTGACGGATATAAAATGGATAGTATCTAGAAGGGGGCAGGCTGCGAAGCGATAACAGGAGGCTCCCAACTGGGGGGTTATAGCAGACAGTTATGGGTCTGTCAATAAGCAATTTTAGGGGTAACTGCTGTGGAAAATAACGTTCTCATGCAGGCGCTGGTGGCCCAGGGCCATGAGAAACTAATCTGAACACTTATCGGCTGACGGCTGATAGCTTTTGTCCCCATAGATGCTATACTTACTCCATGCGCATTGCGTTTATCGCGCCCTTCGGATTGCAACCCAAGGGTACAGTATCGGCCAGGATGCTGCCGCTCGCCCACGCTCTAGCAAGCCGTGGGCACCTGGTGCGCATCGTCGTCCCGCCCTGGGATGATCCGGCGGCGCAGGAGAGCAAGGGTAGCCGCTCCACTGGCAGCGTAAGCACGATCCAGGAAGGCGAAACGCCAGGGACAGGTGTACACGTAGTAACATTACCCCTGCCCCGCACAGTTCCTTACAGCCTCGCTTTGACCTATGGGTTGGTGAAAGAATCGCTATGGCCGTCCAAACACGGCGTGCCTGGTGGACAAGACCTAACTACCTTCCACCCGGACGTAGTACATGTCTTCAAGCCCATAGGCTACAGTGGACTGGCGGGTCTCGTGCTCGCGGCTATGGGCGTGCCCTGGGCGCTCGACACGGACGACTGGGAAGGTCCGGGCGGCTGGGCCGACTCCAACCCCTATTCAGGGGCGCAGAAGTTGATCGCTGCCGTTCAGGACGCTATGCTGCCACGCTTCGCAAGCGCGGTGACCGCCGCTAGTCGGACGCTAGAGGCCCGCGCCTGGAGCTTTGGCCTCCCCAGGCGCAGGGTTTTCTATATGCCTAACGGCGTCTGGCTGGGCAAGTACCGTAATTGGATAAACCAGCCTGTAGAAGTGGCCGAACTAAGGAAGCAGTATGGACTAGAGGGCAAGCCGGTAGTGTTGCTATACACACGCTTTGCAGAGTTTCCTTATCTCTGGCCGCTCGAAGTGCTGCAAAGGCTGGTGGAGAAGCATCCCAACGTAAAGATGCTAGTAGTAGGTAGTGGCTTCTTCGGCGAGGAGGAGAAGTTGCGAGTTGAAGCCGCGAGGCGAGGGCTTGCCGACCACCTGACTGTCCTGGGGCGCGTCCCAGAGGAGCGCCTGCCCGCCCATCTCGCCCTGGGCGACGTGGCGCTATACCCTATGGAGGATACGCTGCTCAACCGCGCCAAAAGCCCGGTGAAGGTGTTAGAGCCGATGGTAATGGGCCTGCCCATAGTGGCGCACGCTGTGGGAGAGGTGCCGGAGTTTCTAGGAGATGCGGGGGTATTAGTGCAGCCTGGGGATTTGGATGGTCTGGCTGAGGCGACTTCAGCACTGTTGGACGACCCGGCCCGACGCGAGAGGCTGGGCAGTAAAGCCAGGGAGCGAGTATGGGCACGCTTCAACTGGGAGCGGCTATGCTTGGCAGCCGAAGAAGCATATAATATTCTTTAATTAGAGCGAAATCTATTTGATAAACCCACCCACGTACCACAGGTGGTACACTACTGCGCTGCGATACCTTATCGTCTCTTCGCCCAGGAACTCGGCTAGATGGCCCAGAGGGTGATTGGTGTACTCGAAGCCGTAATACTCGTACTTGAGCGGACCTCGGAAGGGCAGTTCTTCATTGACCTGCGACAGGGCGGTCCTGAGCACAGCGTATATCCATTGCGGTTGGAGGTTCCACATGAAGTGGTTTATCAGACCTCCCGTGTAGCCCATACCCCAGACGGCGCGCCCGTCGTAGTGGATCGTCTCCTGGCCGGA
>JBBQIC010000205.1:0-7579 GCA_038324555.1 Chloroflexia bacterium
TTGCACACGGGCGGCAGCATTGCCCGTGCGGGTCAGTTGTTCCAGTTCGATGCGCTGCTCATCGTTCAACTGGACAGTGTGTTTGCTTCTCATGCCTTCAGTTTATCATAATCATCAATATTTCGTTGGTGGAGTACTAGATCCCGCTAAACCTCAGATATGATAGCATATCATCCACGCGGGTTGGCATCCAAAGTTTTGCACATCTCCACAGTTTTGCACATCTCCACTCGGTGATAGCCAGACTATCTGCGGAGCTAGACGATACAGGAATAGAGGTAACAATCGGGCGCAGGGTGTTCGATTGTTACCTCTATGGCTTGCATCTTGCTCTTATCCATCTGTAACCTGAGTATGTGTTACATGTATTAATAGGTAACTTGTCAGTATGTTTCAATAGCTGCATTGTAACCAAAGCCCGTAAACATAACAAAGATGGAGCATCATGCGATCATCATACCACATCTTCACCGTCACCTGGCCTGTAGTTCTTCCCTGGCTTCCACGTCTATTCGCGGCGATTTTCTTCTCCGTGATAATCAGTGGCGCGACCGCCCGGTCCGCCCCCGCCGCGCCGTCCACGCCCACTGCGGCGCAAGACCCCACAGGCGCGGGTTGTCAGCCCTGGACCCTCGTGTTCCCGCCCAACCCGCGCACTCATCACTACCTGCGCGATATTGATGCGCTCGCGCCGAACGACATCTGGGCGGTGGGCGAGTACTACGACGACAATAATTACACCCCCGACACCGCCCTCGTGATGCACTGGGACGGAACGCAGTGGGCCATTATGCCTACCCCGCCTACCGCCGGGCGACCCAGTCTCAATGGTGTTGCCGCCATCGCGCCGGACGATGTATGGGCGGTAGGCTACTGCGGCGGCTGCGCTTTTTCCTCGCTCACTATGCACTGGGATGGCGTCCAGTGGACCCGTATCCCCAGCCCCGACCCGCCTGGGTACGTCCAACTGAACGACGTAGTAGCCTTCGCCCCCAACAACGTGTGGGCTGTGGGCGCGAACGACGGCGGACACTCGACTGTAGTGATGAACTGGGATGGCACGGCGTGGAGCATAGTGCCCAGCCCCAACGGCGGAATGTTTGGAGATGATAATGTGCTGACGTCAGTGTCAGCAACCTCGCCCAACGACATCTGGGCGGTTGGCTATATATATCCAAAGGGCGGCACACCCACCACGCTCACCATCCATTGGAACGGCGGCCAGTGGGCGCTGGTCCCCAGCCCCAACCCCGGCAATTATTCCAGAGCCTTGTACGGTGTCTCGGCTCTCGCGTCTAACGACGTGTGGGCGGTAGGCTCATATTCATATAACCTGGGCGAGACCTACCTTCCGCTATTCCTCCACTGGAACGGTACCCAGTGGCAGCACGTTCAAAGCCCCGAATTCCCCGACTACAATGTGCTGCGCGCCGTACACGCCATCTCGCCGAACGACGTGTGGGCTGTGGGGACTAACGCGACCTGTAACTTCTGCTTCTTCGACACCCTTATCATGCACTGGGACGGCGCTGCCTGGACGCGGGTGGACAGCCCCAACGGCTTCCGCGACTTCAGCCGCCTATACGGGGTAACGGCGACCTCTCCAGGCGACATATGGGCTGTGGGCATGACGGATGACTATGGCTACCCGTACAGGTCGGACGCGCTCACGATGCACCGAGTTTGTTCGCCAGGCACTCCAACCGCAACTCCTACCGGTGCGCCACCCACGTCTACCTTTACCCGCACAAGTGTGCCCACCTACACAACCATCCCCACCAGAACGATAGCGGCCACCCCGACTTGTAACCCGTTTGGTTTGCACGTGCTGATCGTCTACGCTGATTATCAACCACCCCCTAATACGCTCCGTAACGGAATAGTGGCACAGCCCGGCGTGCAACTAGTAGACCTCACCCGCGCCGATTCGAGCACACCGAGTCTTCAGCAACTCTTACAGTACGATGTGGTAGTGGCCTTCGCCAACCTTACCTCATGGTACGACCCAACCACCCTGGGCAACAGGCTGGCCGATTACCAGGACGCGCATGGCATCGTGGTCGCATTCAACTTTAGCTGGTCTGGCCCGCCGCACGGCATAAGCGGTCGCTGGCAGAGCGGCAATTACTCGCCTTTCCAGAGCTTCGGAGGAAACGTTTACAGCACGGGCACACTGGGCACACACAACGCGGCTCACCCGCTTATGGCGGGCGTGACCAATCTCAGCGCCTTCTACAGGAGCAACGTGTCGCTCAAACCCGGGGCCGAGCAGGTTGCCGCCTGGAACGACGGCCCGCCGCTCATCGCTGTCAAAGATCGGGCGGTAGGAGTGAGCGCCTACGTGGGCGACGCCGATGGCGGATGGAGCGGCGACTTCGCCCGCATAGTAGTGAACGCCGGACGATGGCTCAGGCCGAACCAGTGTCTAACACCCATAGGCACCTCGACCCCCTCAAGCCCATCCGCCACGCGCACTTCCACCGTCACGCTTACTCCCACCCCTACCGCCACACCCGGCGGGCCAGCGTACTGCACGCAGCCCAGCTTTGGCTCGCCCGCCGGTTACGCAGTCGGAGACGGTCCTGAACGTGTAGCGGTTGGCGACTTCAACCGCGACGGCAACCCCGACCTGGCGGTGGCGAACAGAACGTCCAACAACATATCGGTGTTGCTGGGCGACGGCAACGGGGGCCTCGGCGCGGCCACCAATTACGATATAAGCAGCGCCCCCTCTGGTATAGTGGTAAGCGATTTCAACCGCGACGGCAATCCCGACCTGGCCGCGGCGGGCTATGGCAGGAACCAGGCGATAGTGCTACTGGGCAACGGGTCGGGCGGTTTTGGTTCGCCCACAGGCTACCTCGCCGGGTCCGGCCCGTCAGGGATAGCAACGGGCGACTTCAACCGCGACGGCAATCCCGATCTCGTAGTGTCCAACGGCTTCGCTGATACCATGTCGGTGTTGATGGGCAATGGATCTGGTGGCTTTAACCCTCCGACTAATTATAGTTTGGATTGGATACCGGTTGACATATCAGTGGGCGACTTCAACCACGACGGCAACCTGGACGTGGCGGCGGCGAATCGTATGTCCGATAACGTATCGGTACGCCTGGGCAACGGCTCGGGCGGCTTTGGCTCTATGGCTATCTACGACGTGGGTCAAAATCCCAGCAGCATCGTGGTTGGCGACTTCAACCACGACGACAACGCCGACATTGCCACATCAAGCCCCGATACAGGGAATATATCTGTGCTGCTGAGTAACGGCAATGGCGGCTTCGGCGGAGCTAACAACTTCCCGGCGGGCAACGGCTCCGCGTCCATAGGGATAGGCGACTTCAGCCTCGACGGTAATCTGGACCTGGCAGTGGCGAACGTTCCCGGCAACGTAGCCGTGCTATTGGGCAACGCATCGGGCGGCTTCGGCCCATTTACCAACTTTGGGGCGGGAAGCGGCCCCAAGGCCGTCGCGGTGGGGGATTTCAACCGCGACGGTAGGCCCGACCTGGCGGTCACTAATAACACCAGCGACAACGTCTCGGCGCTGCTAAACACCTGTCCCGCAGTAGTGGCGACACCCGCGCTCGCCGGGCACGTCACCTGGCAGGGTCGCCCGGCGCAGCCCAACCCCCTGCAACAGTTACCCATTACGCTGACGTTGAAGCTGGGCACGATGGAGGTAAACTATTCCACCCAAGCGACCAGCGCAAACGGTTTCTTTACCGTGCCGGTGCATACCCTGCCAAACGGCACGTATGATTGGCGAGTAAAGGGTCCTAAATTCCTCTCCAATTCAGGAACTGTCCAGTTGACAGGCTCCCCGATGACCAGCGTAGAGATGGGGACGATGCGCACCGGAGACTGCAACAACGATAACATGGTCAATGTTGCCGACTTCAACATACTGAAAGTGACGTTCGGCAAGGGAGTTGGGGACCCAGGCTACGATGATCGGGCGGACTTCAACGGCGACCAGGCTGTCAACGTCGCTGACTTCAACATGCTAAAAGTCACCTTCGGCCAGGGAGGTACACCTCCCATCCACAGAAGTGAACCAAATATCGCCCTTCATGGTGGACCCATAGCGCCCTAACACCAACCCTTGTTCTGAATCCTGACACTTACCTTGCTCCAGTTATCTTGACAATAAAGTATAACTCACCTTACGCAGTGGAGTAGCTGGGTTGCGGCAAAGTCGAAAGTAAAACTTTGAGAGCAACAAACCAACTGAGCCGTGTCATTCTGAGCCGCAGCGAAGAATCACTATGAGGTCGTAAGCGTTTGGGATAGCGGTACTGATGCCAGACAGGCTGCTAAGGAGAGTGATTCTTCGCTACGGCTCAGAATGACACGGCTCAGTTGGTCCTTCTTCTTCTAGCGCCTGCGTAAGGTGAGCCTTTAAATTTCTTTTGCCCCTAAGCCCCTAAAGGCGCCCCCCTAAAAGCTCCGGTTTCACCAACCAGTGCTCAAACGTATCAACGAGTGTATCTATATATCTCTGTCGGTCCTTGCCACGCTCCACAACAAAGCATTGCTTTAGTGCGGATTCAACCATCCCAAATGCTATGATAGAAGCAGAGTAAGTATCTATGGGCCGAAACGCCCCAACCGCTACGGCTTCATCGAAGAACAGCTTGACAGCCTGTCCAATCTTGCCTTCATTCTTGTGTTCATGCCAATCGCCAATCATCTCGGGTTGCAAGCCCATCAGTTGTATCATCTCCGTATGTTGCTCGCACAGCTTGAAGCAGGCTTCTATCAGGGGCCGGGCGCGAAGATGGTGCGGTACTGCCTGCAATTCCGGCTGGGCCAAAAACCGCAAAAACTCATCATCCCAATCGCCCTTCACCGCGAACAGCAGATCGTTTTTATTCTTGAAATAGAGGTAAACGGTCCCAACCGCTACGCCCGCTTGCCTCGCCACCTCCGCTATGGTTGTGGTCTCATACCCCTCTGTGGTAAACAGGGCGCGCGCGGCCTCAACAATAGCCCGACGCTTGTCGTTGTCTTCAGGTTTTGTCCCGACTATTTTTCCTCGTGTTATCGCTCTAGCCGCCATCAGTTCCTACCAGCCCTTCTAACCTAACCAATATAATGAATGAACTTCATTCAAATTATACCACAAGATTCTGATTTGTCAATAGGTCGAAAAAAGATATACGAACCAAAAATCCTGACAAAGAGTAATCGGTGTTCTTTTCAATCAACGATGGCGCAGAAGGCGCCATCGTTGATTGAAAATGCCCCTAGAGCCAATGCTCGGTGGGGGTCACGCGGGAACCATGTCCTTCTACTCTCGGTTCCAGTGGCGGTGTTGGGCGATTGCTTCCTTGAACGTCTGAGCGAACTGGTCCATGTCTGTCCCATTCTGAGCTATCACAACTCCCTGGGCCAACAGACTCGAATAGTCCGTGTTCGTGCCCACACCCTTGACGTTGACGCCCTTGATGTCGGCTGCCGCCAGCAAGTTTACACCCTCGCTAGCCGCCGCGATGGGCTTGCAGTGCTTAAAGGCCTCGTTGACGTAGTGAATCGCGTCCCCCATTGTCCTCAAGGCCGCTATGCTCTGTTCCCCACCGGGGATGTACACCGCATCGAACATGATAGATGGCCCCGTGCGAAGGGTCTTGTCAACTTCCACTTCTACACCGTCCACGCCCTTTATGACGCCCAGCGCCTTGGATACTACCTTGGGGTGCGCTCCCGCGTCGGCCAGCGCCTGCTTCATCTGCGTCAATTCCTTGCCGTTGAAACCGTCCGCCGCGAGAATGGCAACCTTCCTACCCTTGATGGTGTTCTTGACCGTCTTTTCCATGCTTATCTCCGGTGCGACCTTCGTCGCGGCTTCCTTGTGCGCAGAGGGCGCGGCGCTCATAGCCGGGACGGGCACTCCGATCTCCTCGGATACCATCTCGGCTAGATGCCTGTCTACGTTCACTAGCAGACCGAGCATACGCTCCCTGATCTCTTTGCTCTCTACCATGCTCAGTTCAAAGCGGAGCGCCTGCACCAGGTGTTCTTTTTCCGGCCCGGATATGCTGTTCCAGAACATAGTGGCCTGGCTGAAGTTGTCTTTAAAGCTCTCGCTTCGCTCACGGACCACGCGAGCGTCTATCCTCTCCGCGTAATGAACGTACCCGCCCGCGCTCTCAGGGGCCAGCGCAGGGCAGCCGCCCCCCAGCGAGTTCGGGAAGTAGCTTGTCCTGCTCTTGTTGATGGTGTGGCGCATCTGGCCGTCGCGCTGATTGTTATGCACGGGCGCTATGGGCCGGTTGATGGGCAGCTCGGCGAAGTTCGAGCCTATGCGGGTGATTTGCGTGTCAATATAGGAGAAAAGCCGCCCCTGCAAAAGTGGATCGTTGGAGAAATCTATACCAGACACGACGTGGCCGGGGTGGAAAGCGACCTGTTCCGTCTCCGCGAAGAAGTTGTCGGGGTTGCGATTCAGCGTCATTTTCCCTATGATTTTAACTGGAACTTCGGCTTCCGGCCAGATTTTGGTCGGGTCCAGGGGGTCGAAGCTGAACTTGAGTTCGTCTGCTTCTTCGATCATCTGCACGCCAAATTCGTACTCCGGATAATCACCCATCTCGATGCCTTCCCAGAGGTCGCGTCTCAAGAAGTCGGCGTCTTTCCCGGCGATCTTTTGCGCTTCGTCCCACACGAGCGAATGCACGCCGAGTTTCGGCTTCCAGTGGAACTTTACGAAGCGCGCCTTGCCCTCTGCGTTGACGAAGCGGAATGTATTGACGCCAAAGCCCTCCATCATGCTCACGCTCCTGGGTAACGCCCGGTCGGACATCACCCACATGATCATGTGCATGGCCTCTGGCATGAGTGATATGAAGTCCCAGAAGGTATCGTGAGCCGAGGCAGCCTGCGGCATCTCGTTGTGTGGCTCCGGTTTGACCGCGTGTATAACGTCGGGAAACTTGATCGCGTCCTGGATGAAGAAGACCGGGATGTTGTTGCCCACCAGGTCGAAGATGCCGTCCTCCGTATAAAACTTGGTCGCAAAACCCCGCACGTCCCGAACCGTGTCAGCCGAGCCGCGAGAACCCGCGACGGTGGAAAAGCGCACGAACACGGGCGTCGTCACCGATGGGTCCTGAAGGAAACCCGCCTTTGTGTATTCCGCCATAGACTCGTAGACCTGAAAATAACCGTGCGCCGCCATTCCACGCGCATGGACCGCTCGCTCCGGTATACGCTCGTGGTCGAAGTGCGTTATCTTCTCACGGAAGTGAAAGTCTTCCATGAGGGTTGGCCCCCGTGAGCCTGCCTTCAGCGAGTCGTCGGTGTGGTTGATGCGCAGCCCCTGGTTGGTAGTCAGGTACTCGCCGTCCGCACTCTCTTGAAACTGTTCGAGGTTGTTTTGTTTACTATGCTCATCAATCTTGTTGTGCCCATTCTTGCCTGTCATTCTAAGCTCCTTTCCTGCATAACTGTTAATGTTCAGAATAGGGTAGAGGAAAATCTATCCGTAGGGGCGAACCTTGTGTTCGCCCTCTTGCCCATGCGGTATGCAGAGAGGGCGAACACAAGGTTCGCCCCTACGGATAGATTTTCCTCTACC
>JBBQIC010000206.1:0-7564 GCA_038324555.1 Chloroflexia bacterium
AGCGCTCCGCGTCTTCGTCGCCGGTGGGTGAGTGACGCAACGTATAGCCTTCTGGGAACTCAGGCTTGGGGATAGGTTGGTCCAGGGGTCGGGCCATTTTGAAGAAATAGCGCACGGGCTTGAGGTGGTTCTGCTCTAAGACTTCGCGGGTATACGCCTCAAAGTCGCGGGCAAAGCCGAACAATCTAGTGGGTTGACCGCGCCCCCGCCCTACGTCCCTTACCCTCTCGCTTGCCCAGGCGACTATGTCGTTCGCAAGGTTGCCGGTTCGCGCTTCAGGATGCACGCGGAAGTATAGGCGGCCATCGGTCGGCGTGCCGTCATCTGTCGGTATCCTTAACTGCCCGAAACCGACCAGACGCCCGCCTGCATCCTCCCATAGGCGCAGGTCACGCTCCTTGTCCAGGTTGGGGCTGCTAAACTCCATTCGCAGGTCGTCTATTGCGTAATTATCATCTGTCTTATCAAGCGCATCGCACAGATTGAGCAAGTCGCATACCGTCTGCAAGTCTTGCTCGCCCTTGTAAGAGCGCCCTATCAAATCGGGCGTTGTTTGTGTTTGCACGGGTTGCCTCCTCTAAATGATTCAACTTCAAATCCGTTGGGCCTCGTGAGTCTCAATGTCCTATAGTATCACGCTCCGATTGGAGAGCACATCGGCCCTTCAACGTAAAAGGCCTACGACCGAGGACCTACCAGGAGATAGATTGGGACAAAATAAGTGCAAGCACTTACTGCCTCATGTTACGGAGTTGGGTAGCAGGGTTGTCACAAAGTCGAAGGCGAAGCTATGAGAGCAACCAACCAACCCGTGTCATTCTGAGCCGCAGCGAAGAATCATTACGAGGTCGTAAGTATTGGGTATGGCGGTACTGAACCCCAAACGACTTGGTAAGGTGAGTGATTCTTCGCTGCGGCTCAGAATGACACGGGTTGGTTGGTCCTTCATCTTCAATAGCCTGGGTAAGGTGAGTGATTATTACTGAACTGGCATAGTTCTTGCCTACTATTCTGGATAGCAACAAGGGCCGGACGGAATTAGTGGCATTATGAGAGGCAACTACCGTATAATAAATGCCTTGACACTTGGTCGGAATTGACACGCTGTCTGGGGAGCGCAGGCGTGAATGCCTCATGGATTAGCAGTGAGGGAAACGGGGAGGGGTAATATCTATGGCTAAGATTCTTGTAGTTGATGACGACCCAGCTATGGTAGAGATATGCTCTATTGTATTGGAGGCTCAAGGTTATAGCGTTGATGCGGCTTATACTGGCTGCGAGGCGGTTGATAGGCTCGCGGGCAGTGGAGCGGATGATGTTGACATAATGCTTCTTGATGTGATGCTGCCTGCCCTGGACGGGTTGAGCGTCTGCAAGATAGTCAAACGGGACCCTCGCACCAAAGACATGCCCGTTATTATTATGTCCGCGTCAGAAGTGTTACGTGGGCGTGGCGAAGTGTACGCGGACGCGGTGCTTCCCAAGCCTTTTGATATAGACCACCTTGTAAGCACTGTAAGTAGTTTGATTTCGGCAAGTTAGATGCTGGAAATCAGAAGTCAGCCAAAGACTGATGGCTGACTTCTGATTTCTTACTACTGCCGACCTAGCCGTTCTCCGACTCAAGTTACTTGACGTGTCACCCTTGTGGTGATATGCTTAATGTAGCATAACAGAACAAAATACAGGCGAAGACGGAAAGAGTAGGCGAGTTGGAGAGGTGTAGAGAGGCCGGGGTTGGTGAAACCGGCTCCCGATGGCCCGCCGAAAATCGTTCCTGAGCCGCCAGCCGAAAGTCCGCCAGAGGTGGACAAGTAAGCCGGGCCGGACTCGCCCCACGTTAGCGGGGCATGGACGTTTCAACGTAAAGAGTAACGTCCTGGTGAGTGGGCGCGATACAAAGCGTCAACGAAGGTGGTAACGCGGGTAACAGCCCGTCCTTCCTAGCGAGGGGCGGGCTTTTTACGTGAAACGTGATGCGTGAAACGTGAATAAAGAAATCACGCATCACGCATCACGTTTCACGCATCAGCCAAGGGGGTCAAATGGAGATACGTAACGCTTCGGACATGATGAGCCGGGCTGAGACTGTTGGGCAGGGGTGCAGAGTTACGCAGTTGCACCCCTATGGGCCATTGGGCTACGCAATTCTGGCTGTTGACCTGTGGGAGATAGAGCCGGGAGGGTTTACTCCACTGTCGGGGCACGCGGAGGAGCATGTGATGTTCGTGATCTCAGGCTCTGGGGAGTTGAGCGGCGCGGTTGCGAGCGGGCCGACGGTCACGGTGCGCAAAGATTCGGTGGCGCATATAGGTCACCGTGAGGTACATACGCTGCGCAACACAGGTAGCGAGCTATTGAGGGTGCTCGTGTCAACACCGTTGTTGGTGAGGTCTGACCGCGCCCTGGGCTTCCACTCCTACCAGCAGACCGAGGGAGCGCAGAAGGAGGCTGCGGCTATGTCTGCTCCGGCGATGGCTAAGGTAGCTCCTGAGCCTGCGTTTACTTCTCGAATTCAAGAGAGTCGGCCACCCACCGCCGATCCTGAAGAACCTGCGGCGGTTGCCGCCCCCCAAACTGCGCCGGACACGACAGAACAAGAGCCGCCCCCACCTGACATATCTAATCTGGTGAAGCGGGCGTCCGAGGTAGCCACCGGACCGAAGCCGGAGCGTCGTAAGCCGCTTCCGGTCGTGGAATCGGAGCCTGTCGCGCAGACCGAAGCCGACCAGGACGTAGCAGTAGAGGAAGAAGAAGCGTCAAGCAATCTAATGGAGCTTGCGGTGGTCTTTGACGGCGGGAGCAGGGGTAATCCGGGGCAGGGATACGGATCGTTCATGGTGCAGACGCCTAATACAAACAGGAAGCCGGTAATCAAGCGTGTGGAGTTCGGCGATAACTACACCAATAACCAGGCCGAATATGATACTCTGATAGAGTCTCTCGTGTATATTATCGAGCGGCTGGAGGCCACCAATCGCTCTCCGAAGCAAGTACAACTTGACATAAAGACCGATAGCGATGTAGTAGTCAACCAGCTGTTAGGCTCCTTCAAAGTAAAGGACGCCGGACTGAGGGCGAGACACATCAAAGCTCACGAACTACTGGACAGCTTCGGAGAATGGATCATTAGCTGGCACCCACGCGAAGAGAGCGTGCGGCTGTTGGGGCATTAGCGCGTGATACGTGAAACGTGATGCGTGATTACCGTAATCACGCATCACGTTTCACGTATCACGCTTGGGAGGTTACATGTTCAAACCTGTAGATAGCAAGCTTGATTTTCCTAAGATGGAGCACGCCATCCTTGATTTTTGGCGGGAGACTGGTGCGTTTGAGAAGCTGCGGGAGAAGAATAAGGGGCACGAGAAGTGGTCGTTTATAGATGGGCCTATCACGGCGAATAATCCGATGGGCGTGCATCATGGGTGGGGGCGTACGCTCAAGGATATATACCAGCGTTACATGGCAATGTTGGGGTACGACCAGAGGTACCAGAACGGCTTCGACTGCCAGGGGCTCTGGGTGGAAGTTGAGGTGGAGAAAGACCTGGGCTTCAATTCTAAGCGCGACATAGAGAAGTATGGGCTGGACAACTTCGCGCGGGCCTGCCGAGAGCGCGTGCTCACTTACGCGGACCGCATCACCCAGCAGTCTATACGCCTGGGGCAGTGGATGGACTGGGAGAACTCGTACTACACGATGTCGGACACCAACAACGAATACATCTGGTACTTCCTGAGCAAGTGCCACGAGAACGGTTGGTTGTACAAGGGCCTGCGCTCGATGCCCTGGTGCTGGCGCTGCGGGACCTCCCTTTCACAACATGAAATGTTGGGAACGGATAGCTATCGTGAGGTAACACATAAGTCAGTCTTCCTGAAGCTGCCCATAACCACGCCGGGGCACGAGGGCGAGAGTCTGCTCGTGTGGACCACCACGCCCTGGACGCTCACAGCCAACGTTGCTGCCGCCGTCCACCCTGATCTGGGCTATGCTCGCGTGCGCCAGGGCGAGGACGTGTTCTACCTGTCGAGGGGTACGCTCGGTCTGCTCCTGGGCGAGTATGAAGACCTGGGCACTGTGAAAGGCTCTGAACTTGTCGGTCTGACCTATAGAGGGCCGTTTGACGAATTAGAAGCTGAAAGCAACGTCGAGCACAAAGTCATACCCTGGGAGGCAGTGGGCGAAGAAGAGGGCACGGGCATCGTTCATATCGCCCCCGGCGCTGGGGTGGAAGACTTTGAGTTGAGCAAAGTAAACGGCCTGAGCGTGTTGGTGCCGATTGACGAGAACGGCAATTATACCGCCAAATACGGCGAGTTCGCGGGCCGTCACGTCACCGAAGTGGCTCCGATGGTGTTCGAGTCGCTGAAAGAGAAGGGCCTGCTCTATCGGCTGATGGACTATACGCACCGCTATCCCGTCTGCTGGCGCTGTGGCACAGACCTCGTGTTCCGCGTGGCTAACGAGTGGTACATCAGCGCGGAGGAGATACGTCCGCGCATGATACGCGCCGCCCGCGAGGTGGAGTGGGTTCCCGCATACGCCGGTAAGCGTATGGAGAATTGGCTCGATAACATGGGCGATTGGAATATCTCCCGCAAGCGTTATTGGGGCCTGGCGCTGCCTTTCTACCCGTGCGACAAGTGCGGAGAAGTGACGGTAGCGCGCTCCAGGGCGCACCTGCGCGAACTTGCAGTGAACCCTGAGGTTGTTGACAGCCTGCCGGAGTTACACAGGCCCTGGGTGGACGAAGTGAAAATAAAGTGTCCCAAGTGTGGCGACGTGGTATCGCGCATACCGGAAGTCGGCGACGCCTGGTTGGACGCGGGAATCGTGCCATTTTCGACGCTTGGCTACCTCAATCGAGTCCAAAGTCCAAAGTCCAAAGTCCAAAGTCCAAAGTCCAAAGTCCAAAGTCACTTGAGCCAGACTTTGGACTTTGGACCTGAGACTTTGGACCACGAATATTGGGAGAAATGGTTCCCTGCGGACCTCGTCTCGGAGATGCGGGAACAGATCAGGCTGTGGTTCTATTCGGTGCTTTTCATGTCGGTGACACTTGAAGATACTTCGGCTTATAAGATGGTCGTGACCTACGAGAAAGTGCATGACGAGAAGGGGCGTCCCATGCACAAGTCGTGGGGCAACGCCATATGGTTCGACGACGCCGCCGAGAAGATGGGCGCGGACGTTATGCGTTGGATGTATGCCGGGGCGAACACTACGCAGAACATGAACTTCGGCTACGGCCTCGGTGACGAAGCCAAGCGCAATCTCCTCACGCTGTGGAACACCTACAGCTTCTTTGTAATGTACGCCAACCTGGACGGGTGGACGCCTTCGGCGGACGATGGACGATGGACGATGGACGATAGCAGTGGCCGTCCATCGTCCATCGTCCATCGTCAGGAGCGAAGCGACCTAGACAGGTGGATATTGGCGCGCTTGAACGAGCTAATCGGGCTGGTGCGCGCAAAGTTGGACGTTTATGATGCTGCCGCCGTCACTCGGTATGTTGACGCCTTCGTGGACGACCTGTCCAACTGGTACGTGCGTCTATCGAGGCGCAGGTTCTGGAAGAGCGAGTCGGACGCAGACAAACTGGCGGCGTACTCTACGTTGTACGAGGTGCTTGTGACGTTGACGCAGCTAATAGCGCCCATAATGCCCTTTTTGGCGGAGGAGATGTATCAGAACCTTGTAGGGAGTAGGGCGAGGGATGAGGGAATAGAAAACAACTCCCTCACCCTACTCCCTCACCCTGCGTCCGTCCACCACTGCCCATTCCCCGAAGTGAACGAGGCGTTGGTGGACCGGCAGTTGTTGGCTGATACGGCGCTGACGCAGCAGGTGGTTAGCCTGGGACGTTCGGCGCGCAACAAGTTTGGATTGAAGGTGCGCCAGCCATTGCGAAAGATACTGGTGCGCGCCTCATCCAAGCAGGACGAAGCAGCCTTGCGCCGCGTGGAGAGCCAGATACTGAGCGAACTCAATGTAAAAAGCATGGAGATAACTTCGGACGTTGGCGACCTTATACATTACGTCATCAAGCCCAACTTGCCATTGCTGGGGCCGAAGTATGGACAGCGCCTGGGCGCTATACGCGCCGTGCTATCAGCCGCCGAACCCTCTGCTATAGCCGCACAAGTCGAGGCGGAACAGCCCGTGAAGGTACACTTGAACGGCGAGGAAGATCCTATTGAGTTGCTGCCCAGCGAGATACTCGTGGAAACGAAAGAGAAAGAGGGTTTTGCGGTGGCTCAGGAGGGTGGGCTGGTGGTCGCCCTGGACACGGAGTTGGATGAGGGATTACTGCAAGAGGGTTTGGCCCGCGACCTGGTGCGCACTATAAATGACATGCGCAAAGTCGCAGGCTTCGACATCAGCGACCGTATAGTGACTTACTTCGACCTGAAAGTAGGCGGCAAACCCGAAGACGAGGGGTTGGTGCGTGGGGCGCTGGCTGGATTTGCTGAATATATCCGCAGCGAAACGCTATCTAAGGAGCTAGTGGAGGACGAGATACCGGAGGGCGTTTACACCCAAGAAGAGAAAGTGGGGTCCGCCACGCTAGGCATCGGCGTGCAACGCATCAGCGCCTGACGACGAAGATTCTTTTCCGCCAAAAGAGCCAAAAACTGCTTCGCAGATGTGGCTTTAAAGAATTCTGCTCCGGTAGGCCAGGCCAAACTAATGGCCAGGTTCCCGGAGCAGACTACTGCCCGGAGCGTCCGTTATAAGGACGCCCGTGCTTTCGCACGGGGCTGAGACGGAGTGATAAGGGGCGCACTCATCAGGCCGTCCTATAAAGCATAACGAGTTAGCGCCTGGCGAAGTTAGCTTCTTGACGCCGATAATTGCAGTATAGTAATAATCTCCTGGGAAAAGAGCATTTGTATTGACGAACGTTAAGGGTTAGAGTAGTATTACTATAGCGATAAAGTAATGCATAAATAAAGAGGTATTACTATGAAAGAGGTACAGGAGCATATCAGAACTATTACAACTAAGGGGCAGGTTACCGTGCCGGCGGAAATTCGACGCTTTCTGGGTGTCGAACCGCACGACAAGATTGTATTTCGAGTCATGGACGGAAGGGTAGAGTTGCAGCCAACCAAGATGAGCTTGGAGGCAACTTTTGGAGCAGTTACGCCCCGTAAGCGCCCGGAAGATTTCAAGGAACTGCGCGACGTTGCGATTGAAGAACATGTGCAGCATTTATCGAAGAAATGGATAGAACCAGGCAAACTGAGTAAATATGCCAAGTGAGACCAAGACGTACATGCCTAATCTCAAACCTTTGCTCTCGAAAGCTGTTTTACCGGTCCTGTTCCTACTTTCGGCGTTGGCTGTGCCTGCCATACTTGCCGCCTGTGACAATGCCACTTCAACGGCGGTGTCCCCAACAGCAAGCACAGCGCCTGTCCTCAGTCCCGCGTCGGGTGGCGAGGCAATATTTATGCGCTATTGCGCAGTCTGCCACCCTGGTGGGCACAGGGGCGCAGGGCCGAACATTATTCAATATATCGCCGACGCGGAGGATGCTGACCTGCGCGAT
>JBBQIC010000207.1:0-7528 GCA_038324555.1 Chloroflexia bacterium
AGCTCGACTTTGTACAATTTTACAATCGGGGTTGTGCATGAGCTACAATCGCCTCGCGCTCACGCCTGGGACTTTATAAACATCCGCCTCTGAACGTGATGTTTGATAAGTGTTGAAAAACTCTCGTGCGTGAGCGTGTGCCTGGAATCTGTTATGGCGCAAAATTGTACAAAGTCGAGCTAAGAGCCTGTTTAAGAACTGTAGGGGCGCTGCTTGCCGCGCCCTGCTAGGGTGTTCTGAGCAGGCTTAGACAAGCTTGGTTACCTAGTGCAAGAACAGGGAACCTGTTAGGGAAAGGGTAGGGGCGACCCTATGTGGTCGCCCTCTCGCTGGGGCATCTTTCCCACCAGGGCGACCACATAGGGTCGCCCCTACCCTTTCCCTAACACCTCTCTTGAATCTGTACTAGCATATTTGTCGGTCCAAACAGGGCGCGGCAAGCAGTGCCCCTACAGGTCTTAAACAGGCTCTGAGAGATTGGCGCTAATTCAAGTTGGAAGGGTAGATAGAGGTTTGGCTCATTGTCGGGTACACCTGGTAAAGGATTAGGATCCTTTGTCCATACCACACCACCTTATTGTCAGGGTTGTGTCAAAGTTGACATTGGCTATGCAAACCAAGCCATCGATAAGGAGAGAGGGCGCGATAAATCACGCCCCTACGACCCAGCCGTAGGGGCGTGACGACCTCACCACCTCCCTAGCAACTACCGTCTAGATTCGATTCGATTCGATTCAAATCTATCCCTTCTATAATATACGAGGGGCGTGATTTATCGCGCCCTGTTCGCGTACCCGGATGTCTGGGTGGTAAGGTTAGAGGGCAGGCACGGAGACCTGCCCCTACCGCTTTTCTTCACCCCAAGTCTGAACATTAACCTTCCGTTGTGGAAACTGCGAGAGAAGACGGCACTCAATCAGTTGAACATTTATTCGGCATCAAGCGCCTCATCCACTGCCACCGAGAAATCCGCCAACAGCGCAGAGGTTGCCTGCTCACCGCGCCCAAATACTCCGTGCTCTATATATTCAGAACCATTTAGCTTTAGGACGGTGACAGTGTTGTTTATAGGGTTAACGATCCAGTATTCAGGGATACCGGCCTCTGCATAGTCGCCTCGCTTTACCTGTGTATCTCGTGCAGGGTCGTCGGGGCTGACAACCTCCACTACCAAATCCGCTCCCAGCCAATAATCGTTTTGATTGCGGGGGTCGTGAACGTCGAGCAGGGCGAGGAGGTCGGGTTCGCGGAACTTGCGATGGCGGACTTGGAGGCGGAGGGGCGAATAGAAGATTCTTCCGCCGCGCGGTTGGAGAAAGGACAGAAAGGCCAGGAACAGCAACTGGGAGATGGCCTGATGTTTGCGGGTGGGCATCGGCAATACCTCTATCACCCCATCGGTGAACTCGATGAGGCGGTTTGTTTGCTGCGTCAGGCGGAGATACTGATCCTCGCTCCACGATCCTTGTAGCGCGTCGAGGTCTATCTCAGTGGGTTCGCCAGCCAGTAGCATCTGCATTGTGGGGAGTTGCAAGTTGGTAGCCATTGTTGTTCCTCGATATTCCTTCACGTTTCAAGTACAGTTTACACTTTGGGGCGAAGGGTCGCAATGGGTGTAAATGTCAGAACTCAGAGTATAAGGTCTCTTCTGTGCCGTTCTATTTGTCTTAGACGAGGTTTAACTACGAGCGTGGGCGTATAAGAATTAGGGTCTACTTATGGGGTGTGAAGGCCGTAGAAGTGCTGGCTATTGTCTGCCCATCTACCAGAAACACTACGTCTACTGTTACCTCATGCCCATCGGCAGCTCTGCCGATGCTAAAGGTCTGCCCCGCTGTACCATCCCCTTTCGTCTTTGCCCCATTGTAATCTGTGTCCTTGCTGACGTAGTGAGCAGTCAAGTTCATAATTGCTCCTGCCACGGGCTTGCCATCCTTTAGCAGCTTGCCCGTTACCCTCACCATGCTGTTTGGGGTAATAGGACTAGGTTTATCTACGGAGGCGGAGGCGATATAATTACCTTCCTGTGCTGGTGCTGGGGAAACCCTCTCTGTCGGTGTGCCCTGTGACTCCGTAGCGCCAGATGCCCCTCCTATTTGGTCTACCTGCCACACGTGCAGGCTCCTCAATTCTGCGCTACCCCGCACCGAACGAAGATATATATAAAGGCCATCGGAGGTATGTGCCCACTTCTGATCAGAGTAACCCTCGGCCTTCTCCTGTGGCTTCTTGAGGCCGAATAGGGAGAGGAATGCGTCAGATCCGTCGGCCTTGTAGTGGTTTGCACCGAAAAACGCGCTGTCTTCGGCCACCACGCCTCGCGCTACTTCCGCGTCATCTAGGAATATCAGGATGTTGTAGTCCCCCGCTTTATATTCGAGAGCCGTTCCCGTGAAATTGGGGTTGGGATCGTAAAGGACATCGGCTGATTTGCTAAGTGTGACCTTATGGGAGACGCCCAACATCGTCTCTACGTCTGTTCGTGGCTTGCCCAAAATGGAAGATACGTCAAGGACAACGTTGGAAGTATGGGTTGGTAGTCCCGTCTTACCTAAGTCGCCCTGGGCTGTAGCTTCCTTCTGGGCTATAAGAGCCGTAGTAGTCGCAAGGGCTGTTCCCGTCTTGGGCGTCGCGTTAGATAGAGTAAGGGTCGCCCCTGCCTTAGCAGTCTGTAGGGCAGCGGTTGGCGAGTCGGCTGTAGAGGCCGTCGGGCCTGTGGTTGCCTCCTTTGGCCCCTGTGTTAGCGAACCGAGACCCCCGCATACGCAAAGGAACAGGATTATATAGACCCACCAGGGGAAGCGCCTGAGCGTGCTTATGAGGCTAGTCTGGGCTTTCTTGGGTGGTAGCGTAGTGCTTCCTGCTATTGACGCAGCTAGTAGGTGGTCGCACCATTGACAGGTGGTAGCGGTTGGCGGATTACCACCCCGGCAATTTGGGCAGAAGACCTGCGGGATCGGCTGTTGGGTTAGTAATTGCTCAGATTTAGGTTTACGTGCCATATCGCCCTCCTCTCTAGATTTGGTCCCAATCATACACCATCCGGGCGACCTTGTGGATGCGCAAAATTACTTGATCGTGTACCTAATTTTGCGGCTGAACTCATACAGCATCATCGTATCTTCCACTACCCACCCTTTGCCCACAATAGATATGTGAGCCACACGAGCACCCCAGTTAAGAGTATCAGTACGACCGTAAGGAAGATAATAGCGTTTGTGGCTCGCGCCTGATCTCGCCGGGCTATCTCGTTGAGGTAGTAGTTTACATTGCCCGTAGATGATTCGGCCTTCTCATCGTGTAACTCGATAAGCCTCGTTAATGGCATGCGCCTCAATTCCTTAAGGTTATGGATCATACACCCTCCTACTGTTACAGTTTTCCCTATTATATACTCCTTGGTATCATTGGTATCAGATGTGCCCTATATACCTCAGCGGCGTCATGGCGGGTTGCCCTTTAACAGACGGCTCCATATGGGGCACTCTGATACTTCCGTACCCCATCAGGTATAATTCCCATATGCCCACCCGCCCAACACCCCTCAAGAAGCAACTCCTCGCCGACAGCGCCCTCGCCCTGGTAACCCTCGTTTGGGGCGGTACGTTCGTGATGGTGAAGGATGTGCTCGAGCAGGTGTCGCCTATGCTCTTCCTGGCGGTGCGCTTCGGGTTGGGCGCGCTCTCTTTGGCTGTGCTTGCCCTGGTCATGGGCAGATGGCGCGGGCTGTCGTGGCGTGAGGTGCGATGGGGCGCGCTTATTGGGGTCGCTTTGTGGGCGGGTTATGCGTTGCAGACGATTGGCTTGCAGGGGACCACCGCCAGCAATGGCGGCTTCATTACCGGCCTGTCGGTCGTGCTTGTGCCTGTGTTTGGGTTGGTTGTCCTCAAGCACCGTCCTCACCGCTGGGCCTTGCTAGGCGTGGCTCTCGCCACCGTTGGCCTGGCGCTGCTCAGTTTGCGCCTCGATGGAGGAGACATCAGGCTCAACCTGGGCGACGCGCTGGTTTTCGGCTGCGCGATTGCCTTCGCTATACAAATTCTGCTTATAGCCCGCGTAGCAACTTGGGCCGACCCTCTGCGCCTGGCTCTGGTGCAGATAACCGTAGCCGGGCTGTTGAATGCCGCGAGCGCCTTGCTGTTCGAGCGGCCCGTCGCAGGCATACCCGCCGAAATATGGGGCGCTGCCGCCTTCCTGGGCATAACTGCCACCGCCATGGCGATAGTCATACAGGTGAGCGTGCAGCGCTTCACAACAGCGGTACACACCGCTCTCATCTTCATCTTAGAGCCGGTCTTCGCGGCCATTTTCGCGGTGTGGCTCCAACACGACGTCCTTGGGCCAATCGCCATTTCAGGGGCCGCGCTCATCCTTAGCGGGATGCTTCTGGCCGAGCTAGGTCCACTGCTGCAACGCTCACAGGCCAGGCGGCGAATCGCCCGGCAAGCGGTTGCGACCGATATGCGAGAGATACAATGATGCTGGTTGAACCTACCAGAGAATTAGTGCTCACCAAAGTCAAAGAGCTTTTCCCCAACGACGACCCGACTGAGATACTCGCGCTCCTCAACCAATATGGCGTTAAACCCTACGAAAGAGAGCGAGACCGAGTCCAGCTTGCTATCCTCAGACTGAGCAAAGGTGATCGGGACACTCTGCTGACACACATTGGCTATGCCAAGAGAGATTACCGCGACATCCTGACCTGGGCCGAATACCAGGGGAAGGGAACGCAGCAAAAGTACCACGCCTGGCTCAGAGGCGAACTAGAAATGGACACAGAATGATAGCTGAAGCAGTCGACATACCCGTTATCAACCACGTGGAGGTCATAGAAGCCCGCATAGCCCCTTACCGCCTGCGCTCTGACCTCAAGATCAAGACGCGGCGCGAGGCAGTGCAGTTCATCAACGATGTTGGCATCGCCCTACTCTTCCCAGGCGACAGGCTCGCCATGCCTGACCTGTGGAGCGCCATCAACGGCGAGGCGCGTGGCATACCCAAGCATCACCATGATTGGGCGCTCCACAAAACATGGGGTTGGAAAGACGACATTCCCAGCCACAAGGAAGCCTGGTATGGCAAGATAATCAAGGGCAAACCAGCCTTCATATCGCTCAACGACCTGCCAGCCGTGTACGCGCTCTCGTCGAACTACGGCGAACTGGACGACTACCTGGAAGCCTACGCCGACGGCCTGATGAGCAACGAGTCTCGCACCATCTACGAACTCCTGCTGAAAGAAGGCCCGCTCCCCACAAGCACGATGCGCAAAGCCACCGGCATGACGGGTGGCGGCGACAACGCCCGCCGTTTCGAGCGCGCCATATCCGAGCTACAGGCCGACTTGAAGATAGTTAAAGCGGGCACGTCGGACGCCAATCGCTGGAAGTACTGCTACGTCTACGACCTACTCCTACGCTGGGCGCCCAACCTGGGAGAGCAAGCGCGGGAATACAACAGCCGCAAAGCCATGCGCCACCTGATTACCCGCTACCTGCAAACCTCCCAGGCCGCTCCGCCAACCGCGTTCTCACGCCTCTTTGGCTGGGACCCGTCAATAACCCAACGCACAATAGATGAAATGCTTCAGGACGGCGCTCTACGCTCAATCCGAGTGATGAACGCGCCAGGGTCAACTCCGAAGGCCAAGCCGTCGCCTGGGGGCGAGGTGTGGGTCGCTAGTAGGGTGAGGGAATAGGATGAGGGAGTAGGAATAAGAACTACTCCCTCACCCTATTCCCTCACCCTAGCACAGAGGAATATCACCGAATGAGGGCAGCACTAGGCAAAGGAGCGTTCTGGAAGCTGGGGTCCGACCTGCTGGGCCGCGCGCTCCAGTACGCTCTCCTTTGGGTGGCCGCGCGCAGCCTCGGCAGGGCAGATTTCGGTGATTTTACGTTTGCCCTCAGCGTGGGGTTGATGCTTGCCCAGGTAGCCGACTTCGGCCTCCAACTCTTCGTGCAGCGCGAGCTTGCCAGGCTGGTGATACCCGGCGCAACCACGTCTCCCTATTTCACGGACGAGGCGGCTGCCGCGCGGCTGGTAGGTGGTGGACTGTCCATCAAGGCGGTCCTGGCTGTGGTCGCGCTCGCGCTCATGTCGGGGTTGGTGCTCATCGAGCCGGTGGGCAACAAAGGCGCGCTCTTGCTGGTGGGCGTGTCGGCGGTCCTTGGGACTATGCTGGAATACCTGTCATATTGCTTCAGGGCGCTGCGCAGACTCCAGCTTGAGGCGATGGCTACTGTGCTTGGACGTGTTGTCAATCTTCTCCTGGGCGTTGGCCTGATAATTGCTGGCGCAGGGGTACTGGGTTTGGCGGTCGCGGGCAATCTCGCAATGCTGACCGCCATTACGTTTGGCTATACTCGGTTGGTTGGATACGTGCGCCCCTGGTGGCGACCCGATTGGCTCTACTGGCGTCGGGTGCTGGGGCAACCAACCGCCATTGGCATTGGCGTAGTTTTCAGTATAATATCGTTCAGGGTTGATAATCTTTTGATACCTCCTATACTCGGACCGCGACAGGCGAGTGAGGCGCTTGGTCTCTACAACGTAGCCTACAAGCTCTTCGAGCCGAGCCAGGTGCTGCCGGGCGTGCTGCTGGCGGCCACTTTCCCGCTCATAGCACAGGCGGCGCAAC
This sequence comes from Chloroflexia bacterium, assembly GCA_038324555.1. Taxonomy (GTDB): domain Bacteria; phylum Chloroflexota; class Chloroflexia; order QHBQ01; family JADMIH01; genus JADMIH01. Next base: position 6,644 of record JBBQIC010000207.1, read on the forward strand.
GGAATAGGGATCAGGGATCGGCTAGGGCCATGCGGCAACTGTTGGGCCAAAACATGAGAATACTTTTAGTGCTGGGAGTGAGCGTGAGTCTGGGGATGATTGTTTTCGCAGGTCCTGTCCTGCAACTACTCTACGGCGGGCAATACGGCCCGTCTGCTGCCGTGTTGCAAGTGTTGGCGCTCGCTTGTCTTCCCATGTACTTGAACTATCTGTTGACCCATGCGCTCATCGCTATGAACAAGCCGCGCCTCTTCGCTTATTTCACGCTGGTAGCCCTGTTTGTGAATGTGCTGGCGAACCTGGCCTTGATACCCCAGTTTGGTATACATGGCGCGGCCTGGGCGACAGTTGCGACTGAGGTTGTGCTGCTGGTCCTTTGCGCGATGGCTGTGATGCGCAACATGAGGATTTCGTCTGCTCCAAACGTAATTGAGGCCCTGCCGGAGCGCGGCGTGGAAGGTTCCCTTTGAGCAGCACCCTCGAAGGCACGACGCGGGGGCCTGACCCTGCATCGCCGAATGCGACCCCAACGTCCGTAGGGGCGCAATGGAGCGAAGCGAAATCCCCTGCGCCCCTACCCGATGCGCCCTTACCCATTACAGCCGCATTTCAGCTATCGGTATGGACGGGGACGGCGCTCTATGTCACGCTCCTCCTGGTGATTGCGTTCAGCCCATTTGAGGCGGGCTATCCACCCATAGGCCGTTTCTTCAACGCTACGTTCACCAACCTCGAAGTTATTCTACTGGCGCTCGCGGCTATATGGACGCTCAAGATGCTGGTTGACCCTGCCGCCAGGCAACGCCTGCTGCGCCTGCCATTGCTGTGGCCCGTACTCGCTCTGCTCTCAGCCTCCATCATTTCTACGCTCTTCGGAGAATACAA
>JBBQIC010000208.1:0-7485 GCA_038324555.1 Chloroflexia bacterium
GCACAAAGCGATGTAAAATTAGAGCCGTTTTATCATCTGGTTCATAGGACGCAGTGTCAACTGCATAGGAGCCTGGATTGACGTTAACAATGAGACGTTCGTCATCAGTTAACTCTTTGCCTGGACAGGCTGCATCAAACAAATACAAAGGCTCTGTACCGACAATGAACATGAGACCTGTGGCTTCCCATATGCTATGGGGCACCCGACGAAGTGCCTCCAGCACCTCTTCTTCATTTTCAGCATATAACCAGCGAATCAACATTCCTACTGCTTCGCCAGTCTCGATAGGTTTCCAGGTTGTCCTCAATGGCTCATCTCCAAGGACGAGGCCTTTGCCCTTATCTATCTCAATTAGACCTAGCCAATCGTTGACATCACATGCTCTATCGTAATCGGTGGCAGGTGCGTTCGGATAACCCCACCGGAAGTTCGCTCTAATATTTCTATCTGTTGGGGGTCTTATGCCCTCCCAGTACCTCATGTATTCGTGGCTAAGTAGCAATAACGGACCGCCGTTGCCCTCAAACCAGGTCATAGAGCCTGATCTGTCAATCATATAGTGCCTTTTAGCGGCTTTGCGATGCGTGCAATGTTGCTCAGGTTAGTCACGTTTCACGCCCATTCTTGTGGTTGCTATCATGGCTGCTGCTGCCAGTAGTAAGGATAGCACGAATAGGGCGGTGAAGCCTACTATGTCCACGAGCGCGCCGCCTAGAGGGGGGACCAGGATCACGAGGCCCAGGACGGTATTCAGGAAGCCTATGTAGGTAGCTCGTTCGGCGGCGGGGGCTATGGTTAGAAGCATGTTGTTGTTGAGGATGCGGGCGGAGCCTGCGGCCAGGCCCGCGAAGACGAAGACCAGGGCGAAGGCGGTGTTTACTACGGCGTGGGGAGCTACGGCGTCAAACGTTGGGATGATCAGGGCGGATATTGGGACGAGTGCTACGGATACGACCGTAGAGGCCATTAGCGTGCGGTTGCTGGCGCGGTTGCCGAGCGGACCCCATAGAAAGTTAGAGGCCAGGGCTGCCCCTGACGAGGCGGCTACGTAGAGGCCAACGATCTCTACGGGCGCGCCCAGGACCACTTTGGCGAAGACGGCGTAGAATGGGTCCGCGACGCTGGCTAGGGATAAGAGTATGCGCACGACCATAAAGGCGCGGTATTCTCGCTCGGTGCGCACCAATTCGACGCCTCGTTTCAGGAGGGCGCGCAGGGTGATAGGCGGGGCGGCTATGGCGGCTTTGGGTTCGCGGGTGACCATCCAGGAGCCGTAGCCGATGGCGACCAGTATCGTGACTACGGCGAAGAGTGCGGCAAAGTTTAGTGGAAACTTGAGGCCGGTAAGCTTTTCGGATAGGAAAGCGGCCAGCAAGCCCGACGCGAGCACGGCGAGCACGCTGCCCCAGAAGCTGCGAAGGCTGAAGAAGGTGCCGCGCCTCCTTGGAGGTATCATTTTGCTGACCATTTCGAGCCACGGTAGTCCCGAAATGCCTCCTGATAGGGCGAAGATGGTGTAGAGGACGAAGAAGGCGAGCAGAAGCAGCGCAGGGGTGGCTCCGAGCGTGATAGTAGCCAGGGTCAGCAGGAGCATACAAGTTACACGCGATACAGCCGTGCGCCTGTACCAGAACATGACGTAAGGTAGGCCCTGAATGCGCGGAGCGATAAATATCTGCGGAAGGAACCACCCGGCAGAGGCTATCGCTGGCAACAAGCCTACGAGAAGGTTCGATCCTCCGAGACGGTTGATGAAGAGGGCAAGCACGATGCCAGGCGAAATAAGGCCGTCTACGAGGGTCAACACCACGCCGTTCGTCACGCCGAGGCGAAAGTTGCGGCGGGAGTGCAGCGCGGCTTCGGGGGTTATGCCCTCCAGGTTGGGATTTCTGGAAAGGCTGACGACGCGCTTCACACGGTTGAACTGAGAAGGCAGGTCGGGCATAGGCGGCAGATGCACCCGCCGTCCTGCGCGCCTCATGTGTAAGAGGCCGCGAGCGACGGGGCGCGGCATTCGTGTGCCGGTACCGGACCTCGATACCTTTTTGGTAGGCATTGGTCAGTAGTCAGTAGTCAGTAGTCAGTAGTCAGTAGTCAGTAGTCAGTATTTTGAAAACTCATTCTGACCACTGACTACTGTTTTAGATATCGGGCGCTTGTATGCTATGCGTGCCAAGGGTCAGGGATAGTTCGCCGCCGTGGTGGAGGTCGTGCTCAATTAGGTGCCAGATGACCCAGCTTCTTGAGAATTGGTGTACCTGTCCGTTGTGTTCACGGCTTATGACCTGCTGCATGTCGGTGTCGCTCCAACGAGCAAGTGCGTTCGCCATCATTTGCCAGCTTGCATTGAGGCCTTGCAGCAATTCCGCCGCCGTTCGCGGAGGGGCGTTGAGCGCGTCCCAGTCGTCGAGCGGGGCCAGGTCCCCAACGTCCTCGCCCAAGTCGTCCATGAACCAGTTAATGCGCGTGGCTATGATATGCGCCGCTATTTGGCCGACGGAGCGGAGTTGGGGCGCGGCGCGCAGAACTAATTGCTCGTCCGTTAGCGGGAATATGGCTTTCGCAAGTTCATCCTGGTAGAGCTTCCAGTTTTCGTAGAAGGTGTCGAGTGTTGGGTTGTTTTCTGACACTAAATTACTCCCTATTTCCTGGTCTTATAATCGCTCATACATGGGGGAGGTCCCGCGCCCGGCCTGGCCGCGTGTCCCGGACTGCGCGGTGTACTCGTGATGGCAGGCAGGGGGAGCCGCTCCTATGACAGACTCGTACATTTATAACAGACGGCATGGATGCTAAACAAGAGCCACCCCAGTTCTGTGAGGTCGGAGGTGGCTCTTGTTTATTATTGTGCTATGGGCAAAGTAGATTGTGTTGTGGTGTATTGAAATCGCGCTTCAGCATGTTGAAATCCAGGGCTGTCACTATCCCCGTATAGTCGAAGTCCGCCGAGTACTGCCCGGCGGAGAGAGCGAATTGGGTCTTGAGGGTGTTGAAATCAATAGCGTTGGCTAAGTTGTCGCTATTGGTATCTCCGCCCCTCTGTGTGCCGAACTCCTGGGTAGCGTGTCCTCCACTGATGAACAGGCGAGCGCCATCAGTGGGAGAACTACTGGAGACGTGCCTGCCTCCCTTCGTCAGCCAATGGTAGGTGCCGTCGGGCAGGTTAGTGGTTATGGTGAAGTTACCACTGCTGTCGGTAGTGAAGGTGTAAGTTACTGGGGTTGTAGCGTTGCACAGGGCAAGAGTGCCTGTGACGTAGGTGTTGGTTATGTCAGGCTGGCTGATGCCTTGCCAGGTTAGGTGCCCGTTGATGATGCTTGTGGACGTGGCGCATGGAGAGGTGTAGAGCTCCACCAGCGTCTGGGCTGTATTGCTGCTATTGTTGTAATAACCCACAGCCCATACATCGTTGGCCGACACCGCCGCTATTCCATTCAGGTAGTTATAGCCCGTGCCTGGGTCGGGGCTAGGAATCACTGACCAAGATGTGCCGTTCCAATGCTCCACTAGCGTCTCGTAGTCAGGGAAACTGCCGTTTACGTAATAGCCCACAGCCCACACGTCGTTGGATGACACTGCCGCTACTCCATTCAGGTAGTTATAACGCGTGCCTGGGCTGGGGCTTGGGACCACTGACCAAGATGTGCCGTTCCAATGCTCCATTAGCGTCTGGTATGATGGACCGCCGAGGACGCAATAGCCCACAGCCCACACATCGTTGGCCGATACCGCCGTTACTCCATTGAGGATGTTTAGGCTGTTTGGGCTGGGACTTGGCACCACCGACCAGGCTATGCCATCCCAGTGCTCTATCAGTGTGTAGCCATTTGTTCCGACAGCCCACACATCGTTGGCCGATACCGCCGTTACTCCATTCAAGCGGTTATGGCCAGTGCCGACGTTGGGGCTTGGGACCACGGACCAGGCTATGCCATCCCAGTGCTCGATTAGCGTTTGGAATGCGCTGCCGTTGTCGTAATTCCCCACAGCCCACACGTCGTTAGCCGACACCACTGATACTCCCCAAAGTTCGTTATCGCCCCAGGGAACGTTAGGGCTTGGAACTACCGACCAAGACGTGCCGTTCCAGTGCTCCACTAGCGTCTGGTCTACGCTAGGGCCGCTATAATAACCCACGGCCCACACATCGTTGGCCGACACCACTGATACTCCATTCAAATAGTTATAACGCGTGCGGTTAGGGCTAGGGACCACAGACCAGGCTGTGCCGTTCCAGTGCTCCATTAGCGTCTGGTTTATGAAGCTGCCGTTTATATAATCCCCCACAGCCCACACATCGTTGGCCGACACTACGGCTACTCCATTGAGGTAGTTCGCGCCCGGCACGTTAGGACTTGACACCACCGACCACTCAGGCTCACAGCCGGACGTAGGGGTGGCAGTCGCAGCACCCAAGGCGGTATCCTCAGAATACACGTCACGTACAAACAGCAGCAGGCAACCCACCGCGAACAGCAAAGCCGTCATCTCCAAATAGCGTCTCCACATCTCTGACCTCTCTTTTCTAGATGGTTCTACCGTATATACAGAGCGAAATCCATGCCACGAAATAGCATAAGCCAATAAGCGTCCGTTGAGATTCCATCACCCCATCGCTTGCATCTCACCCCAGTTAGCTCCGGCTTTGACCTCTACCTTGAGGGGAACGGTCAGTTGCATAGCTCCTTCCATGATTTCGCAGACAATGTTGGCCATGGTTTCCAGTTCGGAGCGCGGAACCTCGAACAGCAGTTCGTCGTGGACCTGTAGTAGCATCTTGCTCTTGAGGTTGCGGCGCTTCATTTCGTCGTGGAGCCTGTTCATGGCGATCTTGATAATGTCGGCGGCTGTACCTTGTACGGGGGCGTTGATAGCCATGCGCTCGGCCTGCTGGCGTAGGCCCGTGTTGCGGGACTGCAATTCGGGCATGTAGCGCCTGCGACCGAGCAAGGTCCTCACGTAGCCGAGTTGGCGGCCTTCCTGTAGGGTCTGGTCCATGTAGCGGCGCACGGCGGGATAGCGCGACCAATATAGCTCGATGAACTTGGCGGCTTCCTGGTGGGTCAGGTTGGAGTCGCGGGCCAGGCCATAGCTGCCCATGCCGTAGAGCACGCCGAAGTTGATGGTCTTGGCGAGCCTGCGGGAGTCGGGGTCCACCTGATCGAGGGGCACGCCCATGACTTCGGCTGCGGTGGCGGCGTGGATGTCCTGTCCCGCTTCAAAGGCGGAGATCAGGCGCTCTTCCTGGGCCATGTCTGCCAGCAGGCGCAACTCTATTTGAGAGTAGTCGGCGGCAAGCAGCAAGCTTTCTTCGTCAAAGAGCTTGTGCGGGCTGGAATTGTCGGCGATGAACGCTTTGCGCACGTCGCGGCCTAGCTCGGTGCGTATGGGCACGTTTTGCAGGTTGGGCTGGCTGGACGACAAACGTCCGGTAGCGGCCACCGATTGGTTGAACGACGTGTGGACGCGGCCCGTGTCTGTGCGTACCAGGAGGGGCAGGGAGTCGATATAGGTGTTCTTTAGCTTGACTAGCGAGCGGTACTCTATGATGTCGTCTATGATGGGGTGCAGGCCGCGCAGGCTGTCGAGCACGTCGCGGTCGGTGGAGTATCCGGTCTGGGTGCGCTTTCTGCCGGGCAGACCCAGTTCCTCAAATAGCACCTGTCCTAGCTGCTGCGAGGAGTTGATGTTGAAGGGGTGCTTGGCCTCCTCGTAAATCTTGCCTTGAAGTTCGTTCATCTTCTGGTGCATGATAGTTGAGAGCTGTTGCAGCCAGGGGATGTTGAGAGCCACGCCCGTCAGCTCCATCTCAACGAGCACAGATACGAGGGGCATCTCCACCTCGGTGAAGAGCTTCCACAGTTCTGCGTTTTTGAGCGGCGCGGTGAATTCGTGCCTGAGAGCCTCGGTGACGGCTACGTCGGCGGCGGCATAAGGGGCGACCATTTCGATGGGCACGTAGTCCATCGTTAGCTGCTTTTTACCTCGCTTGCCGATTAGCTCTTCGATGGGCACCATTTGGATGCCTAGTTTGGTGAAAGCAAGGTCTTTGAGGCCGGTGCTGGTCTCGCCAACGAGATAAGCGGCGATCATGGTGTCACAGCCGAGACCTTCGACTGGCATACTTGCCCTCTTCAGCACCATTATGTCATACTTGGCGTTATGTGCGTCTTTCAGTACTGACGCGTCGGCCAACAGTGGGCCAAGTATCTTGCAAACTGCATCGAGGGGGAATTGGCCTTTGCTTGGAGTGGGTACGCCTTCTTCGGGCACGTCAAGATGGCCTATGGGTATATAGTATGCAGCCTGTACGTTGCCGTCTGGGGACGGGGGGGCGATTGATATACCCACCAGCTCGGCGTCCAGTTCGTTTGTGGACGTGGATTCAACGTCTATGGTGAAGCGCCCGTTCTCGCGGAGCAGTGATACAAGGGCATTTAGCTCTTTTTCGGTCTTGACGATGTTCACTCGCTCTGGAATGCCTGCCTGCTTGCGGTCCTCGGCGGATAGGAGCGCGGCGGCTGTTGAGCGACGCTGGTCTTGTGCGGTGGTGGGGGCGGCTGTTGCGCTCGTGGGGTTGTCGCCATCGCCGAACAGGGGTATCTGGTGGGTGGGAGTAGGGGTGTGGAGTGTGGGGTGTGGGGTGTGAGTGTCTTCGGGGGTCGTGGCGGTGGGCGGGGTGATGACCCCCAGGGCTACTTCTACCTGAGCCAGAGTGTCGAGCAGCCTGCGGAACTCTAGCTCGCGCAGGAGTTCGATTACCCGGTAGTGGTCGAAGCCAAGGGCGCGGCTCTCCTCCAGGTCGAGTGTCACTGGTGCGTCGCGGACTATAGTCGCCAGGTGTTTGCTGTCGCGGGCCTGCTGTTCGTGTTCGCGCAGGCTCTGGGCTATCTTGGGCTTGAGTTCGTCAATATGTTCCAGTATGCCTTCGAGGTTGCCGTATTGTTGCAGCAGCGAGGACGCGCCCTTGTCGCCTATGCCTGGGACGTTGGGTATGTTATCGGACTTGTCGCCTACCAGGGCTTTGAAGTCGGGCACTAGCTCTGGGCCGAAGCCATATCGCTCGTATACTGCGGGCAGGTCGTATATCTTGGCCTCTGAGAAACGCTGCCTGTAGCCGCCTGGGGCAATCATGCGCACATGGTCGGATACTAGCTGATGCTGGTCGTTATCGCCGCTCAGGATGTATGTGTCGAGACCCATCCCCTCGGCCTGTTTGGAGAGGGTTCCTATCAGGTCGTCGGCCTCGAAGCCTTCTAATTCGACTATGGGGATACCCATGGCCTCCACTATCTGGCGCACGCGGCTCATCTGGACCCGCAGATCGTCGGGCATCGAGGCGCGGGTGGCCTTATAGTCGGCGGAAGCCTCGTGGCGGAAGGTGCGGCCTTTGTCGAAGGTCATGACCACGTACTGTGGAGCTTCTTTGCGCAGGGTGTCCATAAGCATCTGCGTGAAGCCGAGCACGGCGTTAGTAGGCTC
>JBBQIC010000209.1:0-7448 GCA_038324555.1 Chloroflexia bacterium
GACCTGGAGGCTGCTGTTCAGAATAAGACTGATGGCAAGATCGACTTTGTTGCGTATAGCCATCTGCACGCCGACCATGTTTTCGACCGCATTGCCCGCGATGGCTACTATAACCAGGCCCGCGAATGCTTCGGAGATGCCAAGCGTTTTCATCGCGGGGCGCAGGGCCTCTACGAACCAGTCGGAAACGAGAGCGGCCAGCACGCCTGCTACCGCGAGCAGTCCGAGCGCCAGGGGCACGGGCCAGAGAGGTCCGGTAGCTTCCTCGTCGGGTAGAGAACTGGCCCCAGGGCCTCCCTTTAGAGAGAAGGGTATGCTGGCCGCGAAGACTAACAGCAGGATCACTGAACAGACAAGACTGAGGTCTTGAGCGTGGCCCGCATCGGGCGCGCCGGGCGCGGTGGCGAGGGTGGGGATGGTCAGGGCGGCCACAGCCAGCAACAGCAGCATCGAGACCATCCGCGTGGGCGTCGTGCCGAATTTCTGTACGCCGTTTTTGAGGCCGCCGAAGAAGAAAGCCAGCCCAAGCACCAGAAGGCTGTTCGCCAGGATCGAGCCGATCAGGGCGGTTTGGACTACCAGGATCAGCCCCTGCTGCAAGGCAAAGATGGAGATGAACAGTTCGGGCAGGTTGCCGAGCGCCGATTGCAGCACGCCGGTCGCGCCCGCGCCCATGCGATGACCTAGCTGTTCGGTGCCATCGCCCACCAAAGACGCCAGTCCCGCCAACGCCACCGCCGAGACGATGAAGACGATGACGCTGTCCGCCCCAGCAGTTTTCAGCACAAGAGTGAGCAGGGTCGCCAGCCCGGCTATGGCAGCAGTAATGAGCACCTTGCGTCCAAGCAGGTTGGTTATGCCCGTCGCGTTTGTGGTCATGCCACCTCCGAATGAAACGTGAAACGTGAAACGTGGTTATCGTAATTCACGTTTCACGTTTCACGTTTCACGTTTCAACGCCTCCCGCAGCTTATCCACCAACTCTTCGACGGGTACGCGCACCTGATCCATGTTGTCGCGGTCTCGGATTGTGACGGCGTGGTCGTTCAGGGTGTCGAAGTCTACGGTGACGCATAGGGGCGTACCGATTTCGTCCTGACGGCGATAGCGCTTACCGATGGAGCCTGTGTCGTCATACTGGCTCATAAATTGGGGACGTATCAGGGCGTACACATTGCGGGCTTCGTCGGCGAGCTTCTTGGAGAGGGGCAGGACAGCTACTTTGATTGGAGCGATCTCCGGGTGGAAGCGGAGCACGACGCGAGTCTCGTCCTTGTCCGGCTCCTCGTCGTAGGCATCGAGCAGGAAGACTAGCGCCGAGCGGTCAACGCCTACCGCAGGCTCGATGACGTAGGGAGTGATGTGCTCGCCTGTTTCGTCATCGAAGTAGGTGAGGTCTTTGTTGCTGGCCTCGCTGTGGCGGCGCAGGTCGAAATCGGCGCGGTTGGCTATGCCTTCGAGTTCGCCCCAGCCCCATGGGAAGTTGTATTCTATGTCGGTTGTGGCCTTCGCGTAGTGGGCCAGTTCTGCTTGCTCGTGGGTGCGCAGGCGAAGCCGCTCCGGTGAAACGCCGTATTTGAGGAACCAGTTATGGCGGGTGGTTATCCATTCCTGGTGCCATTGGTCGTCGGTGCCGGGCCTGACGAAGAACTCCATCTCCATCTGCTCGAACTCGCGGGTGCGGAATATGAAGTTGCCTGGGGTGATCTCGTTGCGGAACGCCTTGCCCTGCTGGGCTATACCAAAGGGTAGCTTACGGCGCATGGACTGCTGCGCGTTGAAGAAGTTGACGAAGATGCCCTGTGCGGTTTCGGGACGCAGGTAGGCGACCGAAGCTTCCTCTTCGACGGGGCCTACGAAGGTCTTGAACATGAGGTTGAAGCGGCGCACATCTGTCAGCTCGCCGCCGCAGTCGGGGCAACGGTCGCCGTCTATCTGGTCGGCGCGGAACCTGTGTTTGCAATTCTTGCAGTCTACCAGGGGGTCGGTGAACTCGGTGACGTGGCCTGACGCTTGCCAGACGAGGGGTGACATGAGGATAGACGAGTCGAGGCCCACTATGTCATCGCGCATCTGGACCATGTCGCGCCACCAGAGGTTCTTGACGTTGCGCTTGAGTTCGACGCCCAGGGGACCGTAGTCCCAGGTGGAGCCAAAGCCACCGTATATCTCGCTGGAAGGGAAGACGAAGCCTCGCCGCTTTGCGAGCGAGACGATAGTGTCCATTGAAACATTCTTGTGCGTAGTTTCCATCTTTTTCTCCTTGGAAGGAACTAAGAAAACTCCCTCTATTGGCATGTCGCGGGGCAAACAAAAATGCCGCGCATCCCTGATGATTGCTAGGGACGAGAGGCATTTGCTCCCGCGGTTCCACCCTACTTGACACGCACGCGCGCCCTCTCTGGATGCTGGCCGATGCTGCTCTGGAGCGCCTTTTCACCGCCTGGGGGTGGGGCTTGCACCCTCTTTCGAGGCCCCGCTCTCTGTATCCGCCAGGGACGGCTACCCTTCTCCTTCATCGCCGCGCTTTCCGGCCAGCTATTCGCTGTGTGTTATTGTGGAGGCTAGTATAAACCAATCCAGGGGTTTTCAGCAAGTTCACGGCGGTGCTCACGGTTAGGGCTGTGTCAAAGTCGGCTTTGTGGAGGGGAGAGAGGGCGTGATTTATCGCGCCCTCTCTCCCTAACCAAGGGTTCGTTTGCAGGGTCAATACCGAATTTGAATGGACCCTGCGCTCATGATAGGTGATAAATTTGGGATGGTAGCAGCACTGAAGCCCAGATGGTGAGTGTGTTCATCCACTTATTGGCTGATTGGCTATTCTCCTTCTACTCGCACGCTCTCAAATGGGCTGTTGCTCTGTCAGTAGCCAATCTCATTGAGGATGTGATTACTTGGAATGGTGAACCTGAAACTGAGTAGGAGGAAATAGAGCAACAAGAAAGCAATCGAGGTCGCTTTCTTGTTGCTCTATAATATAAACATGGATCGGCGCGTCCCAGCATGGTCAGGGAGCGCTATTGGATAGCCCGTTTGCTATACGTGAAGGGTTAACGAGGCGGTAAATTGCCGTTGTTGCTTACTGTGTCTTCCTCGTCCAGGTCCTCTTCATCTTCTTCATCATCTTCGTCGAACTCTTCTTCCTCGTCCAAGTCCTCGTCTTCGTCGTAGTCGTCCTCGAGATCTTCTTCGCTGAGACCCTCGATAAAGTCGTCGGCGAGCGTGGCGATCTGCTCATCGTTGGAGGCGAGCGCCTGGAGGTCCTCTTCGCCGCCTATGTCTATGCGAAGCATGTCTTCATCGCCCTCGGCGGGCCACATTGTCACCGCGTATTGTCCTGGCTGATCGGAGATACCGGCGAAGAACCAGTCGTTTTGCGCGAGATCGTCGGCGTTGAGGTAGGACTCGCGGTCCGCGCCTTGCAGGCCGGTAGAGAGGTTGGTCACTACTTCTCGCAACGCAGTGATGAGGTCATCCCGCGTTACTTCGACTTCTTCCTCGTCGTCATACATCTCCTCGTCTGCTCCACCCATAGGGGTACCAGGTTGTTGGCTGTCCATGTCCACTCTGTCCTCCTAGATAATATTAGTCCGTCGTCAGCTAATAGTTGGCCTTAGCCAGCTTTTCTGTGGTTGCGCCGTGCATCACCGCTCCGTGTGGCGCTCTTGCCTTTGCCACCCTCTCCTATACGTTTGTAAATCTGCGTAGTGGAGACGTTGGCGTGCCCTAGCATTTGTTGCAGGTCTCGAATATCAGCGCCTCCTTCCAGCTTCTGAGCGGCGAATGAGTGTCTGAGGATGTGTGGAGTGATGCCACTCAACCCAGCCGACCTCGCGTACGCCTTCAGTATGAGCCAGAATCCCTGGCGAGTCAAACGCTGACCCCTATGGTTGAGGAAAAGCGCCGAGCTATCCTCCCGGCCAGCAAGATTCGCGCCTCCACGTCCTGCAACCGCCGCCCGCCCCAGGTGTGGCCTTCCGCGTTTTAGATACTCCTGCAACGCTTCAACCGCCAATCCAGAGTTTACCATGATCTGGCGGGATTTGCCACGAATTGTGGATACTACGATAGTTGCACTGTCGAGGTCCAAATGGGGAACGTTTAGGGCTACCATCTCGCCAGCCCTCAGCCCGGTGGCATACAAGAGTTGGAACATAGCGCGGTCGCGTAACACGTCGGGGCTGTCGGCGGCGGCGTTCAAGATGCTCATCAGCCTATCTACATCCGACGTCGAGACCGTATGAGGCAGGCTGCGATCTACGTGCAGGGAGGCTAACTCTTCAGCGGGGTTGGTGTGTACTACGCTACTTGATACCAGGTATTTGTAGAACGATTTGATGGCAGCCAACTTGCGGGCTACGGTTGTCTGTACGTAGCCGCGCTCTTTCATACGCAGCACGAAGGACATAATATCGTCCCGAGATACGTCTGACCAGCTATGGACGGGCGCTCTTGATGCGCTCTGGCCTCGTTCCAAATAATCGGCAAATTGGGTCAAGTCGCTGCGATAGGCGGACAGCGTATTGCCTGAGAAGCTCTTTTGCGATGAGAGCGTGCTGAGAAATAGCTCTATTTTGTCAGGATCAGGCATATGTTGATTTTCCTCGTCATTTCCGTAGGCTTGGGGGACTACCCCGTGCCTGCCCTCTTTCTTTACCTACACGCTTAAGTTGCCAAACATAGGCAGGCACGGGGTAGTCCCCCAAGCCTACGATGTATTCATGCTCTTGCTGCGTAGTTGCACCAGGTGATTGTAAGCCTGCCGTGTGCTCACACACCCGCTAGAGCGGCGATTTGCCTGGCAGGTAAATCCTGTGTTTGCAGGTCCAGCAGCGCGCTATCGAGGTCGGCCCGTGTCTGTTCGTCCGTGCGAGTGCGCCCGTATGCGTGGCTAATGTTACTCGCTGGCAGGAACGGAGCATAAAAGTCTCACTATTTTATCAGAGGTCCGTCCGTATGTCAACGGGCAATTTGGGCTATTTTTATTTCCTGTGTCGCGCGGTCACGACGGTGTGTATGCCGCCGCGCACGTTGAAATCTCCGGTAACGATCATTTCTTTGGGGTCGAGGGCGGCAACCAGGTCGTTTAGGATGCGGTTGGTTACGTCTTCGTGGAAATGTCCTTCATCGCGGAAGGACCACATGTAGAGCTTTAGCGACTTGAGTTCGACGCACCTGGGGCCGGGTTTGTAGTTGACATGGATCGTGGCGAAATCGGGCTGCCCTGTCATAGGGCAAAGGGCCGTGAACTCAGGGCACTCTATGTCAATCTCGTAATCGTTGTCCGGGTGGGGATTGGGAAAGGTTTCAAAGGTTTTGGATGGATTGGTGGGCATGACTAAATGTTTCTCCGGGTAAAGATGAAGTGTTGGGAGCATCGTTACGATACTAACTTCTAAATTATACCACAGGCATCGGAGGTTGCCGTGGGAGTGCAGTAGAACGAACCGCAAAGTAACTATGAGCGTGGGCACACCACCCGTAAATGAAAATAGGTCGGTTGCCCCGTAGGGGCGCACGGCCGTGCGCCCCTACCCGCCCTGATCCCTGATCCCTGATCCCTGATCCCTGATCCCTGATCCCTGATCCCTGATCCCTATTTTCATATCAGACGCAAAGAGCGCAAAGTTAGCTAAGGATTTATTGTGGAGATATTGACATCGCTTCGCCATCGTCGTATAATATGGGTATCCTAACAAGCGTTTGTTTTTGACCCAAGAATCCTATGGCAGTTGACCGCAAAGAGCAGATATATTCGACGGCACGCTCGCTTTTCAGTGAGCGGGGGTATCACGCTACCACGGTGCGCGATATCGCGCGCGAGTTGAATATGCAGGGCGGCTCACTTTATGCTCATATCGAGTCGAAAGAGGATGTCTTGTGGGAGCTTGTGAATCGCGCCGCCGAGCAGTTTTTGGGGGCAGTCGAGCCAATCGTGCAGTCGGACACCCCTCCAACGGATAAACTGCGCGAGATGGTGCGCGCTCACGTCAGCGTAGTGGCCGATAATCTTGGCGATGCGGCGGTATTCTTGCACGAGTGGAGGTTCCTGGGAGAGGGGCGCCGCGCAGAGATAGCGGGCCTACGCGACCGTTACGAGAGCCTGTACCGCCATGTTATCGAAGAAGGCATAGCATCGGGAGAATTCGCGCCTGCCGACCCGAAGATGGCAGCTATGTTGGTGCTTTCGGCGGTGAATTGGATGCCGCAGTGGTACAAACCGTCGGGGTCTCTGACGCCTGTAGAGATTGCTGATAAGTTTAGCGAGCTTGTTTTGGGTGGATTGGGACGCGGTTCTGATGCGCCCCATGCGCTTTGAATGGGACGAGCGAAAGAAAGGCGCTTAAGTTATGAACGTATTCGCTACGAAAAGGCCCTCAAAGACCAACTGGGCACAAGTTGATAGCTTGACGGATGAGACGATTGATACATCGGACATCCCGCCACTGCCTGAGTCTTACTTCGCTCGTGCTACCTTGAAGATGCCCAAACAGCCGGTTGCTGTGACAGTGCGTTTAGACCCCGAGGTTCTTGCCTGGTTTCAGGCACAGGGTGATGAATTTGAACAGAGCATGAACGCTGCGCTCCGAATCTATGCCGAGGCGCATAATGCTTATAAGCGGACTAACAGTTCCGAATCATAAAGGAGAGACGTGAATGGATGACCCGAACCGCGTAGAAGAGTTTACCGCTCATGTACAGAAGGGCGGCAAGGTGGAGCCGGGCGACTGGATGCCCGATGAATACCGCAAAGCCGTGCTGAAGTTTGTGGAGATGCACGCTAACTCGGAGTTGATGGGCGTGCTGCCGGAGAGGGAGTGGATCAACAAGGCCCCCACGCTCAAGCGTAAGTTGGCGTTGACCGCGAAGATACAGGACGAAGCGGGGCACGCTCAACTCCTGTACCGAGTGGCCGAGGACCTGGGCAAGAGCCGCGAGGACATGTACCGAGACCTGCTAGACGGCAAGACCAAGTTCCATAACGTGTTCCATTACCCGACGTATTCCTGGGGTGACGTGGGTGTTATCGCCTGGCTGGTGGACGCGGCGGCTATTCAGTCGCAGAAGGCGTTGCTCGACTCCTCGTATGCGCCGTATGCGCGTACCATGCAGAAGATATGCTGGGAAGAGAGTTTTCACATCAAGCACGGCTATGACATTGTGGTGACGATGATGAATGGCACGCAGCAACAGAAGGATATGATCCAGGAGGCGTTGAATCGCTGGTGGTCGCCGTTGGTGATGTTTCACGGGCCGCCCACCGACCCGGCTAAGGACCGCGACCTGCACTACCGCATCAAGGCCAAGAACAACCGCATGTTGCGCCAGGAGTTCTTCGCCAAGTACATCCCCAAGATTTGGGAACTTGGATTGACACTCCCCGACCCGGACTTGCACTTTGACGCGGAGGCCAACGAGTGGAAGTACACGGAGCCTGACTGGAACGA
>JBBQIC010000210.1:0-7388 GCA_038324555.1 Chloroflexia bacterium
ATCCGCCTGGCGGGGCGTTCAAAACGCGGCGGCCCCCTGCGCGACCGTCAGGAGCATTCTGCGCTCAACACCTACACATGGGCGGGCTTCAAACGAGTGGCGTCTGCACGCGGGTTCAGGGTACGCGACCAGGTGAAAGAGCGTATCGTAAGCGGAGAGATACGCCAGTTGCGGGGTTGGAGGAGGACGCTGTTGAACGTCGCACTCAAGGGCGGCATCTTCAATACCATCTATTCTGTGTATAGGTACGGCTGGCAGGGAACCTATCAGATTATGCTCATAAAACCGTTTACTGTAAGTAATGGTCGCCCTGGGGGTTAAGAGCATGTTTCAAAGCCTTCTTGTCCGGCTTGCTCTTGAATAATGAGTAAGTTGCAAATATGAGGACGACAACGGTGAATAGAGAGACACTATGGGTAACGGTGATTCTGCTGCTGAGTGGGGTAGCGTTTCTGGGGCTTGCTATTTTGTTCTTGCTAACTGCAATCTTGATAGAGCTTGAGCACGACCCACGCGGTCCTGTTCGATGGGATATAGCAGCTACCTACATTATTCCCCCTGCTGTTCTCGGAACCTTCCTTGTCTCATTAGGCGTTATCACCCTTCGGCGCAGGAGAGCGTCAAGATAGACTCCAAATACATCATGCTTGTTGCAAACAAATCAGCTAACGCTTGTCATTCTGAGCGAAGCGAAGAATCTCGCCCCTTACCCGCAAGTCAGAGAACAGTTGATGCCGAAGCATCCTGGCCCACGAGGAGATTCTTCGCTTCGCTCAGAATGACAAGCGTTAGGGATTCGCTGGTCCCTGTCCATGAAGATAGCCCTCTATAATCTGACCACTACCACGCGGTGGGGTGGGGTGGAGATGTTCGTGTGGGAGGTTGCCGCCCAGATGCGGGCGCGGGGGCATGATGTGGTGATATTCGGTGGACGTGGGGCGCAAAGGTTTCGGGAAAGTCCAAAGCTTGCCCTCGAACGAAGTGAAGGGTCCAAAATCCAAAGCTTGCCCTCGAACGAAGTGAAGGGTCCAAAATCCGTAGAAGTGCGGCTGTTTCCTTATATTGACCGCGACCTGTGGCGGAAAATACCTCTTTTGGGTCGCCAGTATACATTGACCAAGCTGCTTGAGAGATTGAGCATGTCGCCATTCGCTTTGCCTGCGCTGTTGAGGGGCAGGTTCGACGTTGTGCATATACAGAAGCCGTATGATCTTCCTATAGGCGCTATCGCCCGTTTGAGCGGGGCAAAGTTGGTCTTTGGCTGTCACGGCAAAGATTTTTGGGCCGGGGATCGCCTGTTCACGCGCTTTGTTGACGCCTCGGTGTCGGCCAGCCACTTCAACGCCGAGCAAGTGAAGGTGCGCTATGGCATAAGCCCTGTAGTTGTATACAACGGAGTTGACCTGTCGTTATTCCAGCCGGAAGGCCGCGATGACGCCTCCGTGCTAGGTAAATACGGCCTTACGCCATCAAGCAAAGAGAACCCTGCGCTGCTGTATGCTGGTAGGCTGGTGCGCTGGAAGGGCGTGGAGTATCTCTTACATGCTCTCCCTAAACTGGCGCAGGGCAACACGCGCTTGTGGATAGCGGGTGAAGGTTCTTACGAGGAGACACTCCGGGCGTTGGCGCATGAGCTTGGTGTCGAGGAGCGCGTGTACTTCCTGGGGAGATTGGAGCAGGAAGAGCTTGCGGCTCTGTATCGCTCCTGCGCTATGCTGGTGGCTACGTCGTTCGTGAATGAGACGTTTGGCATGGCGTTGTGCGAGGCGATGGCCTGCGGGGTAGCCGTAATAGCTTCGGATTTCGGCGGTTTCAAGGAAGTGGTCGAAGACGGAGTAACGGGCCTGCTTGCCAGACCACAAGACCCAGCAGACCTGGCGGCGCGCATAAATGGGTTGCTCGCGGACCCTACCCTGGCCCGCAAGATGGGCAGCGCGGGCCGCCAGCGCGTGCTTGCTACCTTCAGCTGGGAGGCCGTCGCGGACAGGTTGGAGGAGGTTTACAGGTGCGCCGTCACGTCCTGTACGTAGCCTATCCGATGCGCCTGGATTTGGGCGCGGCCAACGCTATCCAGACCTACAACACCGTGCGCGAGCTTCGACGCCTAATTCCAGGTGTAAAGCTGGTAGTGCCTCGATGGCTGCGCGAACCGAGCGCCTTCTCCGACCTTGACGCCCTGCACCTTCCCAGGCCCGCCGTCAATAAGCTGTCCAAATTCGTGCCCTGGGCGGGTTGGTCGTATATCGAACGCACCCTGTACTCTCTTATGCTCGTTATATTGCTTGTGGTTTGGAGAATGTTGGGAAGGGGTTACAGGACATTGTATGTGCGGGACGCGGTGTGCGGGGCGTGGTTGTCGCTGTTTAGCGGGCTGCATGGCTCTCGCGTTGTCTATGAGGTGCATGATTTAGAGGCTTTGCACCCTAGCAAGGCGGGCAGGTGGCCCGGCGCTTTCTGGTCGCGTTTTTTGCCCTGGCTGGACGGGGTAGCGCTGCGGAGGCCGTGCAAATTGGTGTCGCTGACAGAAGTTTTCAGGCAATGGGCTGTTGGGCAGGGTCTGCGGAGCGCCGAGGACATACAGGTCATACCCGATGCGTTCGACCCGGCTGTCTATCATCCTACAGATAGGCTGGAAGCACGCAAGGCGCTGGGTCTGCCCGTCGAAAGCTACGTAATTGGATATGCCGGGTTGACCTTCGCTTACCGACGGTTGGACCTGCTTGTGGAAGCGTTTGCCAAAATCGCCCAAAGCTGCGACAATGCTCTATTGATACTGGTGGGTGGGCGCAGGTCCGAGGTGGACGAATTGCGCGCACATGCCGAGAAGCTAGGTATCAAGCCTGAGAGGCTAGTAACTCCCGGTCCCGTGAGCCAGGAGAGGGCGGCGATGTATTTGAATGCAGCCGATGTGCTGGTCATACCCGATACAGTCACACAGTTGACCGCTTCGCCCCTGAAGTTGTTTGAGTACATGGCAGTTGGCAAGCCCGTTGTACTAAAGGATATGCCTGCTTTGAGAGAGATATTAGACGGTGATTCCGCCGAATACTTCCAGGAGGGCGATGCGGTGGGACTGGCCGGTGCGCTGAGTCGCCTCATGGCGAACCCTGAGCGAGCAGCCCAACTTGCCTCTAATGCACTTGGGCGTTCGACTGGTTATACGTACCAGGCGCGGGCCAGGAGGGTTGTTGAGGTAGTGCGGAGTTGTCAGTGAGGATTCGTGGGTATGCACCCAACGTTGGTGTCTTGCCTTCGCCTTCGCCTTCCACTTGTCATTCTGAGCGGAGCGAAGAATCTCATAGCGTGCGTATGCTCCTGTGGTCAATGTATTGGTTCGCGACGAGATTCTTCGCTCCGCTCAGAATGACAAAGAACACTAAGTTCGCTTACGCCGAACAGGATGTTGTGGGCAAAGTCTCTGCCGATTCACGCTCGCAATCAAACACTATACACGGCCTGAAATCCAAAATCCTGAACGTGGAGAACCGCCCGTTGCTGGCGCTTGTCCTGCTATTTGTGGCGATGGCTCCCTTAGTTACGCAGCGCATATACGCGAGCGACGAGATACAATACTTCGCTTACACGCACTCCCTCTTCTTCGACCACGACCTTGATTTTAGCGATGAGTATTTGCACTTCTACAACTCGGACAAAGTGAAGTTTGCGGACATCTACCGCGACCTGTACAACAAACATGAACCTGCCACCGGACTGCCTATCAACGTAGCGCCCATAGGCACTGGGCTGTTCTGGTTGCCGTTTTATGCGCTGGCGCACGTACTGGCGCTTTCCGCCAGCGCGCTCGGTGCGAATGTCGCCGCCGATGGGTATTCTCAGCCGTATATAGTAGCTATCTGTCTGGCCTCTTATCTTTATGGTTGTTTGGGTCTCCTGCTCTGCTATGCCCTTGCCAGCCGCGTCTTTGGCAAAGCTATAGGCGCGTTAGCGGTTGTGACCATGTGGTTGGCTACACCCGTCATCTTCTACACGGTAATAGCGCCACCCTGGTCGCACGCTACCTCGTTGCTGGTTGTGACCCTTTTCTTGTGGTTGTGGCACCGCACGCGCCGCCCGGAAGGTAGGACTCCCAAAGAATGGGCGTTGCTAGGCCTGAGCGCGGGTGCAATGATGCTGGTGCGCGAGCAGGACGCGCTGTTTTTGGTCGTGCCGATTTTGGATTTTGGATTTTGGATTTTGGATTTTGGACTGACAGTTGACGCAAATCCAAAATCCAAAATCCAAAATCAATTATTGGGTCTCGTGCTCATGGGGATAACCGCGAGTATCACATTTATACCACAGCTTATAGCCTACAGGGTGATAACGGGGCACTTTGGACCGTCTAAAGTGGTGTCCGGTAAGTTTACGTGGACCTCGCCCAACTTTTTGAACGTGCTCTTTTCGCCGGAGCACGGGCTTATACCCTGGACGCCTGTGCTGGCGCTTGGGTTGGCTGGCCTGGTTTTATTGTGGCGGAAGGATCGTGTGTTGACGGCAGCGTTGACGTTGGCCTTCTTGCTGCAAGTGTATGTTGCGGGGTCGTTCCTAACCTGGCAGAGCGCCAGTTCGTTCGGGCAGAGGCGCTTCATTAACTGCACGCTGATATTTGTGCTGGGTTTCGCGGCGCTGGTGGCGTGGGCGCTGTCGAATGGTTTGCCAAAATGGGCTGTGGGACTGGTAATTGCCTTGTTCGTCGCCTGGAATGCCGGGCTGCTGATGCAGTACGCCCTATGGTGCTCGTCGCAGCGCCAGGCGCTCGACTGGGCCACTGTGTTGAAGGGGCAGGCGGATATGATTGTTCGCGCGCCCAGTCTGTTGTGGGATTTCCTGACCGACCGGAAGAAGTTTTACAGGGCTACCAGGGGGTGTTGAGGTGAAACGTGAAACGTGAAACGTGAGTTACGATAATCACGCATCACGTTTCACGTTTCACGCATAGAGGAAACCTTTGATTTCAGAACGGTTACGGACTTCAATAACTTGCCCCCTGGTTGGAACTCACGGTGGCTCTAATGGTTTGCAGCTAACGGAGAGCGGTCATCTGTGTTGCCCAATATGCGGCAACGTCTATGCTGGACCGGCAGGCGACGCATATATGGACCTCATGCCGCCGCAGGAGGGCGCGCATACTTCTCTGTACGTGTCGCACGAGGCTGAGTTCGAGGCCGCGCTCGATTATAAGCGCATTGCTATGCCACTGCTGGGGGCGGGGGTGCGACAACGCGCTATACGGCGTATGCTCAGGCCTCGCAGCGATGACAGGCTGATAGAGCTTGGGTGCGGAAACGGCAAGTTCGTGTTCTGGAACAGGCGCGTTGTGGAATGGGCTGTAGGGGTAGACCCCGCGCCCCTATTCGCTAAGGAGGCGATAGAGCAAGTGGACCTTTGCCGCGCCGACGCTCGCGCCCTGCCCTTTGCTGATGGTGCGTTTACGGCAGCCATGTCCATAGACGTGCTCGAACACTTGCCTCTGCCTGACATCGAAAGCTACCTGAGCGAGGCCCACCGTATATTGTCGCCTGGGGGTCGTCTCTTCATTTTCTCCAACACCCGTGAAGGTTCGCGGCTAGATTTCATAGTGCGCAGCGCCCGCCGCCTATCACGCTGGTTGGACGAGCGCGGGGTCATAGACGATACGAGAGACCGCCTCCGCAAGTCCGACCACGTAAAAGCCATCGCCACATATCCCGAACTCGTGCAGGCGCTCAATAGCCAGGGCTTCCAGGTTGAGCAGGCAATCTTCTGGAATGGGCTATTCCAGAGCCTCATTGAGAACCTCGTGATGAAACTGGGGGAGAGGGTTGTGGGGCGTGGGATAAGGGGATCAGGGATTGGGGATCGGGGATCGGTCCCTGACTCCCGATCCCCACACGAGGTTCGCGCCTCGATGAAAAATACGCTGGCGCGGCGGGGGTTGGCGTACAGGGTTATGACGCTGCTGACGGAGTTGATGTGGCTCGACCTGGCGTTGTTTGGCAAATGGCGGGCGGGGCCGTATTTCGTGCTGGCCCGGCGTGCAGATAGGCTTTGAGGCGTTGCGAATATTGTACGTAGCTAGCGCGATAGAGGCGGGTGGCACATCGGGGGGCTGGACGCATGTTACGGAGGTAGCGTGCGGACTGGCGGACCTGGGCCACGATGTGCGCGTTATAGCGCGTGGCACGAAATCTGGCCGTTCGCCGTCGAAGCTTAATTGTGGAGTACCCATCAAAACTGTGTGGCTGCCACAGCAGCTTGCCATCGCGGGGCTGCCAATCGTGGCGCGCGAGTTTGGCCTATTCAAGCCGGATGTGGTCATGGAGCGTTTCTATAATTTCGCGGGCGCTGGCGTGCTATTGGCTCACAGACACGGCGTGCCCATCGTCCTCGAGGTCAACGCTCCGATGGTTGACCCGCCCGGTAGCCGCAAGACAAAGGTAGATAGGGTGTTGCTTGGTTCCATGAGGCGCTGGGCCGTGCGACAAGGTAGGTGGAGCGACGCAATCGTGACTCCTCTCGCCAGCACCGTGCCGCCCCAAGTTACGCGCCGCAAGATACAGGAACTGCCTTGGGGCGCGAACATCGAGCGTTTCGACCCGTCATTGCGCGAGCGGGACAAGGAAAAGTTGGGGCAGATCGCGGGCGGGTTTGGTTTGGACGCGAGCGTGCCCATAGTGGCGTTCCTGGGCAGCTTCAGGGCGTGGCACGGCGTGTCCCATTTCGCGGAGGCGGCGCGGCGCTTGCTCATGCGTGGTTGCCCGTTGGCGTTCCTAGCTATCGGGGGTGGGCCTGAGCTTGCGGGACTGAAAGAGCAGGTGCGCGGTTGGGACTTGCCTCCCGGTCGCTTCGTTTTCGCGGGACCGCAGCCCAACGAAAGCGTACCCGACCTGCTGGCGCTGGCGAGCATCGGCGTTGCGCCGTTCGACCTCTCAGCTTATGCTCCGCTAACCACCTTCGGCTTTTATTGGTCGCCACTGAAAGTCTTTGAATACATGGCGATGGGCCTCCCCATAGTGACTATTGACGTGACGCCGCTCAACGAGATAGTCAGGCAGGACAAGGAAGGCTTGCTCTACAAGAGTGGCGACATTGCTGGGCTGGTCCGCAGTCTGGATAGATTGGCCTGCGATCCGGCTCTGCGGGACCGGCTTGGCAGGAGTGGTCGCGCCCGCGTTATCCAACGTTATAGCTGGCGCTCGCACTGCCTGGCTCTAGAACGCATACTCAAGGATGTCACTCATTCCTCCTAATTGCAAAACGAAAAGAATAAGAATAAGTAAAAGGCGCTGGCCTGCCAATGGCTGATCCTTTGAAAGTGCTCCTGTTAACGGATGTATTCCCGCCTGGGAGCGGGGGAAGCGGTTGGAGCGCCTACTACCTGGGCAAGGCGCTGCAAGAACGTGGGCATG
>JBBQIC010000211.1:0-7371 GCA_038324555.1 Chloroflexia bacterium
ACTTGCACCTTAAGAACTTAATTATGTTTGGGCGTTTCAAGGTAAATCGTTCCCTTGAGTAAAAGCATAAACGTAAACTCCCAAAGTGCCATTCAATACACAGAGCTTATTGAGCTTTGCTCGCCTGTGTGAATGCAATGCGTCACAATGGGTATGGGGCAACATACCATCGGTGAAAGACCGTAGAAGCCTCCGGCATTTATGCCGTGAGGAGTTGTCACAGAATGTATTGGGACTATGTCCGGCGACTGATGAAGATCAACAAAAATAATCGTCATGCGGGTGTAGGGGCGAACCTCGTGTTCGCCCTCTTGCCCTGTCCGCATATTATGGGTGCCGGGTAGGGGCGAACCTTGTGTTCGCCCTCTCTACATACCGCATACCGCTTCGTCAAGAGGGCGAACCTTGTGTTCGCCCCTACATCAGCCAATCCGTAAGCGTTCAGACTTGGGGTGTAATCGTAGGCTTGGGCGGTAAGGGGAGAGGGCAGGCACAGGAGCCTGCCCCTACGATTACGCCAATCCCACATGTTGATTTATTTGTAAATGTTCATCAGTCGCCGGGCGTGGCTTGAGAATACGTCATGGTATTAGACGCAAACTAATACTATCGGCAGCCTTCGTGACACCCGTCTATTTTACACCCCAGCCACCTTAATTGTGCGTAGAATGCGCGATGTCAAAGCTTTGCGTCTACCCATCTTCTTCCTCTATCAGTGGCTGTTGGCCCCAAACTGGTACTACCACCTTTGCG
Organism: Chloroflexia bacterium; assembly: GCA_038324555.1. Lineage (GTDB taxonomy): Bacteria > Chloroflexota > Chloroflexia > QHBQ01 > JADMIH01 > JADMIH01. Next base: position 754 of record JBBQIC010000211.1, read on the forward strand.
TTTAGTTAACACGGTGTTAAGGAAAATCCTACACAATAGTAGTATTGTAATGGGCTAAGGACCTAAACTATAATGGACACTGACGCAACCATACTCATATTCAAACGACAAGCGCCGTAGGCTGGTGCGTCGGGACGTATAAACAGAGTGCTTTTTAGATACGTCTTCCCTGACTTCCATGACGCGGCCACATTATATAAGGACAGGTGAGAGCGCAAACTATGGTAACATATAACTCTAACAACCCCACTTACGGTTCTGTCAATTCTGGTCGTTCGACAGTTGGACCTTTTCAGGAGATGCACCGTAGTACCAAAGGAGGCTCGACCATGAAAATACTTATGGTCGACGACGATCCTTCACTTGTCAAGATGATAAGTTTCTTGCTGAAGGACGAAGGATATGAGGTTGTCACAGCCACAAGCGGGATGGAAGCCTTACAGATTCTTCAGCAGCAGTGGGTAGATATGGTGATATTGGACATTATGCTCCCGCGCGGCCAGGACGGCTTCGAGATTTGCCGCCGCGTGCGCGAGACCAACCGTGTGCCGATTATTATGCTATCCGCCCGCGGCAGCACCGAGGACCGCGTGCGCGGCCTGCTCGACGGCGCGGACGATTACCTGCCCAAGCCTTGCGAACCAGCAGAACTGCTGGCCCGTGTCAAGGCTCTCTTCCGTCGCTCACAGACCCAACCTGCTAACGAGGGCCGCATGCTTGCCGCCGGTGGCCTCCAACTCGACCCTGTCCGCCATACTGTCACGCTGCCCGAAGGCAAAACAACCGAACTTACGCCTACTGAGAGCCAACTGCTCCACTGCCTGATGCGCAACGCAGGCAAGATATTGACCCGCGAAGTACTCATTGCCCACGCCTGGGGAGACACCCAGGGCAGGGAAGCGGGCCAGGTAGACGTGTATATCCGCCGCCTGCGCCTCAAAGTCGAAAGCGACGCATCTAATCCCCGCCTCATACAAACCGTCTGGGGTCTCGGTTACAAGTTCGAGGCCAACGGGCAGAACTAAGGGGGCCCGCTGAAATAACGTGACAATTTACAAGCGCTGGTTAGATGTCGAAAGTGCCCTGTCTTGTCTGATTTGCGTCACCTTGTTTCGGCGCGATCCCTAAGTAGAATTACAACAAAAGCGCCCATTGCGATGCAATGGGCGCTTTTGTTGTAATTCTTGCAATTCCTCAAGAATTCCACTATGGGGCAGATATGGCGCTATAGACAATCTTGCTTATCTGTCCTCTGGTGGCGCTGCTGTTGGGCTGGAATGTGCCGTTTGTGTAGCCGGATATAACGGCGTGGCTGTAGGCGGTCTCCACGAACCCATAGAACGGGTTGGTCGTGGGTACATCACTGAAGTGTGGTCCGCCTGACGTAACTGTGGTCCACCGCTCGGCCTGCGTGATTATCTTACATAGCTGGGCGCGAGTAACATCGGCCTCCGGGTGGAATGTGCCGTCACTGTAGCCATTGATCAGGCTCCGGTTGTAAGATGTCTCCACGAACGGGTAGAATACATCGCTGGCGGGTACGTCTCTGAAATGTGGTCCGCCTGATGTGTTTAGCGTAAAGCCCTCGGCAAGTACGATAATCTTGGAAAGTTGGCTGCGTGTTGTTGTGTTGCCCGATCTGAAAGTGTTGTCTGCATAGCCGGAGATAGCGCCATGGCAATATAGATAGTACACAGCCGTGTAGAAGTAGTCGCTGAGGCTTACGTCTGAGAACGCAACCGAACATAAAGCGGACGGCACAGTGGGCACGGGAGTAGGCACAGGGTCGCCGCTTCCACCGGGCAAGGGCAAGACCCCTACCGTAAAGTAGTTACCTATTTGCAATCTGAGATAGCCGCCATCGTCGTCGGGAAGTGCGCTTATCAAGTTGTTGCCGTTGATGGGTGAGGGGTTGGTGACGCCGTCGTTCTTGGCGTCGAAGTAGTGGCTTTGTGAGCCTACTCCCGCTCCAAACATCAATCCTAAGAAGCCGTAGTTCCCCCACTCCCCCATATGTGACCTGCCTGATATCGGGTTCAAGAAGTACTCCGCCCGGTTGTCTTGCCAGTGTCCGTCTGTGTTGTTCTCCGACCGGTACACTCTGTTCCCGTTGGGCACTTGCCACATCATTACTCGCTTTTGTGTCTGGGTGACTATGCTGCCCATCCACTGCGCCATTCGGTTGAAGTTCGGGTACGTTGTGTTGGTGTCGTCCCACCACTTGTTGGAACCCTGCACTACCTGGTAGTAGGCGGCGTCTCGGTCTGACGGGTTCCAGAACAGCATCTGGTAACCGGGGCCTAGACTGTTGAGGTAGGTAGCGGTATCTGTAGCGTGACGGAGCCAGTTGAAGGAGGGGTCCCGGTTGATGGCTATGTCCTCTCCCGCTCCCCACGAGCTAACGTCTATTCCAAGGGTTACGGAGGGGGCATACACATCTCGAATATGGGCAAGAGCCTGGTAGAAACCCCTGAAGTTGTTCGGTATATCCGCTACATCTGCTTGCCCGCTGGAAGAGACGGAGACGGGCTGGCGGGAGGCGTCGTTGTTGGTGTTGGAGGAGTGCTGCTGCATAACACCCGTTAGATCGGGTTCTATATCAACCAACACAGGACCTCCAGCCGAAGCCTGGGCGCACTTTTGCATGAGCAGTTTGAAGTCGTCGTAGTAATCGTGCATGGTAGTGGGGACCTGGAAGTTGGCGTATTCGTCGTAGTTGGGAGCAGACTGTAATATCTGGTAGTAGATGAAGGTGGGTATCAAGCCTTGTGCTTTGCTGGCGTTGATGTAGTTGGAAGCATACGCCCCACCTGGGTTCCAGGTAGCCCACCCATCCCCTGTGTTCACTCCTCCTGCCAGGTATTGGTAGCGATAATCCAATTGGAAGTCAGAGGGGAGTTGGGAAGCATCTGCATTGAATAGCCCAATGCTGAAGTGCCCCGGCACACCCGCCGGTAGCGCGGGCAATGTGGGATTATCGCCCGTAGCAGTTGAGGCAACGGTTCTGGATAATGGGTGACCGATAGCCAATTTACTTCCGGCCAGTACCAGGAGTACACAGAAGGCGGAAGCGGTCCACGTATAAATGCGTCGTCCGTACACATTTGTGTGCATAAGTGACCTCCAATCTGTTAGCAAACCGCACAGGGAGCGGCCTGATTTTTTCTTTAGAGCTGGTAAGCCCAAAAAGCATACAGGAGTACAAACCCCAATTCAAGTCTTGCGGCTAGGCGATTAGTCCCATTTGGCTGGGGATTTTAGTCCTTGCGGCGAGGGGCGGGCAGGGAGAAAATAGGTTGTGATCCCTGACCCCCGATCCCTGATCCCTATTTTCATAGGAGACCCTGTCCATAGACCCTTACCCCTTGTCCTTCAGCCAACTTCTTATCACTTTGTAATTATTCGTACTAAAACATTTATGTAAACATTAAAATAGGTGCGTGCTGATGAACGTAATGTAGTATCGTCTAATCCTTGCGTTAATAATTTTTACAGCCCACGCTGCTAGAATGGTGGTAATAATTCTGTGCTCAAATAGTGAAAATTATTGTGATATGTCAAACTGTGTGCGTTGCGCAGATGGGTAGCCCAGGTAATCGGTCAGCGCACGCTATATAAGGGGTTGATACCAACAATGGGCGAAACGACAAGGAGAGATAGGAGGCATATGGTAAGCCAAGTTCAAGATCACACTCAGTCCAGCGCCGTTACCACCGACGAGCCACTGCCCGTCTCTTATAGGCCCGAAAACATGGTTTACCTCAAGGAGCGAATGATAAGCGAGGCCCAGGAGCACGGTGGTTATACCTCCACCAAGCCTGATCTGTCTCCTCACAAGCTCAGTAATGACGTTCGCTCCCGCTTGAAGCGTCTGGCGCATCGTCACCGTCACGATTTCCACTATCTACGCCGCATCCAGTGGGAAATCATTGAGTCGTATCTGAAGCCCGCACGCGGAGAATATATCCTCGACGTGGCTTGCGGCGACGGCTACTACAGCCGCAAGATGGCTGCACGGGGCGCGCATGTGGCGGCGATTGATTTGGAGCCTTCGCGTATCCGCAACGCACGCACCTTTCACAACGTGCGCGGCGTGGATTACTGGCTCGCCAATGCCGAAGCGCTGCCCTTTCCCGACCGTACCTTCGATAAGGTCGTCAGCGTTTGCGCTCTCGAGCACTTCCACGACCCGCAGGCCGCCATCAGCGAAATGCGGCGCGTGCTCAAACCGGGTGGCATCCTGGTCTTGCACGTTGACAGCTTCAGCTACCGCAAGATAAGCCCCGAACTGAGAGAGCATCACCGCGTCAACTACTACGTACAGAACTTCTTCACCATCAGGTCGTTGAGCAAGCTGCTCAATAGCGCATCGTTTACCGTAGACAAATACCGTTACGCCTTCAACTCCCCGCTCACCCATCGCCTCTTCGCCTGGGGCGAGATGCGAGGCTTCACGGGCCTGCCCTTCCTGCTCATGTTTCCCATAGGTTATCCCCTATGCCGGGCAAGCGATAAGCTGATGGGCAAGCGCGAAGAGGGCTACGACCTTTACACTCTCTCCACCGCGATAGAATAAGAACACAGTAAACAGAAACGCAAAATCGCTCACCGGGTGAGCGATTTTGCGTTTCTGTGTCAAAAGGGTGCAAGAAACCCTCAGGGGTCTGAGGCATCCCTCAACCCCTAACTCACGTTACGCAGTCGATTAGCAAAGCTGCCGCAGCGTCGAAAGCAAAACTAAGAGAGCAACAAACCAACTAACCCGTGTCATTCTGAGCCGCAGCGAAGAATCACTAGGAGGTCGTGAGCGTTAGGGGTAGGCATAAGGGTAGAGGTATTGATACTGATCCCCAAACGGGTTGGTAAGGTGAGTGATTCTTCGCTTCGGCTCAGAATGACACGGGTTAGTTGGCCCTTTTCCTTCTAGCTTCTGCGTAAGGCGAACTCCTAAAATACAGCCCCAGACTGATGCAGCAAACCCTGGCGTCTGGTATACAAGGGATAACGACTGTTGACAACAGTTAGATATATTTCTAATCCAACTGCGGGAAGGAACACCTGATGAGTCTTGTTGAAGAAGCTGAAAATGACGAGCGCGAGAGCAGGATAGCCAACGCCGAGGAAATACCGGCAACGCCCGAAAAGCTGCCGTCCTTGTGGCGCAACCGCGACTATATGCTACTGTGGAGCGGGCAGGTGGTGTCTGCACTAGGTAGCAACATGTCAAACATCGTGTTTCCTCTGCTTATCCTCGCTCTCACCAACAACGACACTACGTTAGCGGGTATCGCGGGTGCGCTTGGCTCGGTTCCCTACCTGCTATTCAGCCTGCCGGTGGGCGCTCTCATAGACCGCTGGGACCGCAAGCGGGTGATGATAATCTGCGACACATTTCGCGCCCTCAACGCAGCCAGCATCCCTCTTGCTCTGGCTTTCAACTCGTTGACCCTGTGGCAGCTTTTTATCAACGCCTTTATCGAAGGCACTTTCTTCGTCTTCTTCAACATAGCCGAGGTGGCCTCGCTCTCCCGTGTGGTGAACAAGAAGCAGTTGCCACAGGCCAGCGCGCAGAACGAGGCGGGCTTCATCAGCGCCACCCTGGTTGGACCGCCTATCGGTGGTTTCCTCTTCCAGAGTGTGAGCCGTACGTTCCCATTCGTGGCCGACGCGATCTCATACGGCGTGTCGGTAGTATCCCTCTTCTTTATCAAGACGCAGTTCCAGGGCGAGCGTTCCGCAGAGGACCGCCACCTGCTGGTCGAGATAAGGGAGGGGTTGTCGTGGTTGTGGCACAATCCGCTCATCCGCTTTATGGCCTTCTTGACGGGCGGGTATAACTTTGCTACCACCTTTCTCGTGCTGATAGTCCTGGCGAAGGAATTGGGCGCAGAGGAAACCCAGATAGGCTTGATGTTCAGCATCTCTGCGCTGGGTGGCATAGCAGGCTCGTTGCTGGGCGGGCAGATACAGAGGCGATTTACCTTCGGCCAGGTGATTACAGTTGTAACCTGGCTATCGGCGATTATGTACCTCTCCTTCATTTTTGCTCCTAACTTCGTTATTTTGGGCGTGTTATCGGGGCTTTCCTGGATGCTAGGGCCGATCTATAACGTGGTGCAGTTCAGCTACCGGTTGGCGCTCATCCCCGACAGGCTGCAAGGGCGCGTGAACAGTACCTTCCGCCTGCTGGCGTTCGGGTTCCAACCCTTGGGGTCGGTCATCGCGGGTGTATTGCTCAAGTACGTGGGGACCACTGATACTCTGCTATTTTTCTTCGCCGTGATGGTCTTCCTCGCCATCGCGACTACGTTCAACTCTCACGTCCGCAATGCCCGCCCGATTTCCGAGGTAGGCATAACCGAATAGAGACGAACCGCAAAGTAACTATGAGCGGGGCACACCACCCGTGAATGAAAATGGGAACCTTCCCGTAGGGGCGCACGGCCGTGCGCCCCTACCCGCCAATTGTCTTATTTTCATATCAGGCGCAAAGACGCAAAGATTATTTACTAACTCATGTTACGCACTCTATCGAAGGAACGAACGCACTAACCCCTTCGGCAAGCTCAGGGCAGGCTCTTGTCATTCTGAACGTAGTGAAGAATGACAAGAGCCTGC
>JBBQIC010000212.1:0-7235 GCA_038324555.1 Chloroflexia bacterium
CGCGACCATTGTCCTATGGTCGCCTCCTAAAATATTGTACCATGTTAAGCGCGTGTAGACAATATTTCCACAGGCGGATTATGTATAGATTGAAAGATGTAGATTTCGGCTGTTACTTTTGTGGGTCGGGTTACGATATGATATGTGGAACGGACGATAGGCGATAGACGAGTTATATTCTTCTACCATCTATGGCCCTGCATCTGCTGCATAGTAAATGCTGTAAACCACCCCGGCCTTATCGTCCGTGAGCAGCAGCGAGCCGCCCGGTCCGACCATCGGGTCAACCGGGCGGCCCCACACATTGTTCGTCTGCCAGCCGGTGGCGAAATCTTCTACCAGCAGGTTGCCTGCTTGCACGTCCGGCTCGTTGTTCCTCATTCTGATACGCACCAACTTGTACCCTGTGGGCACCGAGCGATTCCAGCTTCCGTGGAATGCCACGAACATGTCGCCTTTGAAAGCGGCGGGGAACTTGTCTGCCGTGTAAAAGGCCAATCCCAACGGCGCGGAGTGGGCTTGCATCTCCACTGCGGGCACGCCTGTCTTCTCGCAGAAGCCGGAGGGAGGGTTCTGGCTCTTGTCGGGTATTTTGTTCCCATAGCAGTAGGGCCAGCCGTAGTTGGTGTCTTCTTTGACATTGTAGATCGTCTCAGGCGGTATGTCGTCGCCGAGGTTATCCCTGCCGTTGACTGTAGCCCAAAGCTCTCCTGTAACCGGGTGGAACAGTATACCGACCGCGTTTCGCAGCCCACTTGCGTACACCTTCTCGAACTTGCCGTCAGCCGAATAGAGGGAGATAGCCGCCCGCTTGGGGTTGGCCTCCTGGCAGACGTTGCACGACGATCCCGCCGACACATACAGCTTGCCGTCAGGCCCAAAAGCAATCGTCCGGGTGGAGTGCCCGCCGCCCGTCGGCAGGTCGTCGGCTATAACGTCGCGCTTGTCGGCCACGCCATCTTTGTCGGTATCCGCAAGCCTGATTAGCTGTCCCTCGGTAGCCACGTACACAGCCCCGTCTTTGAAGGCGATGCCCTGTACACCCGGCAAACCGTCGGCGAACACCTTGACTGCATCGGCAACCCCATCTTTATTCGCATCAGGCAGCGTAACAACCTGCCCAGACTGTAAAAGCGTTGCATAGACTACGCCGTCAGGCGAAAGCCTCAGCCAGCGCACCGAAGGCAGGTCCACCGCGAACACCTTGATGTGGAAGCCGGGAGGCAGGTTGAGAGTCCTTTCATCGGCGAACACTCCCTTACGGGTCGCATCGTTGGTTTCAATGGTCACAGGGCGCAAGGTGAGCGCGCTTTTCTGGATGTTGGCAGGCGTGTCTGTATTGGGTGCAGACGTAGCCGTCGCTTCGGTGGTAGCGGTAGGCTGCCCCGCCAGGGTGGTGGTAGGCTGCGATATGACCACCTCGGTCTGCGTTGGAACGGCAACAGTGGCGGTAGGCGTAGGTTGGGACGCGCCGGAGTCGCACGCCACCAGCGCCGCCGAAGCGAGCAGCCCCGCGACGGCAAGTAAACGAAACCTCATTTGTGGTACTCCTAACCAATCAGGGAATGGACTTGCAGTTCACAATTCAGCACATTCCGTTCCGTTGGGGCCAGTGAGCGCCAGCAAGCAATACCTGGTTATCTGGAAGCAGCATCCAAAGAAGGCATCGCTATCTAACCAGACGCCTCGAACGACGCCTGCTCCGCTCCTGGCTCCTGCACCCTCTGCGCTTGCTTGAACGTGCCGAACTGCGGCGGCATCTTCACACCGCCCTCGCGCAGCAACTCGGCGATTGACAGTATCTGTATCCTCGGAAACTCCTTGCCCCAGCCAGGCGAATCATACACCCCCGCGCTCAACGCCTCCGTCCTCATGGGCGCTGTCGGCTCTTCGAGCGTGATGAACACGCCGATGGCCGCCTGCTCCCTCTGGATAGTGCCCACAAGCTGCTCAATGTTGGCCCTCTGCACATGGCCGGACTTGACCTGCACGATCACCCGCTTGGGCCTGCCGGTGTTGTCGTCCATGAACGTGATAACCCCGTCAATGCCCTTGTCCGCGCCCTTCTTGCCAACCTTGCTCCCCTCCTGCCCGCCGAGCGGCTTGGCGCGCACCAGCGACAGCGCCCACCACTGGAACTGGTAAGGGTCATCCTTCGCCAATTGCCGCGCCGCGCCCATGTCCTCCGGCTCGCCAACCACGTTAAACTTGATGCCTGGGAACATGGCCTCAAGCCGGTACTTTTGCAGGGCGATGCTGAGGTGCGTTATATCGATCCCTATCCACCTACGCCCCAGCTTCTGCGCCGCCGCAATAGCAGTCCCGCAGCCGCAGAACGGGTCCATTACAATGTCGCCTGGGTTGCTGCTGGCGCTGACGATGCGCTCTAAGAGGGCCAGGGGCTTTTGGGTGGGGTAGCCGAGGCGTTCGGAGGCTTGGGAATTGATGGGAGGTATATCGTCCCATACGTCTTGGAGTGTAATACCAGGCATTTCGTCAAGATAGCGTATGTACTCAGCTCCGCCCGACTTTGTGTAGTGGACGCGCCCTTGTTCATGCAGTTCTCGCATTCGAGCCTCTGGGAGTCGCCATAGTTTTGTAACGCCGTTCCAATTGTAGGTATATCCGCCCCCCGACAGCCCCATCGCTGTCAAGTTATCCGTGCGAAACCGCCGCCCCGTGCCATCCACTCGCCGATAATGGCTATTTATGTACTCATCATCGTATGCCTGATATTGCTTGTTCCAGGTGAAGGTGTTGGACTTGGTGTATAGAAGCAGAATATCGTGTGTATTCCCACATGTCTTGGAATCACTGTGGGCGCTGGTTCTCTTCCAAATGACTTCATTCCGAAAGTTCCCTACGCCAAAAATCGTGTCCAACAATATTTTAAGGTAATGCGAAGCAGTTGGATCGCAATGCAAATACAAACTCCCCGTCGGCTTCAACACGCGGTGAAGCTCCACCAGCCTCGCCGCCATCATCACCAGGTAGGCCATCATCTGGTTCGTGCCCACGAACTTGCGCAGCGCCTCCACCATATCGCTAACGTGGGGCGGAGCGTTCACTACCAGTTCGCGGTAGGTCCGGTCCGCGTCCTCTCCCCAGTGCCAGGTGTCCTCGAAGGCCGTGATCTGCGCCTCGCTCTCCGTGCCCCCCTCGTCCTTGAACAAAACATTGTAGTTGCGGTTCGAGTTGAACGGCGGGTCCAGGTAGATTAGGTCCACGCTTGCGTCGGGCACGTACTCGCGCAGGATAGCGAGATTGTCCCCATAAAAGAGCGTGTTCTCGTTGATAGGTTGAGCAGACATAGCAGATTGTTCCATTCCATACAGGCTGTGATGGTTTGCATCATATCACATTTGCGTGGGCGGCGCTAATCAGAACATATATGCTAAAACTATGTGTAAAAACTGGCAGAATTTCCGCAAATCGGGTATAATAGAAAGTAACCACTGAATTGCACATATTCTTGTATTGTTGTAGGAGGCGTGACTTATCGCGCCCTCCCACGGAAGGAAACCCTTCTCATGGAATTGGGAACAATCAAACCTGTCAGCCTGGATACCGAAATGAAATCCGCGTACCTCGACTACGCGATGAGCGTAATCGTGGCACGCGCACTGCCTGACGTTCGAGACGGATTGAAGCCTGTGCAGCGTCGCATCATGTACGCGATGAACCAGATGGGTCTGCGTCACAACGTCCCCTATCGCAAGAGCGCCGGTATCGTCGGTGAGGTGCTCAAAGAGTTCCACCCGCACAGCGACACGGCAGTCTACGACGCAATCGCCCGCATGGCCCAGGACTTCTCGTTGCGCTACCCGTTGGTGGACGGGCAGGGCAACTGGGGCTGCTTTACCGGAGATACCAGGATAAAGCTTCTGGATGGCGCTGAAAAATCGTTCGCTGAACTCGCTGAATTGGATTCTGACGAGATATTCTACGTTTACTCAGTAGATAACGCGGGGCGCGTAGTTGTTGGCGAAGGCCGCAATTCCCGCATAACCCGTCGTAATGAGCGCCTTTTTGAAGTAACGCTCGACAATGGTGAGGTCTTACGTTGCACCGCCGACCACAGGTTCATGTTACGCGACGGCACTTACAAAGCCGCGCAGGACCTCACCCTAGATGACAGTCTCATGCCAGGCTATTTCGATGCCGCTCCTGTCAAAGAGCGGCTGAATGAGTACCTGCGCGTCTTGCAACCCAACACAGAGAAAGTAGGGCAGCATTACAACCATCGTGTTACTTCGACACGCTGGTTGGACGAGTACGCTGACGTATACGACATTACTGTAGACGAACACCATAACTTCCTGTTAGCCAGTGGCGTATTTGTTCACAATTCTGTAGACGGTGACGCTCCGGCTGCCATGCGATACACCGAGGCACGCTTACGCCAGATAGCCGAAGAACTGCTCATAGATATTGACAAAGAGACAGTGCCCTTCATCCCCAACTACGACGAAAAGGCGATGGAGCCGACCGTGCTGCCCGCCCGCCTGCCCAACCTGCTACTCAACGGGGCCGCAGGCATAGCCGTCGGCATGGCGACCAACATCCCGCCCCACAACCTGAGCGAGCTTGCGGACGCTATCACTTACTTACTCGACAACCCCGATGCTACGGTGGACGAGTTGATGAAATTCGTCCCAGGCCCGGACTTCCCGACAGGTGGCATCATCATGGGAGGCGAGGGCATACAGGCGGCATATGCCACCGGCAAGGGCCGCGTGATCATGCGCGCCAAAGCTTACGTCGAAGAGAGCAAGGCGGGCCGCTACAGCGTCATCGTCACCGAACTGCCCTTCCAGGTCAACAAATCGTCCCTGGTAGAGAAAATAGCTGATCTGATTCACGGCCAGGATAAGATGCCGGGCGCGCATCTCGTCCGCGACGAGTCGGACCGCAACGGTATGCGTATGGTGATAGAGCTAAAGCGTGACGCGCAGCCGAAGAAGGTGCTCAACCTGCTGTACAAGTACACGCCTATGCAGTCCACTTTCGGCGTCAACATGCTCGCCCTCGTCAACGGCAACGAGCCGCGCGTGCTTACGCTCAAAAAGATGTTGCAGCACCATATAGATTGGCGGCACGAGGTCATCAGCAATCGCACGCGCTACAACCTCAAGAAAGCCCGCGAACGCGCTCACATCCTGGAAGGTGTAAAGATAGCCCTCGATAACGTAGACGCGATTATCGCCGCCATACGCCAGAGCCGCACACCCGAGACCGCCAAGAGCAATCTGCGCTCGCAATTCAAGCTCTCCGATATCCAGGCGCAGGCTATACTCGATATGCGCCTGGCCCGCCTCGCCGCTCTCGAACGCAAAAAGGTGGAGGACGAATACGTGGCGGTCATCAAAGAAGTAGGCTACTACGAGGACCTGCTGGCCCACCCACAGAAGATTTATGACCTGATACGCGCCGACCTCAAAGACCTCAAGGAGAAGTACGGCGACGAGAGGCGCACCCGCATCATTGAGGCCACCAACACCGAGTTCAGCGAGGAAGACCTCATCCCCGACCTCCAGGTGCTCGTCACAATCACGGATAGAGGCTACGTCAAGCGCCTGCCTCACGACACCTACAAGCGCCAGCACAGGGGCGGTCGCGGCATAATCGGCATGATCACCCGCGACATGGACGCGGTGCAGCATATGATAACCTGCAATACCCTGGACAACCTGCTCTTCCTGACCAACAAGGGCAAGGTCTACCAACTCAAGGCGCACGAAGTACCCGACGCGGGGCGGCAGGCCAAGGGACTGCCGTTGGTCAACCTGGTGTCTTTGGAGCCGGGCGAGTTGGTCACCGGCCTTATAGCGGTGCGCGACTTCGAGAACGACGGCAAGTATCTCGTGCTGGCGACCTGCCTCGGCAAGATAAAGAAAACGCCCCTGCCGGAATATAGCTCCGTGCGCTCGACGGGTAAGATCGCCCTGAACCTCGAACCAGGCGACGAATTGGCGGCGGCTCGTCTCTCTTACGGCGAGAGCGACATTATAGTAGCCACCCGCAAGGGCCAGGCTATCCGCTTCGCCGAAAGCCAGGTCCGCCCGATGGGGCGCGACACTACGGGCGTGGGCGCTATCAAGCTGGTGGGCAAAGGCGATCAAGTAGTTGGTATGGACGTAGTGCGGCCCGACAGCAAAGCGTCGTTGTTGATAGTTACCACGAAGGGTATGGGCAAGCGCACCAGCATCTCGGCCTTCCCACGCCAGGGGAGGGCTGGACAGGGCGTGCGCGCCATTACGGTCATACCGAAGGGTGGTCACATTTGCGTAGCCCGCGTAGTCAATCCCGATGACGATCTACTGGTTATTTCCACTAACGGTCAGGTAATCAGAATGTTCGCTGACGGCATCCCGCACAAGGGTCGCCCTGCTCAGGGCGTAGCCGTGATGAACATGCGCGAAACCGATGAAGTGGCCTCAATCGCCCGCATACCGCGTACCGACAAGAGCGGCAAGATGCTCAGCGATGACGAACTTGAGGTAATGCACGAGGATGAATACGATGAAGAGGAAGACGAAGTGGAAAACGGCAGTGATGATGCTAAAGCGGAAACAATAGCCAAAATGCCCAGGGTAGCAACGCCAACAACTAACGGCAAAGATGGCAATGGCTCAAAGAAACAACCAACTAAGGCAAAGGCTGAGCCTGAGAACGAAACACCAACCAGGCCATCACCGAAAAAGTAGCTTTACCCTAACAATAACGCCAAAAGCAAAAACCGCGACCCATGGGTCGCGGTTTTTGCTTTTGGCAGATAATACTCCCAGGGGAGCAGAAAGTTTAGTTAAGGCCAGAGCCGATCTTGGAGAAGGTCGAGTTGACCTTGGTGCCCAAGAAGGTAAGGATCAGGATAACTACGATAGCTATAAGGACTAGAATAAGAGCGTACTCTACAAGGCCTTGGCCTTTCTTCCTAAGTTCATTCAACTTGTTGCGCATTTCTTCTCTCTCCTAAAGGGGCTGTTCTGACGCCCCTGATACTATTTGGTTTATTTTGATGGCGCTCTTACCTGCGCCTGCCAGTTCAACTTCAGTAACACTTACCCTGGACGGGTCCGGCAAAGTTATTAGTTAAGGCCGGAGCCGATCTTGGAGAAGGTCGAGTTGACCTTGGTGCCCAAGAAGGTAAGGATCAGGATAACTACGATAGCTATAAGGACTAGAATAAGAGCGTACTCTACAAGGCCTTGGCCTTTCTTCCTAAGTTCATTCAA
>JBBQIC010000213.1:0-7226 GCA_038324555.1 Chloroflexia bacterium
CAACCGTTGGGGACGGCAGTGGGTTTGGTCCAGAGGATAGTTTCTACAAAGAGGAGATTCAACTCGCCTCTCGTAATCGAGGAATGCCTTTGGAGGGCCTGCGCTACCCGATAACTCCGACCGGCATGCACTATCTTCTTATCCACTTTGACATTCCAGAAGTGACAGGCAGCGAGTGGCAACTAAAGGTCGGAGGGCTGGTTTCCCAACCCCTGAGTTTAGCCCTCGATGAAATCAAGAAGCGGCCTGCCAGGACTATTGAGGTGACAATGGAGTGTGCGGGAAACGGTCGCGCCCTTTTGGCTCCCCGTCCGGTCAGCCAACCCTGGCTCCTCGAAGCAATAGGGACCGCCGAATGGACCGGTATATCACTAAGTGGAGTCCTGGAGGAAGCCGGTCTTCGAAGTGACGCTATCGAAATCGTCTTCACGGGTCTTGACAGGGGAGTGCAAGGTGGTGAGGTTCAATACTACCAGCGTAGTCTGAGCATTAGTGAAGCAACTCAGGAAGATGTGTTGCTGGCCTACGAGATGAATGGTGAGCTTCTTCAACCTCAATACGGCTACCCACTCCGCTTGCTGGTGCCAGGCTGGTACGGTATGGCGAGTGTGAAATGGTTAGACCGGATCGAGGCTGTAGCAGAAGCCTTTGATGGGTACCAACAGGTAGGAACCTACCGGTATGCGCAGGCGCCGGACGACGCGGGAGAACCTGTCACTCTGATAAAAGTGCGGGCGCTGATGGTTCCTCCCGGAATTCCCGATTTTTTGACACGAACCAGGTTAGTCGAAGCAGGCCCTGTCAGACTTATTGGCAGAGCATGGGCTGGTCGGTTGAGCGTCCACAGTGTTGAGGTTAGTGTGGACGATGGCTCAACATGGGCGGAGGCCCAACTAGGCGAGGCGGTCCCACCGTACGCCTGGCGAGCATGGACATTTGATTGGAATGCCAGGCCAGGAATGCACACCTTGTGTGTACGCGCAACCGATTCCGAAGGTAACATGCAGTCGCTGGACCAACAGTGGAACCTGGGGGGTTTTAGCAACAATCGGGTCCAGCGCGTAAACGTTATAGTAGAGTGAAAACCTGCTATGCGCGGCAGCACATATAGATGACACAACTAACCACCGTAACCGTAAACCCTCCATGGGACAACGTCTTCCAGTGGGAGAGTAAGGCCGCGTTAGAAGTGTTGCTTCCTAACTACGTGCGCACTTGCCGATGGTTCGGCGGCAAGGCGCAGGTTATACGGTCCGTCGAGATAGTCGAGACAATTCCGTTGGTGCATGTGGAGGCTGGGTCTTACATCACTTACATACAGGTGAACTATACCCAGGGCCAGCCGCAAACCTATATGCTGCCACTGGCCTATGCCTCCGGCGAACACGCGGCCAGGATACGCGAAGAGACATCGCACGCGGTTGTCGCTTATTTGCAGGTGGCGAGTGAGAACGAGGACGGCGTGCTTTATGATGCGGTTCGAGATAGAGAATTCGCTATAGCCCTCCTTGAAACTATAGGACAAGGGCGCGTGTCCAGGAGCAATGCAGGCGAGATCGTAGGTACTTCAACCCTGGCATTTGGTCTGCTGGCTGGTCCAGTTGGCGAATCGCTCGAACCCAGGGTGATGCGCGCCGAGCAGAGCAATACGTCTATTGTTTATGGCGACAGGTTCATCCTCAAGCTGTTTCGTCGCTTCGAGGAAGGGGTCAACCCTGACCTCGAGATAGGGCTGTTCCTCACCGAGAAGGGTTTCGGCAATATTCCGGCTGTGGCGGGCGCTATCGAATACAGACGTGAGGGGAGAGACCCCGCGACCCTGGCGCTGCTGCAAGGTTTTGTGCCTAATCGGGGGGACGCCTGGCAATATACTCTCGACTCTCTGGGCGAGTATTTTCGTGCGGGGGTCGGGGGATCAGAGATTGGGGATCAGGGGTCGGGGGTCGGGGAAGATATGCTTCCAAGCCAACAGCACCCATTGGACCTTATCGAAGAAGAAGTTCCCATACGGGTGCGTGAAGCGATAGGCCCTTACCTGGAGTCGGCGCGGCTGCTGGGGAGGCGCACCGCCGAGCTTCACGTAGCGCTGGCTTCAGACGCTCGCAACCCCGATTTCGCTCCTGAACCATTCTCCGGTCCTTATCAGCAGTTTGCCTACCACTCCATGCGTGGTCTGGCTTCCCAGGCTTTTCACTTACTGGGCAACCACCTTGAAACGCTGCCGGAGGCAGAACAGGCGGAAGCACAGATCGTCTTTGACCGGCAGGAGCAAATTTCAGCCCTTTTTGAGCCGCTCGTTAAGTGGGACATCAAGGCGGCGCGTATTCGCTGTCACGGAGATTATCACCTGGGGCAGGTGCTGTACACGGGCGACGACTTCATAATTATTGACTTCGAGGGCGAGCCTATACGCTCGCTCGATGAGCGTCGGCGCAAGCACTCTCCTCTCAAAGATGTCGCGGGTATGCTGCGCTCCTTCCACTACGCGGCCTACGCTGCTATGTTCAGTGAGACGGCTAGAGCCGTGATGGACCAGAGAGAAGACCTGGCAGGCATAGAGCAATGGACCGACGCCTGGCATCTATGGGTTAGCGCAGCCTTCTTGAAAGAGTACCTGGCGGTGGCGGCTGATGCGCCTATCCTGCCCAGGACGCGGCAAGAACTCCAGGCGCTTCTTGACGCATATCTTCTTGAGAAGGCTATCTACGAGTTGGTCTACGAGCTAAACAACCGGCCCGACTGGGTGAGAATACCGTTGCAGGGTATCATGCAACTGCTCAAAAGCTAAAATGATGACAAAATAATCAAGTTTTGGCTCCATTCTTGCTAAAACATGGTACAATGCAAGTGTCAAGTAGTGAGCGATAATTATATCGTTGTGCTTGCTGAAACCCACAGCGTCGTGGAGGACATATGGAACAAGCAATAGGTCCGGCTCCGGTAACTACTATGTATCCGGCTACCGTAGTCCCCGCAACTCCTCAATCAAGCATCGAATCGGTGAACCGTATCTCGGCTGCTATCAAAGATGCGTTTTCGGCTTACCATGCCGAATTCAAGTATATAACGCGCAAGGCTAAACAGCGTTTTGAGCAGTGCGATTGGCACGCGCTCCACAGCGATGCAGTAGCGCGGTTAGACCTCTATAAAGACTTCGTCGCCAGCCCCGTCAAGGCTCTGAAGGCAGAACTGGGCGAACGTGCTAATGACAGGGTATTCTGGATGTCGGTCAAGCACCGTTATACCCAGACTATCGCCGACCTCCCCGATTTTGATCTCGCCGAGAGCTTCTATAACTCGGTGGTGATGCGGGTTGCCGCCAGTAGCGGGCTTGATCCCGATATTCAGTACGTCGGCAGAGAATTCAACAGCCCTCTGCCTGTTCTAGAAGCGCCCGCGTACAGGGTCTATAGGAGGAATGATACGACGCAGGGGCTTATCCAGGACATTCTGCTGGATTGCCACTTTTTTACCCACTTTAGAGACCTCGAACAGGATTCGGCGCTGGCCGGAGACATGATAGCCTCTTACTTGAAAGACGTTGCCCCCGTGCAGCGCATAGAGATGGTAGAGATCGCCAGGCCGGTCTTCTACAGGGGCAAGAGCGCGTATCTCGTAGGCCGGATACATACTACTAATTTCAAGATACCCCTGGTCCTATCATTGTCGAATGGCGAGCAGGGTATTTATGTGGACGCGGTTTTGCTGACTGAGGACGAGGTTAGCATCATCTTTAGCTTTGCCCGCGAGTACTTTCACGTCGAAGTCGAGAAGCCGTATGCCCTGGTGCAGTTTTTGAAATCAATCATGCCCCTGAAGCCGATAGCCGAGCTTTATATATCGTTGGGGTACAACAAGCACGGAAAGACCGAGCTATATCGAGACTTGATGCGCCACCTGGCGCGTTCGAGGGATAAGTTTGAGATCGCGCGTGGGGACCGGGGCATGGTCATGATGGTCTTTACGCTTCCTTCGTATGACGTGGTATTCAAGATTATCAAGGATAGGTTCGATTACCCGAAGACTACGACCAGGCAAGAGGTGCGCAACCATTATCACCTGGTGTTCAAGCACGACCGGGGCGGGCGGCTGGTAGACGCGCAGGAGTTTGAGCATCTGCGTTTCGCCAAAGACCGCTTCTCGCCCGCATTGCTCGATGAATTGCTGTCAGTGGCTGCCAATAGCGTGTCGGTACAGGGCGATGAAGTGGTGATAAAGCACCTCTACACGGAGCGCAGGCTCACACCTCTGAACCTCTACGTGAGAGAGATGGACCCACGCGCGGCTACCGAGGCGGTGATTGACTACGGGCAGGCGATAAAGGACCTGGCTTATACCAATATATTCCCAGGCGACATCTTATTGAAGAACTTTGGAGTGACTCGGCACGGGCGTGTCGTGTTCTATGATTACGACGAGCTTTGTTTGCTAAACGAGTGCAGCTTCAGGAAGATGCCGGAGCCTGATGATTCGGACGATGATTTGCTGGCTGAACCGTGGTACTCGGTGGGCGAGCAAGATGTGTTCCCGGAGGAGCTAAAGACCTTTCTAGGCTTGCCGCCTCGCCTGGCGGACGTTTTCATGCAATACCATGGGGACCTGTTCGGTGTGGATTTCTGGGCCGATTTGCAGGCGCGACATGAGGCGGGCGAGGTGATAGCGGTGCTGCCTTATAAGGAGAGCAGGCGGCTGCCTCACGCCGGGTAAGATTATTAAATCACCTTACGCAGTTGGCTTAACGGAGGAGATGAGCTAACCCTTGTCATTCTGAACGGAGTGAAGAATCTCGTCGTGGACCCTGATGCCTATGCCTGGGCCTCAGTTGTGCCGTCACATCCCGGTAAGGGACGAGATTCTTCACTCCGTTCAGAATGACAAGGGCTGTTTGGTCCCTTTCCTTCAAGAGATTGCGTAAGGTGAGTTATTAAATTACATTGGCCTGCAAGGTTGCTGGCAGGCCAATGAATCTGCCGTAACGTTCTACTTCCTCTGTGAGGGCGCGCGTCTCAACCTCCGTTAGCGGTCTGAAATAATATGCTTCCACGATAACTTGGTTCTTCTTTGGAGTACGCTTCCACGACCCCAAAATCTTGCCGTCGATGGCGATCTGCGCTTGGAATGGCACGACCGGCAGGTTGCCTGGATTTGCTTTTTCACTATATGCGGGATCAATGAGCTCTTTGCGGTCCTTGTATGATATACCATATTCATCATAGGTGGATAGCAAGTAGGCGCTTTGAGCTATATCTTTGTCGGACACTGTGGTCGCTTGCTGCCGAGAAAACCAGTAGGTCTCGCCGTTTATTACCTCATGGGTAAGGTGCGATTTCGACATTTCGAGACCGGCTTTCACCTCTGCGACCGTCAACCCCGACCACCAGGCGAAATCCCTGATTTTCGCCGGGCCGTGACTCGTAAAATAGCGTTTGGTGAGTTCAGCCACTGCTTCGTCGCGTTCCAAGTGTCTTGCGTTAGGCGCTCGCTCGTCAAGCAAGGCGTAGGTGAATTGTTTGCCCCTGCGAGGTCCGCTACAGATTATTCCGTCCAATTCAGCGTGCATCATCATGAGGCCGAGTCGTAAACCGTCCGAGGAGATGCCGGAACGCTCAAGTATAGCCTTTAACTCTGTGCGGGTAAGCTGCTTACCTCCCACTAATGCGTTCTCGATGATTGTATTGCTCTGCGTAAATATGGTGTCTACTTCAAGTTGGCGGTAATAGTATGCACTGGCAGCATGGACGCGTGGGGCCGTCAGGGTAAGCAGCCATCGAATATCATCAGCAGCGACAAAGTGCCAGGTGGGGCGCATAACGTGCATGCGAAGGATAGTTCCCTCTGTAAACGCCTGTTCGATACTGTTATCACTAGCATTCAGCAAGCGCATACCGACTGCCCACTTTGCGCCTGGATAATCCTGGGCCTGGACCGCGCCCAGGCTCCTCACTATATCATCGGGCTTTTTATAGACTTGCTGGGCGATGTGTTGGTTGTGGAGTCGCTGGCGTAGGATGTCAAAATCGGTCATGGGATCTTCTCACCAGGTCTTCCCCAACACCCGCACCCAATTCTCGTGCGCTAACTTCAGCAGTGACGGCTCATCATACCCCGCCGCCCTCAACGCCTCAAACAGTTTGGGCAAACCCGTCACATCGCCTATGACATCTGGAATGGTCGCGCCATCGAAGTCGGAACCAAAGCCCACTCGGTCTATGCCAAGGCGTTCCACCAGGTAGTCCACGTGGCGCACTATATCTTCCATCGGAGTATTGGCGTCTTTTGCGCCGTCTTCTCGCAGGAAGTAAACACCGAAATTCACGCCTACCATGCCGTCCGATTCTTTGATAGCATCGAGTTGCTTATCGGTCAGGTTACGCGTGGAAGGGCAGAGCGCGTAGGCGTTGGAGTGGGTGGCGACGAGTGGCGCGTCAGACAGCTTGGCAACATCCCAGAAGCCGCGCTCGTTGAGGTGCGAGAGGTCAATCATAACGCCCAGGTGGTTGCAGGCGCGCACCAACGCTTTGCCTGGATCTGTGAGGCCGTGGCCGGTGTCGGGCGAGTGGGGGAAGCGGAAGGGCACTCCCTCTCCGAAGGCGTTGGCGCGGCTCCATGCGGGGCCGATTGAGCGCAACCCGGCTTTGTAGAACACTTCGAGCGCGTCCAGGTTGGGGTCAATGGCTTCGGCCCCCTCGAAATGCAGTATGGCCGCCATAACGCCCGTTTGCAGGCAGGTAGCTAGCTCGTCTGCTGTGCGCACGACCTTGAGCTGCCCGTTCGACTTATCTTCCAGGCGGAAGAGCACGGCAGCCATGCCCATTGCCTCGCCCAGTGCGTATCCGTGCTCGATAGAAGGTCCGAGGGGAATCTCCTTGTCTATTACGTCAGGCTCAGGCTCTTCTAGAGGGGGCGGCACGAACACCGCGAAGAAGCCGCCGCCAAATCCACCTTCGCGGGCGCGCGGGAGGTCCAGGTCTCCCTCGGTGTTGCGTGCGAAGAAGTCGCGCTTTGGGCGTTCGCCTTGCTCGCCGAGGTAAATTCGGAGCAGCACGTCATTGTGACCGTCAAAGACGGGGATGGTGTTGGTGGGTGTCATTGTGTCTCCTTGTTTCGTATTGCGGCTGTACGATACGTGCATACTAGCAGTTGGGCTGTGCCTTGTCAACGACAAGCTGCCTTGTAAGAGTTCAGATTAGAGGTGTAATCGTAGGGGCAGACCCCCATAGGCGCGA
>JBBQIC010000214.1:0-7159 GCA_038324555.1 Chloroflexia bacterium
ACATGAGGGTTTTGGCGTAGCGGTTGCCGAGGCAATGGCCTGCGGGGCTGTACCGGTGGTCACCAGACGCTTTTCGCTGCCCGAAGTGACGGGCGACCTGGGTGAATACGTAGCGTTAGACAACCCGCAGGCTATTGCATCTGCTGTTCTTAGGAGCATGAAGGTCAACAAGGAGAAGCGGGGGCAATTACGCCAGCGTATCGTAGACAACTTTACGATCAAGCGTCGAGAAGAGGGACTTGTGCGCCTGATGCTGGAACTCGCGCCGGATCGCAGGCGGTTGGGTTCAGGAGATATAGCGGCACGCCCTGTCAAGCTGGATTTGGGCTGCGGCAGCCTTCAGAAGCCAGGCTTCTATGGCATAGACGCACGCTCGACCCGCGCCACCGCTATCGTAGCTGACGCTCAAGCACTGCCTGTGGCAACTGGTGTAGCGGACGAAGTTTATGCAACCTGCCTGTTGGAGCACTTCGATGCGCCCTCTCGTGTGCTGAACGAGGTGCATCGAGTGCTCAAGCCCACGGGAAGGGCCGTGTTTCGTTTGCCCAACCTGGGAACGTATTCTTCGCACCTTGATACTACGCACCGCTTCCTGGCCGACCTCGCCCTATGGCGTGGGCTATTTGAGGGCTACTTTCAGAGTGTGGAAGTGCAGCCTGTAGGCACGAAGTACAGGGATAGTCGCTCCCTGGTCGCCGTGAACTGGCTATTGGTCAACCTGCTAAAGTGGCACGAACTGGCCCAGGGGTGGGACCTCATCTGCACCGATCCACGTCCTGACCCAGTGCTGACCTACGTTGGCTGGTGGGAGGAAAGCGAGCACGAAGGTAGGATAGGCGGACAACTCCAGTCTGTGGAGCATTAACTTGCTTGCGCGCCTGGGGCGATTATCTAAAGACTCGCTTATTTATGGCATAGGCGGCGCTGTGGCCCGCTACACCAGCATCATTCTGCTGCCCGTCTACACCAAGACCTTCAGCAGCAGTACGGTTGACTACGGCGTTTTGCAGAGCGTGACCAACCTGGGCGCTCTGCTGTTAGCCTTTACTGCCCTGGGGCTTGACGGCGCGGCAGCCCTCCTCTACTTCGAGACCGACGACCCGCAGCAGCGCCGCAGCATATGCGCGTTGTGGGTGTGGATTTCTATAGCGGCCTCCGTACCCGTAACGCTGTTGTTGATCGCGTCCGCCGATTGGGTGTCGCTGGCAGCGGTGCGAACGACCCAGTATGCGTACCTCTTCCGCCTGGGCATAGCAGTCTTACCCTTCAGTTTGCTGCAAGTAGTGTTCAGCCAGATACTGCGGCTGACATTCCGACCTCGTCTCTATGCGCTGCTGAACTTCAGCTTGGCGACTCTCACGGCGTTGATCAGTATATATCTCGTCGTGGTGGCGCATATGGGTCCGGCGGGTGCTCTGTGGGGCACGCTCATTGGCACAGCGATTGTTATCGTAGTCAGCGCCTGGGTGTTGCGCGACACCCTTTTGCTGGCAGATATTGGTCCGAACGCCTGGTTGCTGGCGCGCAGGATGTTGAAATTGGGGAGACCCCTCGTGCCTGCCGGTATCGCGCTGTGGGTCATCAGCTTTTCCAACACATACTTTCTCAACCGACTTGTGGGCACGAGCGAAGCGGGCATCTTCAGGGCAGGCGCTCAACTGGCCGCCCTGCTTGGCATCGGCATATGGGCCTTCCAGTTGGCGTGGGGTCCGATGAGCCTGTCCATCGCACGCGAACCTGACGCAGCCCGCACCTACTCGCGTGTGGCGACCCTCTATTCGGCTGGCGCGGTGGGGGCATCCGTGCTACTCGCTGGGTTCGCGCCCCTGCTGGTAAGGGTTCTGACGAGCGCGGACTACGCTTCGGCTTCTTCCGTCATCGGTCTGCTGGCACTGGCTGCGGCGGCGTTGGGCGCTTATTATGTGGTGGCGATAGGCGTGAACCTTGCTCAACGCACCGGGCAGATAGCCTGGACGACTATCGTGGCGGCGATAACCAGCCTCATGCTCAACGCTTTACTTATACCCATCTGGGGCATAGTGGGCGCGGGGCTGGCCTCTCTCGCCGCCAACCTGACCTCTACTACGCTCGTCTATTTAATGTCGCAGCGTTACCATCCTCTGCCTTATCAACCCTTCAAGCTGCTGGCTATCTGGCTGTCAGGCTCGTTGTGCGTAGCCCTGGCGGGAGTGTTCAACGTAGCCGCGCAGCCGTCCCTATGGGCGTCCTCGGCGCTCGCGCTCGTCCTGTTCGCGGGCTACACGCTGGCGCTCTTCGTTATCGGAGCAATCAGGGTGAGCGAGATAAGGGTGGCGTGGAAGGCTCTTGTAGGGAATAGGGTGAGGGGTGGTCCTGTAGGGGCGCACGGCCGTGCGCCCCTACCTACCCCCTCACCCTATTCCCTCACCCTATTCCCTAATCCCCTCTGGCCCCTGATTATCCTCACAATCGTCGCTTTTGTGCTGCGCGTGGGCTTCATGGTAGTCACCCACACGCTGAATGCTCCCCCCGTCGAGGACGCGCTGGACTACCACAACCTGGCGGTGAACATGCTCGCCGGACACGGCTACAGCCTGGCGGGTGCGCAAATTGTCAACCGCGCTCCAGCCTATCCAGTAATGCTGGCGCTAATCTACGCCGTGTTTGGGCAGCAGCCCGCTGCGGTTCGCCTGGTGCAGGCGCTGCTCATATCGGCGCTGGCGCCCGTTATTTACTACATAGGGAGTAAGGTGAGGGAATATTCCGTAGGGGCACACGGCCGTGTGCCCCTACGGAATATTCCCTCACCTTACTCCCTCACCCTAGGCCTGCTGGCCTCTGCCCTCTTCGCGGTATACCCGTTCAGCATCTTCTGGGGGCAGTACATGATAACCGAAAACCTGCTGGTAGTGTTGTTCGTGGCATTGGCCGCGCTGTTGGTCAGGCCCAACGAAGCGGGTCCACTGCGGCTGTTGGGCGCAGGCGCGGTCATGGGTTTGTCGCTGCTGACGCGGCCAACGGCCTTGCCTGTGGTTGTGGGGCTGTTTGTTTGGCTGTTGTTCGCGCTAAAGAGACGATGGACGATAGACGATGGACGATGGACAAAATCCGCACTTGCCTATCGTCCATCGTCCATCGTCCATCGTCTCTTTCTCGTCCTCCGTCCCTTCGCGCTTCTGCTTACGGGTCTAGCCCTTGCCCTTTCCCCCTGGGTGGTGCGCAACTACGTTCAGTATGGGCAGTTCATCCCGTTCACTTCGGGTTATGGCTCGTCGGCGGGCGGTTACGTGTTCTGGATAAGCAATAATGCGCTGACGGCCAGGCCGGGCGACAGTTGGGGACGCTACGTTGATCCCGCTCTCTTGCCTGACTACCGGGAATACAACGCTCCACCCAACGACCCAGCCTCTATGGACCGCAAGGGCTATCAGTTCGGCTTGCGCTACCTGACGAGCCATCCGGGCGATATGCCCATACTGCTGCTAGGCAAGTTCCTGCGCTTCTGGAACGTGTTTCCGGGCTTGGCGCTCTACACGCGGGCGATTGGCGCGTTGGCTCTGTTGCTACTCCCTTTCTTCCTGCTTGGTCTGCGCGAAATCTGGCGCAAGCCACAGGCGGGCGGCGGTATGCTTTTGGCTTTTATCGTGGGCACGATGCTGGTTGGCTTGATATTCTGGGCCGATACGCGCACCCGTGCGCCCACCGAGCCGTTCATACTGCTAACCTCGGCGGTTGGGGCTGTGTCGTTATTAAGAAACCGCAAAGACGCGAAGACGCAAAGATTCCATAAATAAGCTTTGCGTCTTCGCGTCTTTGCGGTTTCTTATTCGACTTCTAACCTCACCTGGTTGCCCCAGGGGTCGCCAACTATAATGTTGTCGCCCTGCTCCTGGATTGGGATGTTGTTGGCGGCAAGTCGTGTGCGTACCTCGACCAACGCTTCGCGGTTGGCGAGCGCGATCACGAACGATTGCAGACCTGCGGTGTTCTGTGGAGCAGGCCCTGTGCCTCTCGACTCCCAGGTGTTCATACCTATATGATGGTGGTAACCGCCCGCGCTCAGGAAGAGAGCGCCCGGCATCCGCGCCATCACGTCGAACCCCAGAACATCGTGGTAAAAGTGTTCGGCCTGCGAAATATCGCCCACTCTCAGGTGGATGTGTCCAACGGTCGTGCCAGCCGGTAATGTCTCCCACGTAGCGTTCTTGCCGTCGTCCATGAGGGCGTACAGGTCTATGGGATCACTCGCCATCCTCACGGCTCCATTATCTATTTGCCAGGTGTCGCGCGGGCGGTCGCGGTATATTTCCAGGCCGTTCTCATCGGGATCGGAGACATATAGCGCCTCGCTAACCAGATGGTCGCCCTGGCCGATCTCCAGATCAGCCTGAGCCATACGCATAAGGGCGCGTCCAAGGTCCGCCCGGCTTGGGAGAAGTATAGCAACGTGATATAGGCCCGTTGACCGTCGCGGCTGGGGTGGCGTGCCTTGTACTTCGCGTAGCGCCATCAACGGCTGACCGTCCTCAGCACTCAATATAGCTGCCCCTTGCGTGCCCGACCCTTCTTCAATGCGTTTGAAACCCAATATCCCTTCATAGAAAGCTAGTGAACGCTCAAGATTGGCGACGCGCAACGTTACCAGGCCGATGTGGGTGTCGGGATGGATTGAAGTCAGGGTTGGTTGTGTTATTTGTTGTTCCATTGATATTTTCTCACTTTTTTATATGTTGTTTGCAGCAGTTGTTGCTCAGGCCATTCTTTATGGCATATACTGCTGTTATATAGTAGTAATATTACAGTTTGCTTTCTCTTGTGTAAAGGTGAGGCGGTAAGAATAGAAAAGAAACCTCCTGTATTCTTGATTAGTGGCGTGCCGGGCGCGGGCAAAACGTCCGTTGCTTCCAGGTTGGTGCAGCGGTTCCCGCTTGGCCTGCATATTCCTGTTGATGATCTGCGGGGCTGGGTGGTGTCGGGTATTGCGCAACCGATTCCGACGTGGACAGGTGAGACTTCCAGGCAATTCCGTCTCGCTCGACAGGCAGCCGCCCAGATTACGTGCATCTATGCGGACGCAGGGTTCGCCGTTGCGATTGATGATGTAATTCTTCCACATGAAGCACAAGCCATCTTTGCAGCTACGCTTTCCGGCCATGTTGTACACAAAATCCTGCTTCGGCCTGATCTTGAAGTTACATTGTCGCGGAATGCTCGGCGTACAAACAAGGATTTCGACACATCGTTACTGGTTCTCACCATCCAGCGCGTTTATGAATCGATGTCCGTATCTGTTTTCGCCAGGGCGGGTTGGATCATCATAGATAGTTCGCATTTGAATCTGGAGGATACTGTTGATGTAATCCTTAAACATGTCTAATGCTTGGGGTGTAGGGGCGAACCTTGTGTTCGCCCCTACGGAGTACCCTTGATCTGAATACTTACGACAGTGGAATCTTTTGCGCCCTGGCCTCAGTTCGTGTATCCTATGAACGACCGAGTCGGATTTCAACCGTTAAAGAGACGAAGCAATTGTGGCCTAGTTCTCTAACTTGCATATGATTTTCGGAGGAACAGATATTTTGATGTCTCGCATCTACAACAATAAAACCAACCGGCAGGCAAGAATCTTCTTGTTGCTTCTGCTACTGGCGACCTCTTTAGGTGTATTGCTTGTACCGGCTCACGCTCAACCCGCCACAATACCTGTAAGCGGACAAAGTGCGCAGACGGGAAGCGGCAGCATACCCAATATTCCGGACAACCCTTACGGTGTGAACGTCTTCCTACACAAGGAAGTTGAGACGTGGAAGATCGAGCAGACCCTGCGCATGGTTGCCGCCGCCAACATACAGTGGGTAAAGCAGGAGTTTCCCTGGAACGAGATAGAGTTCAAGAAGGGTTACTTCCATGACGACAAGTGGAACAAGTCGTCGTGGGAGAAGTTCGATGGCATCGTGGACATGGCCGATAAATATCACCTGACGGTCATCGCTCGCGTGGACCACGCGCCCGACTGGGCGAAGGCTGCCACAGGCGGCGACTCGCCCCTCAAGAATAATAGCGACCTGGCCGACTTCGCAAACGCCCTGTTGGACCATTACAAAGGACGCATAACCCATTTGCAAATTTGGAACGAACCAAACCTGGCCGTTGAATGGATCCCCGGCAAGGCGGTGGACCCCAATGGCTACGCGGCGATGCTCAAGGCGGTGTACCCTGCTGTCAAGGCCGCACACCCGAAGGCAGTCCTGCTGACCGCGCCTATGGCTATGACCCTCGAAGGTCCTACTTTGCGGGGCAATATGAACGAGATTGACTACTGGACTAAGCTGTACCAGGCGGGAGCGAAAGGCAACTTTGACGTGGCCTCGGCTAACGGTTATGGCCTCGACCAACCGCCGGAAGCGCCTCCAAGCCCCAGCGTGCTCAATTTCCGGCGCGTGGAACTTCTCAGAGACATCATGATCAAAAACGCCGACAACAACGTGCCCATCTGGTTCGACGAGTACGGCTGGAACGCCTCGCCCGAAACGCTCTCCGATACCGAGAAGAACTACTGGCGTCACGTTTCGCCTAAGAAGCAGGCTGATTGGACAGTGGCGGGCGTTGACTATGCGCGCCAACATTGGCCCTGGGCGGGCGTTATCTCCATCTGGTACTTCCGCCAGGTAGGGGACATACCGCCAGACAAGGCCGAATACTATTTCCAGATGGTAGACCCGCAGTTCGTGCCCCAGCCTATCTACGACTCGGTAAAGGCCAACGCCTCCAACTACCCCGGCCCCGCGTTACAAGAACTGCCGACGGCTGCCAACCCATCGCCTACACCTTCACTCGCGCCAGGCGTGGCGACCACACAGGAGGTATCACCCACCCTTGTAGCTGCCCAACCAACCACAGCGCAGGCCAGCCCAGGTGTGACCTCGGCCCCGGCGGAAGCTACCACTACCGCAACTGTCACGCCTCCCGTAGCCGGAAGCACGGGCAATTCTGCGCTAATATTGTATATCGTGGGTGGGCTACTGGTCGTCGGAGGTTTAGCGGGGTTGGGGTATTACTTTATGAAGGGTAGGGGACCAAGTTCTACATAGGTTTTGGGTTAGTCTAATCCAATTCATGCTAAGGAAACTTTGATGGATGAAATGGACGAAGCAGACATCGAGGAAATGGTTAATCGAGC
>JBBQIC010000215.1:0-7091 GCA_038324555.1 Chloroflexia bacterium
GACAAGGGCGTATGTAGGCGTATGTATATAGAATTGATGTAATCACAATTCTACATGTAGAAGCACTTTGTGAAAAGGAGAGCCTGACGGCGGCATTTTGGGAGCACAAACCCTCTCAATGAGAATTCGCCAACAGCATCAGTGGAGGTCGCTCTCACAGCATAGGCAACGAAAGCCTGAAGGTAGATCCCTTCCCAACTGCCGTGTCAACAGTGAGAGTGCCGCCATGCGCTGTGGCAATGCTCTTCGCCAGGTACAGGCCAAGTCCCAGACCCGTTGAGCCAGGACCCGAGCCGAAGCGAGTGAAGAGCTTTGGAAGGAGGGCAGCAGGTATGCCTGGCCCCTCGTCATGCACGGAGATTACAGCCCACTCTCCCCCATCTCGCGTTTCGGTACGCAGTAGCACATGTACGGGCAGCAGCTTTGGCGAGTGTTTTGTGGCGTTGGCGAGCAGGTTCTCCAGCGCCTGCCGAATCCGGGAGGGGTCTGCCTGTATAAGCAACTCTTCCGGTAGTTCGAGCAGTATATCTGCATCTCGTGTGCCCATAACGGCGGCTGTTTGCTTCACAATCGAAACTAGATCTACAGGCTGTAATGATAAGGTGAAGATATTCTGCCCCACCCGTGCTACATCGAGTAAGTCCTCGATCAAAGCGCGCAAGCGATCAAGTGCGCCCTTTGCTTCATTAGCATCCTTTATGTTTGCCGTGTGCCCTTCGCGCTTCGCTCTTGCGCGCATGAAGTCTATCCTGGCGTTCAGGGGCGTGAGGTAGTTGCCTAGATCATGGGCAAGCACCGTCACCACTTCTTCTGCTGATGCTCGCCTGGCCTCTTCAACGGCGTCTCGGCTTATTTTCTCGACCATCTCGGCCTGATGGGTAATCATGCCGATCCAGTGGGCAACAGCTTCCACAAAGACAAGATCATCGGGAGAGAACCGGTCCCCCGTTTTGGAGAGTGCCTGGAGCACACCTCGACGGTCTCCATTGGCGCCAAATCGTACCAGCATCATGGACTGCACATGTAGGCCTGTTCGCACACCGAGAAGAACACCGGCGTCCCTATCAGCGTGTCCGGTGGAGTACGAGTGCCCCGTTTGGAATACCTCAACCGTGCGACCCCCGTTGACCATCGGCAGGCGGTCCATACCCATATCGTGCTCCTGTCTTGCCAGGGCGGTGTTGCTGGCTCCCGCGGTGACAAGGGTATCGGTCTCAGGGATGTAGAGGAATACATCTACTTTGTCAGCGCCAAGTACTGGCGTAATGAGGTCGCATACCTGGTCTAGGGCCGACTTGACATCGGTGACCTGGATAGAAAGCAGTTGCCCTAGTATAGCCAACAATCTGTTCTGCCCGTTCTGCCACTCATCTCCACGATCCATACGGATCACATCACCGGCTTGGTTTGATGATTGGGCTTCTGTGGAATGATCCATAGTTTTTGCCGTTTCCTTTAACGTTCGTCCTCTAGAGCCTCAGAGGGCATTTGTGTCGGAGACGGAGAGAGCAAAGTCAGCTTGTGCGATACAAACGGAAGGTCCAAAGTCCGATGCTAAGTACAATCAAGCAACTTTTACGGCATTGGAGCCGATGACGGACAGGATTTTGTTTAGGCATTGGTTGAAGTGGCGGTTTTCGCATCGTCTCCTCCTCCCCACAGTTTACCTCATTTCCGAAAAAGTTGCTTGATTCTACTTAGGCAGCAAAAGCGGTATAGACTTTAGAGTTGTACTATTGTGCTCTGCTAATGGCTTCACGTTCAATGGCATTACAGTGGCATTACAGTCGCTTACTACAAGTATACTCCTTAAGAGAAATTTGGTCAACAAGAAGCGCAAGTGGCACGATAAATCTTCATATGCGCCAAATCCAACATTCAGCCCCCTTTTGCTCATTTTGTAGCCGACAAATCCAGCCCAATAGAGAATGTTGCCGCGTAACCATCTCCGCTCTTGGTTGGAGAGAGCGTCGTTTGACTTCCACCGCTCTGGTAGATATTATCAGCCGAGTTCCGTGTGTCACGCCCATTATGCTGTGAGTACGGCTGTTGCGTATAAACCTGATCGGTGAGCGTATCATCGAAGAAGAGTTGCGACGTGAACTCGTAGCTGGCTCCCGATGTGCCGCTGGTGCGTATTTTGAAGTGGATGTGGACTGCTCTCCCCCGATACCAACCGGGATAGATTGTCGTAAACTTGGCTTTGCCATTCGCGTCAGTCAACTGATAGCCGCGCAAGAACTTTTCCGTGTTACCCGAAACATCAGAATAGACGCCCAATGCATCACAGTGCCACACGTCCACTTGCGCCCCCGCCAGAGGAGTGCAAGAACCCGTGCCCACCTGAGACACCACAAACGCTAGCGCGAGTGGTTCACCCTCCGTGGTCGTGCCACTCGAAGGATCGGACCGAATATCGGAGCGGTCAAGTTTCTCGTCCACAAAGTAAGGCCCTTCGGTCATCTCAGGGCGTACCACGCAATCGGGGGCTGCTGCCACATCCGCCGTCGGTGATGCTTCAACAGGTGTAGCCGCCGAGGCAGTCGCCGCCTCAGCATTAGGCGTAATTCCAGTAGCAGCGCCCACCGCGCTCGTTGGTGCCTGCGTGGGCGCATTTGTCGCTCCCAGGGTAGCCGTGTCTGTTGGCGCTGGCGAGTTGGACTGCCCAGGCAAACAGCCAGTAAGCATCACGGCCCCCGCTGCCCCCAATAGAGCTATCACTTCCCTTCGAGTAAGAATCCGTCCTATCAAACGATCATCATTTTCCGTTTCCATAGTATTTGCCTCCAAAGCGAATTCATTTACTCATGTTACGCACTCTATCGAAGGAACGAACGCACTAACCCGTGTCATTCTGAACGCAGTGAAGAATCTCTCCGTTTACCGTTATGTCGGAGAACGGTTTGTGCCCAAGCATCCACGCCCACGACGAGATTCTTCACTGCGTTCAGAATGACACGGGTTAGTGCGTTCGTTCCCCTCATTACCTTCGGCCTTGTGCCAGATATATCTCCACAGTTGCGTAACGTGAGTCATTTAGTATAAGCACGCGCATTACGTTCTGCTAAAAGCTTACCAGTGTGGGATTAAGAGGAATAGATTGGAAAGTTAGGATTAGGTGAAGAACGGGTCAGAGCAGGGTGAGGGGTAGGGGCGCACGGCCGTGCGCCCTGTGATGTTGGGGGAGGGGCGCACGGCCGTGCGCCCCTACGGGATTACCCTGCACGGACCCTACGGCCTATGGACCACGTAAATCGGGCTGCTGCTCACCGACAGAGGCAGCTTCCCCCCGGCGGCGTTCACGGTGCGCGTTGTCCCATCGCGGTCCGTCACCTGTGCGCTCGCCGAACTCGTGGACAGGTTGACCTGGGTGGGATCAACCGACCATAGCACGTCCACCGCCTGTCCGTCCGTTCGCCAGAAGCGCATTGCGCTGGCGTCCGGCCCATCGAACGACTGCAACTCGTCAACATAGATAGTGCCGCCACCCGCAGGCTCGTCGGGCGTATTTTCCAGCCGGAAAGCCGTGAACTTGACGGGGTAGTCAACTACGTGGTTGGCCGGGCTGCCACCCGCGTATTCGCTGCTGAAGTAGTAGTTGTTTATGCGCGACTCGAAGTAGCGCCAGCCATCGGCAGCGCCCGTCACCGCGCCCAACCGTACCTTGAACAGTTCGCCATCGCGGTCGCTAATCCACGCGCTCAGGTATTTACCCGATGCGTCCCCGCGCACCCACAAGCCAAGTCGCGTCGGCCTCCCCGCTAACGGCTCCGGCTGAGGCGGTCCAAAATCCACCCCCTGGTTGAGGCCGTTAAAGTTGTACTGTATGCGCCCCGAAGACCCACCCCCGTGGCGCTGTTCGTTGGTAATGGCGAACGAGCCGCTTGAACCGCCGGGATTCAAGCTCCGCGCTTGCCAGGCCGCCGGAGCCTCGAAATCGTCTATCACATGGTAAGGTCCGAGTTGCAGACGGCCCGCCGGGCGCGTACCCGCCCCTCCGATCATGCGGGCGCTGACGGAATATGCTGTGTACGCTGGACGCTTTGGAGATAGGTCGGTCTTGCCCGCGCCCCAGCCAATCAGCCCCCAGCTATCGCCATTACTGGCAGACGCATCCTTGAAGCTATACCAGAAGACGCGCTCAACAAGGCCACTCGCAAACATCTGCGCGTATGCCTGGGCGAGATAATCAGCCTGGGTCTGCTCGTCAAGCCTCCAGTCATGGGCAGGCCATCCTATCTCCGTCACCCAGATAGGTCGGGTAGGGGCGCACGGCCGTGCGCCCGTACAGTGCCTCTGCAAGAAGGCGCGATACTTGGTTAGCTCAACCTCAGCAATCTTGTGTACCTCCGGCCTGCTCTGTGTACGACCCTGCGAAGGATCGGCGGGTTGGGCATAAGTGTGCATGGCAAAAATATCAAAGCTATCGCCCGCGCCCGCCGCCAC
This sequence comes from Chloroflexia bacterium, assembly GCA_038324555.1. Classification (GTDB taxonomy): domain Bacteria; phylum Chloroflexota; class Chloroflexia; order QHBQ01; family JADMIH01; genus JADMIH01. The sequence continues at coordinate 4,447 of JBBQIC010000215.1, forward strand.
CATCTGCTCAAGGTAAGCTACGGCGTTGCCCGGCATCCCGCCATTGAGCACTTTGGCGTTGGGATTTGCCGCTTTAATTGCAGGGTAAGCTGTCTTCAGAAGGGCAGCATAGTCAACCGCGTTGGGCTGCGGCTTCCAGAACTGGCCTTCGCTCGGCTCATTCCAAACCTCCCAGTATTGGATGCTGCTTTTGTAATGGTCTACGAGGGCGCGGACAAAGGCGTCGTACTTGTCGAGCTTGGGCATGTAAAAGCTGGGGCCGTTGGTGCCTGTGTCATCAGGGTGGTCCCTGTTAGCCCAGCCAGCCGAGTAGGAAATGATGCCGACAATGTTGACGTGTTGCTGTTGAAGCGCAGCCACGAGGCGGTCGGTAGCCGTCCACTGGAACGGCTGCCCTTCTTGTGGCTCGATAAGGTACATCAAGAAGTCTTCGATTGCCCAATTCTCTCCCGTATCGGCCAGGGCCTTGGCGGGTTGGTCGAACGTACCCCAGTCAGGCCAGCGCATCGCGCCTGATGCGCCATATGGACCGTCCAGGGGACGCAAGGGCACAGGCGTCTCTGTGGGAGGCTTCTGGGCTACTACAGGCGGGACCGTTGGGGCTGGCTCTCTAGTATTGGTGGGAGGCGGAGGCGGCAACGTAGCAGTAGGAGGCGGCGGAACTCGGGTTGCGGTAGGCTTGGGCGGGACCGGGGTTGCGATAGGACGCACCGGAACCGGGGTCGCAGCGGGTTTAGCCGGAACTGAAGTCGCACCGGGCAAAATTATCGGCAGCGAAGGCTTGGGCGTTGGCGTAAAGGTCGAAACAGGCGTCGCAAGTGGAGGAGGCGGAGGTTGTGGTGGGACAGGCGTATTAGCGGAGGCGACTACCGGCGCAGGGACGGTCGGTACAACAGTAGGCGTCGTGGTGGGTGTAGTGGTCGGTGGAAGTGGCGTAGGTGTGGGCTGCAAGACCATTATCGGTATCGGCTGGCAGTTTTTCCCAAGGATAAACTCACCAAAATTGGAGACGCACAAGCTGTAGATATGAGCGACGCCGGGCATCACGCTCATTTGCCCCTTGCCGTTGCCGTCCACGTTTGGATGGCCTACCGGTGTTCCATCCAATGTGTAATTTTGGGCAAACCTGGCCTTCCATGTCAGAACCGCAGGCTGGCCCGCGACAATCTGGACCGGAGCGGCGTTGACCCCCTCAATCTTGGCCTGTGTAAAGAAGAGGACGAATAAGATCGCCAGGAGCAGCCACAAGGCTATCATCTGGGCGCGGCGCAAGAGAAGCGGCATGTTGGACAACCACGACAGGTAGGGTTTGTATGCCAGTTCACCCCACGCTTTGACTACGTCGCGCTCCTGCCATTCCACGCCTGGCGGCCTGGCCTGCACTTCAAACCTGATGTTGGTGAGGGGACCTCTCCATATGCGCTGCCCTGTGCGAACATGCAGAGGTATTGTTACTCCAACCTGCGGAGGCAGCGTCAATTCAAGAGACCCCTGGCTCGCCTCCTTCCCAGATGGAACCCATACGCTGTCCAGGTTGGCAAGGGAGGCAATTGGCTGGGTCTTACCTATGGGTGCAGCCACCGCAAGCTTAGGGAGTTTAGCTGCCGCAAGCCGTGCCTGCCCAAAAGCAAAGACCAACAGCGCATCGGGGTCTGTCGGGCAAATCATCAAGCGACACTCGCCGTTGCCGCCGTTGGTCAGCGTTACCGTAAAGTCACCCTGACGAGATACAATGCGCTCCGGTTGTATCTTCAGGGATATGTCGTTCGTGCCTGCTATGCGTAGCTCCATGGTAACACTTGTCGCATCCTCTGACGAGTGCTCCGACATAGCCACGACCTCGAAGGCATGTGTTCCGGCCAGTGGAGTCGCGCCCACCCAGGGGTGCAACTGCACGATGATAGGCAACGAGTCCCCCGGAAAGAGGGCCACGAGCTCCTGCGTAACCGTATACCATGCTGGATCAAGCCCGCGTACAGCGAGAACGAAGCCGTCAACTGTTGGTCCCCTGTTCGTGATGGTGAGACTCACCACCCCAATTTCACCCATACCTATATCAAGGCTGCTTACATCCGCCTCCAAACCAATATTAGTCGAGGTCATCGAGGTCATTTAGATGCTCCTTGCGTGTTTGCGCCAAGACTGGCAAGTGAGACAAGCTACAGGGATATGTCGCTATAGCATAAGCTTGCTATTACATCCCCACAAAGTCCTTCCTAATATAATACATTATTGGGCAAGTAGTTACATCTTATGTACCTTTTATGTACCTTCTTGTGTCCGTAATTGTGTCCCTCTTTGTGCCACAATACACTTCCATAGACGCTAGATTTCTGATATTGTATAGGTGTATAATAGAAACCCAGCATGTACGCGAGATAGATACCCTTACTTACCTACCTTCTCTCCTTATCTTTATCAGCGTTGGAGTACACAATCGGGGGATATATTATGCGGAACAAGAAAAACAGCCACACCCAATGGCTATATAGTTGGATACCTTTGTCAACCTTATTATTGGTGATGGGTTTAGCCGCTGCGACAGCATTCACAGCATCTAGCGCCTTTGCCAAAGGGGGCGCGCCGATAATAGCTACTAACGCGCAAGCCCAGGCTAATAAAGTTGCTCATGCCAACACATCACG
>JBBQIC010000216.1:0-7066 GCA_038324555.1 Chloroflexia bacterium
GGGGACTTTGCCGCCTGTAGCCCGCGAGTTCAGTCACCGGGCGATCTCCGAGGTCGCGTATGTTGATTATTTTGTTAATGCTCATTAGCCGCCGGGCCGTTCATCGTCTTCATAGCCCGATATGCACATCCGCCTCTAGCCCAAATGGGCACTTGACTGCATGTACAAGCGCAACTATAATGGGCCAAAGCCCCCTATCTATGCTATATCCAGGAAGGAAAAGAAAGCCATTGACTCTACCGCAAAGTCTTTCCACAGAGCCGGAAAGCCACTCGTCTCCTGATGTGATCGCTGACTATATCAGAAGCTCAGGCATGGCCGACCTGGTTGCCGTGCTGCTGCAAACCTTCAAGCCGCTAGCGTGGGTTGGAGGACAGATGCTCTGGATGCTTCAACCTTTTATAGAAGGGCCAGGTTTGGGTAGGCACTCACCGCTATCAACGGCTGGGTTGGCCCGGTTGCTTGAGCGAGAGCACGGCGTAGATGAGATAGTAGATCGGCTTCGTAGCAGAGGAGAGGATTTGCTGCCGGACGATAGACGATAGACGATGGACGATGGACGGTGGCTACTATCGTCTATCGTCTATCGTCTATCGTCCATCGTCCGAGACGATAACCACCCTCATGGACCTCCACATCACCCTTGCTTACGGCGACGACCTCTACCTGATGGTCGGGGCGCTTGTCGTGTTCCTGGTATTCTTTATTGGTTACCTCTGGCGAATTGACCAAAAAGGTAAACGAGGAGACCAGGGCAGGCAGTTTGCCCTGAGGCCGATACAGGCATACATCGCTGCTCGAGAGGGCCTGGCGCGAGCCGCCGAGACAGGGCGGGCTGTTCACACCTCCCCTGGAACAGGCAGCATAGGCTCCACGGGCGCGACCACGGCCAGCACCCTCGCGGGCCTCACCCTGGTAGAGGCTATGGCCCGCGTGAGCGCCATCACCGGAGCGCCGGTGCAGGCCACCACGAACGACGCTGTGGCCTATGCGCTCACCGAAAACGCCCTGAGCAGCGGCTACGGGCGGGCCGGGTGGTCAATGGAGAGCGAGAGCGGCGGAGCGCGCTTCTTGACGCACGACGACCCCTTCGCATACGTTGCCGCAGCCGCCGAGGTCGTGTCGCAGCACAACGTGTCCCACGCTGTCATGGCCGGGCAGTTCGGGCCGGAGGCGCTCTTTCTCATGGAAGCCCAGAGGCGTTGTGGCGCGCAGCAGATAGCCGGTTCGTCCAATTCGCAGGGCGCGGCGCTCATGTTTATCGTCGCGGATCACACACTGATAGGTGAGGAGATATTCGCTTCCGGCGCTTACCTCGAACGTCGCCCGACGCATATCGCTTCGCTCCTGGCGCAGGATGGACTTAGGTGGACCATCATCCTGTTGATTATCATAGGGTTCATCGCCGCTAACGTAATCGGCAAGAACCCGCTAAGTTGGTTTACTATGTTTCCCTGAGCGTTCGTTATGCTGTCTCGCATCACCTCCCGACTGCTACTAATATCCAACCTGATACTCGCCTATGTTGCGGGCGTCGTGACCCTTATCGGCTTTTTCACGCGGGGCACGTTCGCCGATCTGGGCGGGATGCTGGCGCAGTGGGCGGTCGTGCTGGTCGCGTTCGCGCTGCTCGTCGGCCTGAGCAACCTTATCAAGGTGCATATCGGGCGCGTGATGCAGCGCGGCGAAGGCTGGCCCTACAGTCTCGTCTTGGTAGGCAGCGCCCTGATCGTGCTGGCCTTCGGCCTGATAGGTGGCAGAGGCCCCGGCGACCCTTATGTAGCCTGGATGTTTCAGTGGATATACCAGCCGCTTGGAGCCGCCATATTCAGCCTACTGGCCTTCTTCTTGACCACAGCCTTTTTCCGCGCCCTGCGTATGCACAGCGCCGAAGCGATAGTGTTGCTGATAGTAGCCCTCATAGTGGTGATAGCCCAGGCCCCATTCAGCGCTGCTCCTGAACTGAATATCGGCGTGCAGATCAAGGATTGGCTGATGGACTACCCGGTGCTGGCCGGAATACGCGCAATAATTCTAGGCGTAGCCTTCGGCACCATAGGCATTAGCCTAAGAGTACTCTCCGGCTTCGATAGACCATACATGGAATGAAGTAAGAATTATGAATTATGAACAATTACTTCATAATTCATAATTCTTACTTCATAATTTCGATTATGGACGTAACCTGTCTCAATTGCGGGACCACCAACCGAAATACAAGCCGCTTCTGCGCCAAGTGCGGAGAGGAACTGCCGCGTCCCCAGGACAATACCCAGCAGAGCGAAGACTCCCTCAACCTTCCCTGGCTTCAGGGCGTACACGAGAGGGCCGTCAAGCAGACCGGCGGCCTGAACCCGAACGTTCTTGCCGAGGCCGAGGCAAGGATGGCAGCGCAAGCGCAGGCTAAGAAGCAAGAGACGCTTCAGACACCGCAAGCCGAAGACGCTGCCCCTGAAACTCCCGCGTCCCCGGCAACCCCACTCCAGACCAGGGGTACGGGCGCGCCCGATGAACCGCCGCCTGATTGGGTTGTCGGGATACTAGAGCCGGGAGCCAAACCCCAGGCAAGTCCAGAGCAGAGCTACGAACCCGAAGAACTGGACCACATAATGCCCTGGCTGTCCGGCCCACCCGAAGCGGGCATTGAAGCCCCACAAGGCGCGCAGGAGACGCAGCACACAGAGGATAATGGTAAGCCCGGCCTACCTCCATGGTTGAGCGGTATGACCGTCCAGGAAACCTTGCAATCAAGCGGCACGGGCGCTGAAAGGGACGTCCCCGACGACCCAGCTAACCTGGGAATGGGGGAGTTACAGCCCTTCGTACCGCCCGATGCACCGGAGCAGGTAGTTACAGAGCCGATTGATATTCGCCAGGCGTCAAAAAGGAAAAGGGCTGGGTCCACACCGGAGACTGTCCCCGACTGGCTCAAACCGCTTGCGCCCCGAATCGGCAAGGACGAGCAAGAAGTGCCCCCGCTTCCGCCGCTACCCACCGAGCCAAGCACACGCTTCGGCCTGGAACCTACCGGCTCGCTACTGGCCCCCATCGAGCGCAATGTGCCTATACGCCCGCCGAGGCCCGGCTCAGTCGAAACCCTAGCCGCCCTCTTGCACGCGCCAACAGGCGAAGTTCTTCAGAGGCCCGTATCTGCGCTTGAGCAGACGCCCTCTCAGGGTGCGCTACGCCGCGTGGGTCTGCGCGGGTGGCTTCTGCCTGACGGCCTGATTTATCTTGTCATACTGGCCTTGCTCGTCGCTGTTCTGCTCATCAGGCCACCGTTTGGCGAACAAAACGCTCCCGCAGCCGGTGACGTCATAGATTTCTACAACGTGATAGAGCTTGTGCCCGCCGACCGTCCCGTGCTGGTCGTATACGATTGGGACGCCACCCGCTCCGCCGAGATGTCGGCCCTCGCCGACGCTGTGACGCGCCACCTGATGGCGCGCCACCTACATTTCATGACGGTGAGCACGGTCCCCCAAGGCCCCGGCTTCGCACAGGCAGTCACCGACGCGGCCAAAGACGATTACGGCTATCAATACGGAATCAATTACCTGGTGCTCGGCTACCTGCCCGGCAACGAAGCCGCTTTGAGTTCGCTCTTCAACGACTTCAGTTCCGCCTTGCCGCTTGATTATGTGAACGGCCATAGGCTTCAAACATACAGCCTCGTCCAATCAGGCAAGCTGACGTCTTTGCGCGACTTCGCCCTGATAATCACCCTGGCTTCGGACGAAACCACGCTTCGCAACTGGATAGAGCAGGTCTCTGCGCGCACGGGCACGCAAGTTATAGCCGCCGTGCCGCAGGCTCTCGAACCCCTGGCGCGGCCCTACAAAAACGTACCCGGCGCGGGCCTCAAAGCGGTCGTGAGCGGTCAGGCAGGCGCGCTGCGCTATATTCAGCAAATGACCCAGCGCGGGCAGGATGCTACAGGCCATTTCAAGACAAGTAAACTAGCCGACCGGCTGAACGCGCAATCCGTCGCCCAGATACTTGTGGCCCTGGTTATACTGGCCGCGTTCGTGAACATGGGTATGCGCAGGATACTTAGGAGGGAGGCGTGAAGCTATCAGCTATCAGCCGTCAGCTATCAGCTAGGAACATTAGCTGATAGCTGACGGCTGATAGCTGATAGCTTCACGCTCTATGAACGAAACCTTTATCGGCAGCATAGTAGCAGGGTTGCTCACGCTTATGGTATTTAGCTACCTGATTGGAGCAAACCCATTGTGGCGTATCGCCCAGAGTCTCCTCGTTGGGGTCTCCGTGGGCTACGTAACGTTGCTGCTGCTGACGCAGGTGATAGCGCCCCAGGTGGCAAAGGTAGTCGCGCCAGCCACCGGCGTATCTAACAGCCAACAGCTACTCGCGGCTGTGCCCCTGGCGCTTGGACTGCTGCTATTGCTGCGTATCGTCTTCCCAGGCGCGTGGCCCTCGCAACTTGGGTTGAACGTGGTGGTAGTAGTAGGTTCGGCATTGGCCCTTGGGGGCGCGCTTGCGGGCACAATCGTGCCGCAGACGTTGGACACCATGCGCCCGCTGCACTTCGACAACCCCTATACCCTGGTGGGCGACATAGTGCTAGTGCTCGGCGTAATAGCGGCGCTATCCTACTTCGCCTTCGGTATGCGCCCCAACGGCAACCGCGCCGCACCCCTCACAGCTCTGTCAACAACAGGCCGATGGGTGCTGGTAGTCACCTTCGGAGCCATTCTAGGCTCCCTGGCAACCACGTTCTACGCCGCGCTGATAGAAAGACTGCAATTCTTGATCGGGCTAGTAATATGAAGCGTTGGAACGTTGGAACGTTGGAACGTTAGAACGTTGGAACGTTGGAACGTTAGAACGTTGGAACGTTATACGCTTCAGTTCAACCTTGTAACATTCTAACGTTCCAACGTTCCAACGTTCCAACGTTCCAACCAATTATGCCAGACAACCCACCAACACCCATAGAAGAAGGCTCCCCGACCATAGCAACCGTCGGGCCTGTGCTGGCTGTGGATATCGGCTCGCTTTATACCAGGGCGTCCATGTTCGATGTGGTCGGCGACGAATATCGCTTCGTGGCGCGGGCCTCTGCTGCTACTACGGCTGAAGCCCCCAATAACGACGTGACCGCTGGGGTCTACAACGCAGTGCGCGAGCTTGAACAGATTACGGGGCGTAAACTAAGCGAAGGCACACGCTTGCTGATACCTCAACGCCCCAATGGGAATGGCCTGGACCTCTTGATCGCCACATCGAGCGCCGCTCCGGCCCTGCGCCTGGTGGTCGCGTCGGTGAGCCACGACATCTCAGGGGCAAGCGCGATGAGGGCCGCTCAGAGCACCTATACGCAGATTATGTCAAGTATCACTCTTGACGAAGGTCTAAGTGGGTTGCCAACGGAAGACGAGTTGCTGACGACTAACGGAGCCACCGCCTGGTTGCAGACCGAGGGCGACAAACTGCTGACGCTGCCACCCGACGTGGTGCTTATTGCAGGTGGTGTTGATGATGGCCCGGTCGCCCCGCTCGTCAGGCTGGCCTACGCCATATCAGGCGCCGCCCGCGAACAGAGCAGGCGGGCCGAAGAAGCTGCCCGAGCAGGTAAATCAGCGCCCGGTATGCCTACCGTAATCTTCGCGGGCAACCCAGCCGCTCTTGAAAGGGTAACGCAGGCTCTTGCCCCAATCTCCGAGATAGAGAGTGTACACAGCGTGCGACCTACCCTAGACACTGAACAAATCGCTCCGGCTGAGGGGCGTATATCCGACTTATACAAAGAGCGGCGGACGCCGGAAATACCCGGCTATGCGGTGCTATCAAGCTGGATAACCGGCGAGATTGTACCCACCGCCGACGCCGAGCGCCTCATCGCTCGTTACCTTTACGCCCACTATGGGCGAGAGACGTTGCTCGTGGACGTAGGCGCGACTTCCACCTCCCTGATACTGGCAAACGCATTGCGCGATGACGCCATTGTGCTGGGCGACATAGGACTTGGTTACGGCCTGGGCAATCTGCTGGCCGAGCGCGGGACCGCCAATATTCTGAAATGGCTGCCGTTCGAGATAAGTGAGCAAGAGCTAACCGACTGGATACTGAATAAAGTAGTCCGCCCCCTCTCTCTGCCCATGACCGCCCGCGACCTCGCAATAGAGCACGCCCTAGCCCGTGAAGCCCTACAAGCAGGACTCGACCGTTTAGAACCGAGAACCAATAACTCGAATAACTCAAAACTCAAAACCATGCCCTCGAACGGAGTGAAGGGTCAAAACTCAAAACTCAGGTATGACCTGCTGGTAGGCACGGGCGGCCTGCTAGCTCATGCCCCCAGGCCCGGACAGGCCGCGCTCCTCCTCCTGGATGCGCTGCAACCCACCGGCGAGGGACTAGGTTCAATCGAACTTGCGCTGGATACCACCCTGCTAATACCGGCCCTGGGCAACCTGGCCCGACACCACCCAGCCGCCACTTCATACATCTTCGACCACGACTGCCTGCAATGGCTGGGCACAGCTATCGTACCGGTGGGCCGCCCTCACGACGGACAGAGAGGCGGGGGTACAGCCGTCACAATTACCGTAGAACGACAAAAAGGAGAAGCCGAGACCGTAGAGGTACGCTATGGCTCGATAACGGTTATCCCTCTCAGGCCCGACCAACGCGCCTCCCTATCAGTAAAACCTGCCCCAGGCTTCAGCGTAGGCGGCGGCGAGCCTGGTAAAACCCTGAAGACCGAGCCTGGGCAAGAAGTAAAGGGTGGCATGGTCGGCCTGATTGTTGACGCCAGGGGCCGCCCCCTCGAATTGCCCGCCAACCCAACCGCCAGGCGAAATATAGTCCACCAGTGGTGGGACGCCATGGAAGCCGTCCCCACAGGCGAGACTTTTATGACTACTGCCCTTGATAAGGGTGAGGGAATAGGGTGAACCCGTAGGGGCGCACGGCCGTGCGCCCCCACCGGTTAACCCAATTACCACACCCTAATAAATGGCAGTAGTCATAAAAGTCTGGCCGGTGGGGGCGGCGTACAAGGCGGCCCACCACACGGTGACTATAATTGGCCAGGCGG
>JBBQIC010000217.1:0-6973 GCA_038324555.1 Chloroflexia bacterium
CCACCGCTTTGCAGCTTACCCGGCCCCGTGCCGGTGCTTGCTGTGACCCATAGGGCCGAGACCGCCACAATCGCCACGCCAACGGCGACGAGTATAAGCCCGATCAGCCTTCCCGAACCTACCATGCGGTTGGACCTCCTACGTTAGTTAATGTTTGCCAGAGCACGTTCCGTCACTATATACGCCCGTCTGGGCTGGAAGTTTCACAGGCTACCAAGATAAGGCAAGCCGGGTATATTATGCCATATGGGGCGGATAATTCAAAAAGGGGGAATGAGATATAATAGAAAGCATGAACATTGTCAATGTTGGGTACCGCTCGACCAACTATTACGTATTGGCAGATAACAAGCCTAGACTGTTAGTAGACGCCGGGTGGCCCGGTACGCTCTCCACCATGCAGCATACATGTGAACGGATGGGCATACGGCTGGCAGACATCCCCTATCAGATGGCAACGCACTATCATATGGATCACGCCGGGCTTGCGCAGGAGCTAAAACGCCTAGGTGTTCGCCTTATTGTGGTGGATACCCAGCTTGCGGGTATTCCCCTCTTACGCACCCACGTAAAGCCCCAGGATAATTACACCGAGATTGAGCTTGCTGGTAATATTGTCATCGGCGCCGATGAGAGTCGCGCTTTTCTAGAGGGAATAGGCGTCAGGGGTGAAATCATCAGCACCCCAGGGCACTCCGATGACTGCATTACGCTGATCCTCGACGAGGGGATAGCCTTCACCGGGGACCTCACCCCACCGATGCTTGTACCTGACGACCCTACGGACCTCGCTTACCAGAGTTGGGAGAAGATGCGAGCCAAGGGTGTAAGCACTGTATACCCTGGGCATGGGCCGGTCTGGCATCTCTAAATTCTTCCAAAATTGCCCCAAAAAGGTATTGACTCTGACGTTACGTCACCCTTTATACTGGCATCAGAAAGGAGGTACGGCTTGGATCAACGTTACTATCGCACGGGGCAATTTGCACGCAAAGCTTCGGTTTCCATCCGCACGCTACGCTATTACGACCAGGAGGGTTTGCTAGCGCCCTCTCAGTATAGCGAAGCGGGCTATCGCCTCTATACCGACGCGGACCTGGTGAACCTGCAACAAATCCTGGCCTTGAAGTTCCTGGGCTTCTCGCTGGACGAGATCAAAGCGTTACTGAGCGGCAGTCCACGAAGCTTACAGGAGGTGCTGTCTCAGCAAAGGGAGATGATGCAGGCAAAGTGGGTGCAACTCGAAAGTATCATCCAGGCGATTGATGAGACCGAAAAGCTGCTGCAAGTCGGCCAATGCGATTGGGAATCCCTTATCAGAGTGATCCAGGCTATACAAATGGAACAAGACAAAGATTGGGTGAAGAAGTACTTCACACCGGAACAACAACAGCAGATGCAGCAACTATCGGAACAATCGTACACCCCAGAGACCCGCGAGCGGTTGGCGGCGCGTGGTCCGTGGACCGAGGCCGATCAGGAGCAAGCAAGCGCACAATGGTCCTCGGTCCTCTCAGATGTAGCGCGGCTAGCAGCAGCGGGGACCGACCCGGCAAGCGCTGAGGCTCAGGACGTGGCGATGCGCCATAGCAACCTCATCTCGGCGTTCACCGGAGGCGACCCCGAAATCTCCGGCGGCTTGAACAAATGGTGGAAGAACTTCGAGGATCTGCCTGACGCTCAAAAACCCATGCAGTCGCCCTACAATAAAGAGCAACAGGCGTGGCTTGAACAAGCGTTAGCTATCTACCGTCAGGGCAAGTAATTCAACGATCAGAAATATGGCGAAATCACTACGTGATTTCGCCATATTTCTGATCCTAAAGTTCTCTTTATGAGCGAGAAGCCTACAGCACAAGCTTCTCCAGCCTATCAACGTAGCTTTCCAGCACGTCGAATGCTTGCTCCACCGGCTCAGGGGAAGTCATGTCTACTCCGGCCAATTTGAGGGCGTCTATGGGATAGATGGAACTGCCCGCTTTGAGGAAGTTCTTGTAGTCTTCGGCTGCCTGGGGGCCTTTCGTGAGCACGCGGGTGGCGAGGGCGTTGGCGGCAGATATGCCGGTGGCGTACTGGTATACGTAGAAGTTAGCGTACATATGGGTGGCGAACTCGGCCCAGGTTATGCCTACGCGCTGCTCGTCAATCTCCACCTCGGGGCCGTATCCCTCGCGGAAAAGGTCCGCCATCAGCTTTATCATGCTATCCGCGCTGAGGGCTTCGCCGCGCTCCACGCGCTCGTGTATTTCACGCTCGAACCGCGCCAGGATGGGCATCACGAAGAAGTACCTATGGAAGTTGTACATAGCCTCTTCGATGAGAGCTATCTGGAACTGTGGATCGTTGTTTGTCTCCAGCAGGTGGGCGCGCACCATCGCCTGGTTGAAGTTAGAGGCGGTCTCTGCTACGAACATAGAATAGCTCGCATAAAGTACGGGCTGCGTCCTGCGAGATAAGTAGGAGTGCATGGAGTGGCCCAACTCGTGGGCAAGTGTGCTCACAGCCATCAGGTCGTTGTTGAAGCTCATCAATATGTAAGGGTTCGTGCCATAGAAGCCGCTCGAGTACGCGCCGCTCCGTTTGCCATGGTTCGGGTAGATGTCCACCCACCGCTCCTGCAACAAACCTTTTCTCATAGGCGCTACGTATTCGTCTCCAAGAGGCTGCATACCGGCGCAAATCATGTCTACCGACTGCTCATAGTTGATTTTGGGTCCCTCCTTTGAGAGGGGCGCGAATACGTCGTAGCCGTGAAGTTTATCCAGGACAAGGGCGCGCCTTTTCACCGACCAGTAGCGGTGCCACACGGGCAGCTTGCGCCTCGATGTTTCGAGTATGTTCTCATAGACTTTGGCGGGTATGAAGTTGCGCTCTAGCGCCGCCTGTAGCGAGGACGAGTAGTTGCGGGCGCGGGCGTAGAATACGTCGCGCTTGACGCCTCCAGAGATACAACTGGCGCATGTGCTCTTGTAAGCGAGAAAGCCGTCGGAGTATTGCTCCCAGGCCGCTTTGCGCACTGCTATGTCGTGGCTGCTGAGAAGGGCGTTGAGCGTGCCCCCGGCTACCTCTATATTCTCGCCACCCACTCCCACCGACCCAAAATGCAAATCGGCGTCGGCCAGGATGTTGTGAGTGTTCCTGGGAGTATCAAGCGGGTCGGAGACCATGGCAAGCAGGGCTTCCACTTCGGGCGAGCGAACGTGCCCTTCCTTTTGCCTGAGCATGTCAAAGAAATGCTGATAAACTTGCAGCGCGGGTTCCTCCGACATAAGCTGCTCCATGCGCTCCTGGGGGATAGCCAGCAATTCAGGTTCGGCAAACGCGGTTGTCGCTGCGAAACGTGCCCATATAGCCCGTGACCTGTCCCGGACCGCTCCTGCCGCCTGGTTAGAAGTGTCAACATCGTAGCGGAGGCCCGCCCACACGAATAGGTGGCCTCCGAGCACATAGGTTTTTTCGTACTCACGAAACCACTCAAGCAGCTTTTGTGGTGATTCCCCCAAATGGCCCTTGAATATCTCCAACGCAGGCAAGGCAGCTTCCACACGCCGATAATCGGCTTCCCATGCCGCTTCGTCAGGATATATGTTCGCCAGGTTCCAGGTATACTTCTCCTCGATTTCGCCCCGCTTTGGTAGTGCCGCAACCATATGGATTGTCTCCTTCCTCTTGATTAGGTTGAGTAGACGTTTATCTTACCACCAAACGGGATATTGTGCTAACGTAGGGTGATATTGTAGGGGCGCACGGCCGTGCGCCCCTACAATATCACCCTACGTCACGAACGCTCGAACGAAATATGCGCTACCGTCCCCCGGCCCCTCTTGCGGTTCTTTATGTCAAACTCGCCGCGCAGGTCGGTCGTTACCAGGTTGCGCACCAGTACCAGGCCCAGGTTGGCGTTACGCTGGGGGTCGAAGCCTTCCGGGAGGCCAACACCGCTGTCGGTGACGGTGATGTTTATTATTGATCTGGGCTTCGCGCCCGGTTGCGCGGCCTGTTTGTCGCAGTCGCTTCGCCAGGCGCGGATTTTTATCTCGCCCTTATCCATGCCCGCGAAACCGTGCAGGATCGCGTTGGATACAAGCTCATTCAGGAGCAAAGCCAGCAGCGTGGCTTCGTGAGAGCCAATGCGTATATGCTCCGCCTCGTCAGGCTCTATAACGAGCTTCAACTTAAAGTCGGGTTTAGCGAGAGTTGATACCGCCGCTTCGGCCACCTGCTGCGCCAACTCGTAAATGGTAGTGGAGACCACGTCGCGTCCAACCAGCAGATCGTGGACCGCCGCCATGCTCTGGATGCGGCTGATGCTCTCTTTCATAGCCGTCGCGGATTCGCTGTCGGGCGACATGCGACGTAACTGCATACTGAGCAGGCCAGCCACAGTTTGCAGGTTGTTGCGCACCCTATGGTTCATTTCCTGGAGCATGTCTGACTTGATTTGCAAACCGCGAACTGCCGCCTCGTACAGGCGTGAGTTCTCCAGCGCGATGGCGGCTTCGTGGGCGAAGGCGTCCAGCAGGTGTATCTGCTCCTCACTGAAGTTACGTTCGTCAGCATCGTACAGGCATATGCAGCCCATGATGCCGCGCGGGGCCATCAGGGGCACGCAGAACATAGATTTATAGCCCTCAGATGCTATGGTGAGGCCGAGGTCCGCATCAGCGTCCGGTGTTAGGGCCGTCGGTATGCCGCGCAAGACGGCCTGGGCAATGACGCTCGTTTCGACGTTCAATACGATACGCGGACCGATTTTGCCCTCGAAGATGCTGTGATGCGGATTTCGCAGATCGTATTGAGCCACCTGCTCGAGCGTTTTCGCCGCCGGGTCCAGTTCGTAGATAACAGCGGCATCGGCCTGCACGAGGTGGGAAGCCTGGTGCGCCACCAGCGACAGCACCTCGGACAGATTGAGCGTCGAAGCGATGTGCGCTGACACGCCCTGCAACGTGGTAAGTTCCGCGACTTTCTGGCGGAGGCGAGCGTCCGTTTGCTCGTAAAGCCGGGCGTTCTCGATAGCTATCGCTATCTCGCCCGCGACCGTTTCAAGGAACTGTATCTCATTCCGGCTGAAATCGCGCTCCTGGAAAGTGCGGATTGTGATAGCTCCCACCAGCTTCTCTATGGTAAAGAGCACGATGGGCACAGCCAGGATGGAGACGGCGGTGTCTACATGCTGCGCGGACATATTCTTAAAGCGTAGGTCCGATTGGGCATTTCTCACCGCGATAGGTACGCCTAACAAAGCAGCGCGCCCTGTGATCCCTTCGCCAAGTTGCAGGCGAATCTGACCGATTGCGCTTTGGTCCGTATCGCTGGTGGCGGTGAGCGCCAACTGGTCCCGCTCTGGGTCGTAGATGAAGATCGAGCATATATCGGCCTGGGTAACGGCGACCACAGCCTGGGCGGTCTCGTGGAGCATGTCGCTCAATTTCAGCGAGGAGTTGGCCGCGCTGATAACGCGGTGGAACGCGGTCAGTTCGGCAACCTGGTCTCGCAGGTGCTCAAGGGGTTCTATTGCCATAGATACTTACTCCTGGAAATAAGTCAAACGAAAATCACTTCGTGATTTTCGTTTGACTTATTTCTGATTTCGTAGTTGCTTGAGGAAGTGCAACCAATGCCTACTCTCTTCAAATCCGGCTCTGAGCGCGAGATTACGGGCGGCGGCGTTCTCACTGGCTGTATCAAGCTCCACACGGGTGACCTCGGACGCCGCCAGATAGTCAAGCGCCGACGCAACCATTGCCATACCTAATCCTTTGCCCCTGGAAGCAGGCTCAAGCCTGATCTCGTTGAGATAACCCTTCGATTCGTCAGACATGCTTGCTCTTATGACGCCCACTACACGCTCATCGGGATCGAGCACAAAGAAGCTGCCTGTCGGGTCCCATTTGCCCGTCTCCACCAGTTGCCCTATTTCTTCGGCGCTGATGAGGGAATAGTTGGGGTCGTAGGAGCCTAGCCGGTTGGCGGTATCCCTATAAAACTGGGCGGATTCTCCTAGTTCGGCGAGGGACTTTATGGAGAAGCCATCAGGCAATTGAGCAACAGGAATGCCTTCTAGCCCGCTTCGCGCCAGGTGTACCGAATAGCCCACCGCCTGGAAGCCGTGACTTTTCAGGAAGTCGCACGATTGGCCGTCTTCCCGCGCAACCGTGGTTTCCAACGCAGGGTATCCGCGCGCCAACGCCGCCTGTTCCAGGTGAGCCAGCAGGCGCGAACCGATGCCATGACCCCAAAGCTGGGGCGCGACGTACAGGTGGAAATTGCCCGGAGGACGGTCGTGAAAAGCCGCCATAGGGTAAACGATTGCCGCCGCCACCGGATTGGCATCGTGTAACATCAGCCAGGCGTTGCTAACGAGGGTAAAGTCGCCCAGGCTGTAGTAGCAGTCCATCTCCTCAGGGCTAACCTCGCTGAAATCGTCCGGTAAAGTAGTGGCGCGCAAGGTCTCATTGCGCACATGCGTGAGGGCAGCCAGGTCTTGAGCCGTGCCGTCGTATGGGCGCAAAAGGAGCTTTGTAGGGTCAACGTTCCACTTCTCGCCGATGCGTATGTTGGGCATAAGGATGTGCTCCGTGCGCGCTTGACACTAGATTGGACTATGGCATATTATACCAGTTAAGCACGCGCTCGTAGCTCAGTGGACTAGAGCCCTCGCCTTCTAAGCGAGTTGTCGCAGGTTCGAATCCTGCCGGGCGCACAAGACTTTCCTTCTGTTCTTCCTGCCCTAAATAATCCAACAAACACCCTTGCGTGATTTGTTGGATTATTTGACCTTGCCCCCATCTGATATAATGTACCCATGCCAAGTGTGGCTATAATAATTGTCAACTATAACACACGTAACTTGCTGGCACAGTGCCTGCGTTCTGTGTACGCCAGTAATATCGGTTATCCATATCATGTGGTAGTCGTTGATAATGTGTCGTCGGATGATAGCTACTCTATGGTGCGGGAGGACTTTCCG
>JBBQIC010000218.1:0-6958 GCA_038324555.1 Chloroflexia bacterium
CTGTGTATTGAATGGCACTTTGGGAGTTTACGTTTATGCTTTTACTCAAGGGAACGATTTACCTTGAAACGCCCAAACATAATTAAGTTCTTAAGGTGCAAGTGCTACACACATTCTACCATAAAGGAGACCTTATGGATAGCCTTATTTCTATCTCACCACAGCCCCTAAAGGGGCGTGGCTTTATGGATTTTCTGTAATTATTAGGGATAACAGATGAGCTTCCTATTAAGACGACTTTAACTAAATGCGGATACAATAGTTCTAGAAGCGCCACGACGCAAGCATTGAGACGCGCTTTATTCAGGTATGGCGGTTGAAGCGGAAGTTTTGATCGTCCTATGCTCGTCGTTGGTCAGGCGACGCCAACTTTCGAGAAGCAAATTGCTTGGGCGTAACGATATGTGTGGAATAGCGGGGATATTCAATATTGATAGCCGGGAGCCTGTTCAGGCCAGTTGGCTGAACCGTATGCTCGGCGCTATACGGCATCGCGGCCCGGAGGCTGCGGGCCTCTACCTGAACGGACCCGTCGGGTTAGGGCACGACCGCCTCAGTATCATAGACCTCGAAGGCGGTTTGCAGCCTATTGGGAACGAAGACGGCTCGATCTGGATCACATGCAACGGCGAAATTTTCAACTATATCGAATTGCGCCAGGAGCTTGTGGCGCGCGGTCACGTCTTCCGCACCGGCTCGGACAGCGAGGTTATCGTCCATCTTTATGAAGAGAGCGGACCCGACTGCCTGCATAAGCTGATAGGGCAGTACGCCTTTGCGATATGGGACAGCCGTAAGCGACAGCTAATGCTGGCACGCGACAGGCTGGGCGTTCGGCCCCTGTTCTACACGTCTGCGCCTGGCGGTCTGCATTTCGCTTCGGAAATCAAAGCCCTACTCGCTGATAGTCGCATATATGGCGCGCTGGACGTTGAGACACTTGACCAGGTGTTTACTTACTGGACGCCGCTTCCTGGCCGAACCGCTTTCAAAGGCGTCTCCGAAGTCCCACCCGCCCATTATCTGCTGGCTGGTGAAGGCGGGGTCTCTCTACATAGATATTGGACCGTTGATTTTTCGGGTGAAGAGCGCGGCACGGGCAAGGACGAGCAATACTACGCCGAGCGGCTGCTGGAACTGCTTATAGACGCCACGCGCCTTCGGCTGCGGGCGGACGTGCCTGTGGGCGCTTACCTGAGCGGCGGCCTCGACTCCTCGGCAATAGCAGCTATCGTGAAGCGTTACATGGGCAACAAGCTCAGGACCTTCTCTATTGCATTCAGCGACGAGCATTTCGACGAACGCGCTCACCAGCAGCGCATGGCCGACTATCTGGGCACCGAACACACCAGCATGGAATGTACTGACGCAGATATAGCCAATGTCTTCCCGGAAGTCGTCTGGCATGCGGAGACGCCCTTGCTACGCACAGCGCCCGCGCCTATGTATATACTGTCGAACCTCGTGCGGCAAAACGGGTTGAAAGTTGTGCTTACTGGAGAAGGCGCGGACGAGTTCCTGGGCGGATACGACATTTTCAAGGAAGCGCGAGTGCGCCGCTTCTGGGCGGCAGACCCACAGTCTAAGGTGCGGCCCCTGCTGCTACGTAAGCTGTACGGTGACGTGCAGGGCATGGGAGGCACGTCTCAGGCTTACCTGGAAGCTTTCTTCAAGAATGGCCTTGCCGAGACGAGCGACCCGTATTACAGCCACCTGGTGCGCTGGCGCAGTACCGCCCGCATGAAACGTCTCTTTTCGGCGGATACGCGCCACGAATTGGCGCTCTATAACAGCGACGGTCCACTGGCTGAAGCTTTAGAGGGGTTGAAGGCTGATTGGGACCCGCTATCTAAGGCTCAGTTCATAGAGAGCCGCCTCTTTATGTCACAGTATTTGCTCTCTTCTCAGGGAGACCGCGTGGCTATGGCGCACGCCGTAGAGGGGCGTTTCCCATTCCTGGACCACAGGTTGGTGGAGTTCGCGGCTACTATTCCGCCGCATCTACGGTTGAAGGGGTTGGACGAAAAGTATATACTCAAGCGGGCTGTTCAGGACCTTGTGCCGCCCGCAGTGTTGGCGCGTGTCAAACGCCCATATCGCGCTCCTATTCGCAACGCTTTCCTGGGGACGCAAGCCCCTGATTACGTGCGCGAGATGTTATCGCCAGAAGAAGTTGCAAAGGCGGGCATATTCGACAAAAACGCCGTATCCAGGCTGGTCAAAAAGTGCCAATCGGCTCCTACGATAGGGGAGGCCGATGGAATGGCTCTCGTAGGGGTCTTATCCACACAATTGCTCTATAGACATTTCATAGAGCAGCGCAACGCCAACCGCCCGACCCAAGCAGAGGTTTCCGCCGTGCTGGTGGGGGGCGATAAGCAACTTGTATCGGCGTGAAACGTGATGCGTGAAACGTGAATTACGATAATCACGCATCACGTTTCACGCATCACCCATCAATAAAGAGGCTTTACCTTGATAAAAACAGACCTTAAACTATGTACGCGCTGCGTCTTACCTGAGACCTTTCCTGGGATCAAGTTTGATGAGGAAGGCGTATGCAACTACTGCCACAGGGCCTTGACGGAGGATAAGATGGCGTCGCAGAGGGAAGCGGCGCGCGCCAGGTTCGAGCAGTTGCTGGAAGATGTGCGCGGCAAAGGCACGTATGATGTGCTCGTGGGTTGGAGCGGCGGGAAAGACAGCACCTACATCCTGGCACGGCTGCTCAAAGAGTTTGACCTGCGCATCCTGGCGTTTACGTTCGATAACGGCTTCGTGTCGAAGCAGGCGTTTCGCAACATGGAAAAGCTGTCGGACAGCCTGGGCGTAGACCACATAATCTACAAAGCCCGCCTCGACATGATGCGCACCGTGTTCAACGCTTCGGCAGAGGGCGACGAGATCTATCCAAAATCGGCGCTGGGGCGAGCAAGCAACATCTGCACTTCTTGCATGGGCCTTGCTAAGAGCCTCGCGCTGCGAATCTGCATAGAGAAGAACATCCCCATGACCGCGTTCGGGTGGACGCCCGGTCAGGTGCCCCTTGCTTCGGGTATATTCAAGAGCAACCCGCAGATGATACGCAAGATGCAGGAGATCAGCGCGGGGCCATTACGCAAACTGGTCGGCGATGCCGTGCGGCCCTACTTCCTGGAAGAGGAGCACTACGCCCAAACAGAGCGCTTTCCGTATAATATATCCCCCCTCGCTTTCATGGTATACGATGAAACCAAGGTCTATGAATACGTCAACGCGCTTGGCTGGGTACGGCCCAAAGATACCGACGCCAACTCTACGAACTGCCTGCTGAACAGCTACGCTATCAATGTGCATCTCGAGCAGTCGGGGTTCCACCCTTACGTGGCGGAACTGGCCGGGTTGGTGCGCGAAGGCCGTATGAACCGCAACGATGCTATCGAACGCATCAACGAGATGCCTAATGACAAAGTAGTTAACTTCGTCAAAGACCGGCTTGGAATCCCGCGCCTGGTTGAAGAAAAGC
This sequence comes from Chloroflexia bacterium, assembly GCA_038324555.1. Classification (GTDB taxonomy): domain Bacteria; phylum Chloroflexota; class Chloroflexia; order QHBQ01; family JADMIH01; genus JADMIH01. Next base: position 3,506 of record JBBQIC010000218.1, read on the forward strand.
TGGCTTTAAGCGTCGTAACACCGTAAGGTTCTGGTAATAAAATGGTATTATTCTTGGTATTATAGTAACAGTAATTCTATTAACTATAGCAGAGAGCCGGAAATGGAGTGTAATCATATGATTCCTGATCAGACTGAACAACAGATACGTGAGTTTCTCACCAACAACTTCATCTTTGACGCAACGGTTCAACTCGACCGGAGCGATTCCTTCATGGAGAACGGCATAATAGATTCGACGGGTATACTGGAAGTGATTATGTGGGTGGAGGCTAACTTTGGCGTGCATGTGGAGGATGTCGAGGTCCTACCGGAGAACTTCGACTCCATAGAGAACCTGATGCGCTATGCAGAGTGTAAGCTGGGCCACAAGCTGGCCGTAGCATAGTCTCCCTCTTTGTTACCCCCAATTCCGGTTGCGCGCATAAGAGTTCAGAATAGGGAGCGGCAACCCGTAGGGGCGCACGGCCGTGCGCCCCTACCTCTACCCTACCCCTACACCAACATTTTCATTCCCGGTTGGTGGCCCAGAGGGTCGTGTGTTATTCTGAACTCTTATTGCGTTCCGATACAGGGGCAACCCGCAGCCCCTTATAGGGTACATTCATGCTGGTACAGCACTTACTAGAGACGAGCGCATCCCAGCGGCCTGAAAAAATAGCGCTCGTGTGCGGCGGTCAGCGTTTGGCTTATCGAGAACTGAACGCCGCAGCTAACCGCCTGGCCCACGCGCTCCGCGAAGCAGGCGTACAACGGGGCGACCGCGTAACCATACTGTTAGAGAGCAGCATCGAAGCAGCCATAGCCATCTTCGGAACGCTGAAAGCAGGCGGCGTCTTTATGGCGCTGCACCCCGGCACCAAGCATGATAAGCTCGCCTATTTGCTGAAAGACGCGGAGCCTGCCGCCCTCATTACTGATGGCATACGCATGAAAGAAGCGGCTGATGTTGTCGCCACATACCCCTCTCTGCGCTGCATAGTGCTGGCTAGTGGGAGCACGCAGCTACAAAGTTCCGATGGTTTGAATGTGCTGTCCTGGGACGAGTTGGACCGTTATTCGGACAAGCCTCTTTTGAGCGAATCAAAGAGTAGCGACCTTGCCGCCCTGGTTTACACTTCAGGCAGCACAGGACAACCAAAGGGCGTCATGTCCACCCACGGCAACATGCTCTCCGTGACCAATTCGGTCAACGCTTATCTGCACAACACCTCGGACGACGTTATTCTGAACGTGCTGCCCCTGGCTTTTGGGTATGGGCTTTACCAGTTATTGCTCGCTTTCCAGGTAGGCGCACGGGTGGTGCTGGAGAAGAGCTTTGCCTTCCCCGCCCGCGTCATCTCGATCCTTGAGCAAGAACAAGTTACGGCGCTGCCAGCCGTGCCCACTTTCTTCTCATTGCTGTTCAAGTACCCCGACCTACTCAAACGTGGGTTTCCGTCACTGCGCTATCTCACCAACGCGGGAGCGGCCCTGTCCACAGGCTATATAGAGCAAATTCGCGCCACCTTTCCCGACGCAACCCTCTATTCGATGTACGGGCAGACTGAATGCCAGCGTGTGTCCTATTTGCCGCCGGAGGAGCTTGACCGCCGTCCTTCGTCGGTGGGCATCGCTATACCCAATACGGAGGTCTTTATAGTCGGTGAGGACGGCGAAAGGGTAGGTCCAGGAGAAGTGGGCGAGTTGGTGACCAGAGGCCCGCATGTGATGCAGGGCTACTGGCGCGCCCCGGAATTGACCGCGCAGCGCTTCCGCGACGCCCCCACGCCTGAGCAAAGGATGCTCTATACAGGCGATCTCTTCAAGATAGACGAAGAAGGCTTCCTCTATTTCGTGGCGCGAAAGGACGACATAATAAAGTCTCGCGGCGAGAAAATAAGCCCGCGCGAAGTAGAGAATGTGGTATGCCAGCTAGAAGGCGTGGCAGAAGCTGCGGTGGTAGGTATGCCGGACGACGTGCTGGGTCAGGCGGTACGTCTCGTGGTAGTGCTTGATCAAGCCGCGCCCCTGACCGAGCGCGACGTGAGAGCGCATTGCGCCCGCAACCTGGAAGATTACATGCTCCCCAAGTACGTGGAGATAGTCCCTGAATTGCCGCGCACGCCGAACGGCAAGATTGATAAGATGGCGATTGTTGATAGACGATGGACGATGGACGATAGACGATGATATTGACAGCTATCGTCCATCGTCCATCGTCTATTGGCCGTCTTCTGCCGGGCCTAAGAATTCGTAGCCGCTGCCTTGTATCGTCTTGATTAGCTCAACGCCGGGCGCTTCTTTGCGCAGTTTGGAGCGCAATCTGTGGACGTATACCTCTAGCTGGTTGCTACTTCCTTCGTAGTCGGTGCCCCAGGCTTCCGAGATCAGGCGTTCATGGGATACTACGCTGCCCGCGTTACGCATCAGTACGTGGAGTAGTTGCGATTCCATTTTAGTAAGCTCCACTCTGCTAAGTTCCAGGTTACGTACCGGGTTCCCATCCATTACTACCATCGTTTGATTGAGAGCGTCCAAACATATATTGCCAACACACAGCATCGTCTGCAACTGCGGGGCGAGTGTGGGCTGGGTGCGCCTTATCAGAGAATGTACGCGAGCCACGACTTCAGAAGGGTCGAACGGCTTGGTCATATAGTCGTCCGCCCCCTCAGCGAGGGCAGCCAGCTTATCGTCGCGCCTGCCGAGGGCAGAAATGACCAGAATAGGTACAGTGATGCCTTCATTGCGAATCTGGCGGCAGATTTGCAGGCCGCTGGTATCGGGAAGCATGACATCGAGCACCATCAGGTCAATAGGCTCGTTGCGTAGCAGTTCCATGCCTGCACCGGCGCTGGGTACTGCATGGACCTCATAGCCCTCGTTGCGGAGCAAGAAGGCCAGCATTTTCAATGTGGAAGGATTGTCTTCGACGATTAGTAACTGCATAAATAAACCGAACTTTACATCAGGTACGCCATACAATGCGTCCGTAAGGACAATTGTAGCGACCACCAGGCGTATTGTCAACCAGTGGGGCGAGGGGCAGGGTCAATTCAAAGTCGCTGGTGTTGGGGTTGAGGAACCAACTAGACCTTGTCATTCTGAGCGAAGCGAAGAATCTCTAAACCTCAGCGCAGTGCCCGACAACCAGATTCTTCGCTTCGCTCAGAATGACAAGGTCTAGTTGGTTGGTCTTTCGCTTGCATTTTCGTCTTTGAATAGTACATCATGAGCCTACGGCTCACAACCGCGCATGAAAATGGTCCCCGACCCCTGATCCCCGATCCCTATTTTCATAGTAGACCCTGTGAGCGGGGGCGCGCGCCAGCATTTAGGCGAACTTGTCCAATGTACCCGTGTCCGGCGGCTAAAGCCACAGGCTACGAATACAAAGCCTCCCTACGGAGGCTGGCTTATGTCAGAGTCAGGCTCCTCAGCCTCCGTAGGGAGGCTTTGTATTCGTAGCCTG
>JBBQIC010000219.1:0-6957 GCA_038324555.1 Chloroflexia bacterium
ACACGGTTTTGTTAGGCGCTCTAAGCAGTAAGCAGTACCCAAAATACGTCTAAAGACCGAGCAAACACCCCCAACTATGTGTTATGCTTATAAGTCCTATGTCGGAAAAGCCCCTTACCAATAGCTGACGGCTGAGGGCTGATAGCTTCTTCAAACGGAGACATCCTTTGCACGACCTCAAATCGCTCATCCCCTACATGGCCCGCTACCGTATCCGCCTCATATTGGGCGCGTTCATGGTAATGCTCGCAACCGTGCTGGCCCTCACCCTCCCCTACCTGGTGGGGAACGCCATTGACAAGCTAAAAGACGGGCGACCAAGAGACGAAGTAGTAGGGCTGGCCCTGCTGATAATGCTCCTGGCAGCATTCCAGAGCGTTTGCGAGTTCTTCTCCCGCTACCTGGTAAACGAAGTATCGCGGCGAGTCGAATACGAACTGCGCAACGATATGTTCGCCCACCTACAGAAGATGCAACAGAGCTTCTTCCAGAACATGCACACCGGAGACATCATGGCCCGCGCCACCAACGACCTGTCGGCGGTACGCAACTTCCTGGGGCCTGGTATCAGCAACAGCGTGCGCACAACCCTGATGTTCATCCTGGCCTCCGCCCTGATGGTAACCATAAACCTGAACCTTGCCCTCATACTCGTCTTCTTCATGCCCCTGGTAAGCGTCGCCTTCATCGTAATCGGGAGGCGGATGCACACCCGCTACGAAAGCGTACAGGCCCAGTTCGGCCACATGTCCACCTACGCCCAGGAGAATTTCTCCGGTATCCGCGTCGTCAAGGCATACGCCCAGGAAGCATACGAGATAAAGCACTTCGCCCTTGCCAACCGCCAGTACGTAGACCGCAGCCTCGCATACCAGCGCCTGAACCAACTGCTGTGGCCTCTGATGGCCCTGATGCTCGGCCTAGCGGCGGCAGCCGTACTCTACGTGGGCGGCAATGAAGTAATCGTCGGGCATATCACCCTGGGCCAGTTCGTGCAGTTCAACGGCTACCTGCTCATGCTAAGTTGGCCGATGATCGCGCTCGGCTGGGTAGTCAGCCTCTACCAGCAGGGGGCCGCTTCGATGGGCCGCATACGCGAACTGATGACGGCGCGCGCCAAAGTCGCGGATAGCGCCCACACCCGCCCCATAGAGAGCATCAAAGGCGACATAAGGTTCGACCACGTATCCCTCAGCTACGATAAGCGCAAAGTGCTGGACGACGTATCGTTCCACGCCCCAAAGGGCAGCACCCTGGCGATAGTAGGGGCAACAGGAGCGGGAAAGACCAGCATCGTCAACCTGATAGCCCGCGTGCATGAAGCGCAAGAAGGACGGGTGCTTGTAGACGATATAGACGTGCAGGAGATACCCCTTGCAGTGCTAAGGCGCAACATCGGCTACGTCCCCCAGGACACCTTCCTCTTTTCCACGTCGCTGAACGAGAACGTAGCCTTCGGCGTAGATGAACCGGAACCCGCCCTGATAGGCAGAGCCGTAGAGACCGCTCGCCTCAGCAAAGACGTAGACCAGTTCCCCGGCGGCCTGGACACCGTGATAGGTGAGCGCGGCGTAACCCTCTCCGGCGGCCAGAAGCAGCGCACGGCCCTCGCCCGCGCCATCATGCGCGACCCCGCCATACTCATCCTTGACGACTCTCTATCCAGCATAGATACCCAGACGCAATCAGAGATACTAGCGGGCCTGCAAAGAGTGCTGAAAGACCGCACCAGCATAATCATCTCCCAACGCATCTCCACAGTAAAAGCTGCCGACCAGATATTGGTGTTAGACGACGGTCGCATCAAAGAGCGCGGCACACACGCGGAGTTAGTGGAACAACGCGGCATCTACGCCAGGATGTACAGACGCGAGTTGCTAACAAACGAGTTGGGAGTGGAGACGCTGGAGGAGTGAAGGGTACTGCTTACTGCTTACTTGCTACAGGGCAACGAACCCTCGTCACTTGTCATCCTGAGCGGAGCGAAGGATCAGTCAGCAGACATAAGCGTCAGGAGCAAACCAATTTGCTAGCGTAGTGATCCTTCGCTCCGCTCAGGATGACAAGGTGGAGAGTTAGCTCCAACAACAACTAATAAGCAGCGAGCAGCAACAGTAAGCACCTGGGAGAACCATGGCAAGCACCTTACCAATCCACGAAGACGAAATACTAGGCAAAGCCTACGACGGCAGGCTCATGCGCCGCGTCCTTACCTACCTGCGCCCCTATAAAGCAAAGGTCGTTATCGCCCTACTGCTCATCTTCGTAACGGGCGCGGTGGAACTCGTAGGGCCGTATCTAACCAGGCTGGCTATTGACTACGCCATCGTCCCAGGCAAGCCCGAAGCGTTGCCGCCCTTAGTGCTCGCCTTCGTAGTCTCTCTCGCCCTGGGGTTCGTGCTGCGTTATGCGCACAACTACATCATGCAAGACATAGGGCAAAACGTCATGTACGACATCCGCCTGCAAATCTTCTCCCATCTGCAACACCAATCCCTCAGCTACTACGACCACAATCCAGTAGGCCGCCTCATCAGCCGCCTGACCAACGACGTAGACGCCCTCAACGAACTGCTCAGTTCGGGCGTAGTCACCATCGTGGGCGACCTCGTGGCCTTGCTGGGTGCGGTCATCATAATGTTCTCGATGGATTGGCGGCTTGCCCTGGTCAGCCTGGCCGTACTGCCCCTGATAGCCATCGTCAGCCAGCAGTTCCAGAAGATGATGCGCACCTCCTACCGCCAGCAGCGAGTGCGCCTCGCCAAAGTAAACGCCTTCCTGCAAGAGAACCTCTCCGGTATGCTAGTCGTGCAGCTATTCAACCGCGAGCGCCGCAAGTATGACGAGTTCGACGTGCTGAACAGGGACTACTTTGACGCCAATATATTGGCCCTCAAGGTATTCTGCTACTTCTTTCCGGTGGTCATGTTCCTCTCGACCCTCGCCACCGCGCTCCTGCTCTGGTACGGCTCCGGCGGCATACTCGACAAGACGATCTCGCTGGGCGTGCTGGTAGCCTTCTTCCAGTACATGGACCGCGCCTTCCAGCCGATACGCGACCTCGCCGAGAAGTACAACATCATGCAAGCAGCAATGGCCGCCGCCGAGCGCGTGTTTATGATGGTTGACGAGCACCCGACCATAATAGATCCGCCTAATCCCAAGTCGTTGGGGACGATAGACGATGGACAAGTGGCCTTCGGCGACGATGGACGATGGACGATGGACGATAGACGATTGGAAAAGCATCGTCCATCGTCCATCGTCCGTCGTCCATCGTCCGTCAAGGGCGACATAGAGTTCCGAGACGTACACTTCGCCTACAACCCCGAAGAGCCTGTACTCAAAGGCGTCAGCTTCACCATACCCGCAGGTACGAGCGTGGCAATCGTGGGCGCGACGGGCGCGGGCAAGACGAGCGTAATCAGCCTACTGAGCCGCTTCTACGATGTGCAGGAGGGGCAAATCCTGGTAGACGGCACGGACGTGCGCGACGTGAAGCAGAGCCAGCTACGCCGCCACATCGGAGTAGTGTTGCAAGACCCGGTGCTCTTCTCAGGCACGATTGCTCGCAACATACGCCTGCTTGACGAAGAAATAGGCGACGATGAGGTCCGCCGTGCCGCCCATTTCGTCAACGCCAGCACCTTCATAGAACGCTTCCCCGACACCTACGACCACGAAGTCAAAGAGCGCGGCTCGAACCTGTCGGTAGGCCAGCGCCAGCTGCTGACCTTTGCCCGCGCCATCGCCTTCAACCCAGCCGTGCTGCTGGTCATGGACGAAGCGACCTCAAGCGTAGACACCGAGACGGAGGCGCTGATACAGGACGCTCTGCTCAAGCTGATGCAGGGCCGCACGAGCATCATTATCGCCCATCGCCTCTCCACCATCCGCCATGTAGACCGCATAATCGTGCTCCACAAAGGCCGCGTGGTCGAAGAAGGCACGCACGACGAACTGCTAGCCCGCAACGGTTACTACTACCGCCTCTACCAACTGCAATACCAGGAGCAGGAAGGCGAAACGGCAGTTTTGAGTTTTGAGTTTTGAGTAATGGCCTTGATGTTGCGTGTGGTATCATTTATGAATATGAAGAGAGGTATTGTGTAGGAGGTAGAAATGGACGAAAAGAAACTGCTGGAGAGAATTACGATCAATCCAAAGATATTTGGCGGCAAGCCGATTATTCGTGGCCGTAGGTTGGCAGTAGAGCACATTTTTGGAATGCTTGCTGCTGGCGATACAGCCGAGACCATCCTTGAGGGCTATCCCTGGTTGGAAGCGGAAGACATCCAGGCGTGTTTAGTATATGCTCATAAACTGGTCAGCCATGAGAGAGTAGAACCGCTCCTTGTGGAAACCGGCGCGTGAAACTCCTGCTTGATACATGCGTATGGGGCGGTGCTCGTAAAGACCTTGAAGCAGCAGGTCACGATGTTATCTGGTCGGGAGATTGGATCGCCGACCCCGGAGATGAAGCAATACTAGAGCGCGCCTACAGAGAGGGCCGAGTCCTTGTGACATTAGACAAGGACTTTGGGGAGTTGGCTATCGTCTATAAAAAGCCACATGCTGGTATCTTACGTCTGGTGAACATCGCCGCCCGTCAGCAAGGACCTATCTGCTTGCATGTGTTAGGTATCCATGGAGACGACCTCTCAGCAGGTGCAATTGTCACTGCTGGGTCAGGTAGACTTAGAATACGTCCACCGGATATTTAGTAAGGGAAAACATACGTGACCTCCACTCTTACCGAAACCAAACCCACCCCAAAGACCCAAAGCAGATGGTTCCACAACCCCCAACTGAGGGTCTACGCCGCCTTCGTCCTGGGCGTGATATGCATCGGCTTCTCCGCCATCTTCACCAAGTGGGCCAACGTGGACGGCCCCGTATCCGGCTTCTACAGAGTGGCTATCGCAACAGTCGTGTTGGCGCTGCCCTACGCGCTGAGGTCTGTACATGCTAATCAGTCGTCAGTCGTCAGTCGTCAGTCGTCAGTGAAAACTCAAAACTCAAAACTCAAAACTCCCCACAACTCCCTCACCCTATTCCCTCACCCTATTCCCTACTCGGGGGCGCAGCCCTCGCTGGCTTCTTCTTCGCGGGCGACCTCGGCTTGTGGAACACGTCGCTTCTGTTCACTTCGGCTGCTAACGCTACCCTGTTGGGCAACCTGTCCACCATCTGGGTGAGCCTGGGCGTGCTGCTCTTCTTCCACGAGATACTACGCCGCCGCTTCTGGACTGGTATGGCGCTTGCCCTGGTTGGCGTGGTAATCATCATGGGCCGCGACACCTTCGAGCACCCGAACCTCGGTTGGGGCGATATCCTGGCCGTAGCCGCAAGCCTCTTTTATGCGGCCTATCTCCTCAATACCCAACGCATCCGGCAGCACATGGACACGGTGTCGTTCATGTGGCTGTCGTCGGCGTCGGCCTCCATAATCCTGCTGGCCTACTGCCTGGTGCGTGGTCTGCCACTGGGCGGCTTCTCAATGGATACGTGGCTGGCTCTGCTCGCCCTGGGCATCATCTCACACGTCGTCGGCTGGCTCGCCATAAACTATTCGCTAGGTCACCTGCCCGCGCCAATAGCCTCCGTGAGCCTCCTGTCGCAGCCCGTGTTCACAGCCATCCTGTCGGTCCCTCTGCTGGGCGAAGGGCTTTCAGTTTACCAGATAGGAGGTGGCGCGCTGGTGTTGATGGGGATATATATAGTCAACAGGCGCTAATAAGGTGCCCCCATATCTTCAAGCATCACCCCGGAAGCGCACAGAGGACATTCCGTTGGCAGCCACACTTCATACGGAAGTTGTGTGACATATTCCAGCGCAAGACCTTGCTCCCTGCAAAAGTGCTCCGCCTGCGTGCCCAGCACGAGCAGCGCGCCCATAGCTACCGCCTTCGCGCCATTTGCCTCAAGCGCAGCAAGCGTACCGCGCACCGCTGACCCTGCGCTTATCGCGTCGTCAACTACTGCCACTGCTTTGCCGCGCACCATACCGCACACCCCATCGGGTATGCGATATTCTATTGGATAGAGGGCATTTGTATCGCGCACGGCAGGCACGAACCTCTCCGCATAGTAGAATTCGACATCGAGCAGAGAGGCTATCGCCTGAGCGAGAAACGCCCCTCCAACCATAGGACCGCACACCGCCTGGATACCATGCCTTTGTAGCCGCTCCGCAAGCGCGTCAACGAAAGGCTGGATACGAGCGGGTACGACAAACAGTGGGTCAAGGTCGAGCCACAGCCCACCGTGATACCCCGACTCCAGTCGGAAATGCCCTTTGCGCGCGCTTAGAAGATTGAGAAGTTCCCGCTCCATAGTGCCACCTTGTAGAGGTAGGGGTCAAAGCCCGCTCTAAGCCGCGAATGTTCAGATTTGGGATAGAGGAATGCAGCCGTAGGGGCAGGTCTCCGTGCCTGCCCTGTTTGCGTACCCCAATCTTGGGGGTAAACCACCAGGGCAGGCACGGAGACCTGCCCCTACGGCTGCATTCCTACAGGGCAGGCACGGAGACCTGCCCCTACGAATTCACCACTAGTCTGAACACTTACCCTAAGCTGCTTCCTTCGGCTCCACGGGGAAGCCCGCTTCCTGCCATGCGTCCCAGCCGCCGGTGAGGGCGCGCGCTTTGGTCCAATATTCTTGTCTCTCTTGATGGCAATAAGTTGGGCTAAAGATTGGCAGTGCGGATACGTGGCTCTCTTTCAACGCAGAGGCGCAGAGGAACTATTATTGTTCTCTGCGCCTCTGTGCCTCTGCGTTTCAATTGCTGCTCGGTTTTCCTGGCTGTTTGTCTTTAGCTCGACTTTGTACAATTTCGCAGATGCCTGCGCCATGTCGCCCCGCTAGGCACGATTACTTCTTCGACACTTATCACACATCCCGCGAAAAGGAGGATGTTTATAAAGTCCCAGGCGTGGGCCTGATGGCGTCGAGGCT
>JBBQIC010000220.1:0-6932 GCA_038324555.1 Chloroflexia bacterium
AGCCTCGACGCCATTAGGCCCACGCCTGGGACTTTATAAACATCCTCCTTTTCGCGGGATGTGTGATAAGTGTCGAAGAAGTAATCGTGCCTAGCGGGGCGACATGGCGCAGGCATCTGCGAAATTGTACAAAGTCGAGCTGAGGGTCTTATGTGCAGTAGCGATACAGACTCATATATGTCGCTTCACGCTATCTGGTGCGGGAAACAGGATCGATAACCGTAAATGGACAGTCTTCAAAATCCATGCCAGCTATCTACTATAGGATTATAGTGGATTTTCCCTGTATCGTCAATTACACCTTGACAGTTCCATTGCAATCTACTAATATAACTTCGTAGAATAGTTGACATCGGTAGCATGCATCAGCTAAAGCAGCCATAAACGAACGGACGTGCTGGTGACTGGGTGCAAGGACGGTAAGGACGCAATGAAGGATTCTGAGGACCGAGAACAGAGCGGTTGGGATTATTATCCGGCATCTGCTGAATCTGGTGGGCCTTCTTCGGAGACGGAAGTCCAGGCCCTACAAGCTGTTGAGTTTAGTATGCAGGGTTATCGGAGCTCAAAACGTGAGGCTGCTCGAGCGTGGACGGCGATCGTGTCTGGCTCAGTTGTCGGTATCTTGGTCGTCGCAGTTGCGATCCTCGCACTTCAGCTGCAAAGCCGTACGCACCAGATGGCTGCCGCTTACATGAACAATCAATCGACGCTTGGAGGCTCCAGCAATTCGAGTACTAGCACTTCGATCATCAGTGGCTCGGCTCTGCCCCCGGCTCCAGTGGTGGGCCGCACTCCCCCCGATTTCACGTTGCAAACGTCTGACGGACAGACTATAACGTTGAGCGAAATGCGCGGCAGGCCGGTATGGATCAATTTCTGGGCGACATGGTGCCCGCCGTGCCGCGCCGAGATGCCTGAGATGGAGCAGAAGTACGCTCAGTTCAAGGACAAGGGCTTAGTAATACTTGGAGTAGATGCAGGCGAGAGTGTCGAGCAGGTGAAGAGCTTCACGGCTAGCAGAGGTTTTGACTGGACTTTCGTGCTTGATGATACACGCGAGGTTAGTGGACAATACGCAGTGGGCGGCATACCGACCCATATATTTATCGGTAAGGATGGTATCATCAAGGCTATCCAGGTTGGCGGAATACCGGCGACCATGATGGACAGATACGTCTCTAGCATAGTGGACAACTAGATTTGGTATAGTGACCCGAATTACAGAACCAATGTGTAGGGATGGATAGGCAGTCGAGATAGATTGCCCGAATAATTACATACCAAGATGATTTCGGAGGATAGACAAGCGCATGAGCCAGACTCCAAGAACCAGACCAACGATACGTAGAGTACCCACTGGGTCCGATCCTGCAACGAACATGACGGATGCGCCTGCTGAAGAGGGCGACTACACGGAAGAGAGTGCTGAACTCCAACGTAAGAGTGCCGATTATGGGGATTACGGGGATGAAAGGGCATATAGGTCTCAGATGACGCAGCCCAGGCGAGACTCGTTTCCCATTGTGCTTACTGGAATACTTGGAGCTATGGTTGTAGGCGTAATGATAGCAGCTTACCTGATCGCGTCCAGTGGCAACAGGTCCAACACCGGCCAAAGCGCGGGCACCAACTCCGTTAGCCAGGGGGTTCCGACCCTTGCCCCCGCAGCAGCTTCTAGCCCAGCTGGCAGCTCAGGGGGCAAGGACGCAGCGACAGCGACGGGCCCAGACAACCGTCTGGGGACTGTGCTGCCGAGTGAAGGCCAGACCCATGTGAAGGACAGCACACCAATCGCCTACCAGTCCTACCCGCCTTCCTCCGGCACTCACTACGGAAAGACCGCCGACTATGGCTTCAAGGACCAGGAAGTGTTGGAAGGCCAGCTAGTCCATAATCTTGAACACGGGGCAATCGTAATCTATTATAAGCCTGGAATACAGGCGGATGTGTTGCAAGAACTGCGCGATGTTTATGCCAACTTTCCACCGGCGAAATACGGCAAGGTCAAAATGGTAATCACTCCCTATTCCAACCCTAAAATGCAAACGCCTATCGAGATTGCGTCCTGGATGCACGTGCAGCCTTTCGCTAGCTTCGCCCGGGACGGACTGCTCAAGTTTTACCAGGCCAACGTAGATAAGGGTCCGGAGGACGTCCCGTAAGGCCAGGCGAAATCAGCGTATTGGCGTGAGGCTCAATTGCGAGAAGGAATAACCACCTTTGAAACCCAGAATCCGGAATGACGTCAGGACCAAACGACGTACTCGATCATCTAACCGCTCGGTTCGTACCCAGGGCCAAGAGTTGATTGGCATGTTTGCTGGTTTTTTTGTAGGATACTTTGTAGCCGAGGGGCTGCTCTTACGCTTCGCGCATTATTACCACTGGGCGGCTGCCTTTGCTGTAGCCGCTATTGGGTATTATGGAGTTCTAGCCTGGTATCGTTGGCGTCACCCAGCCCGCCCGAGTTGAATAATGCGCTGTTCACATGTCAAGCTTAAAGGCTCATGCACTTATTGTTGGCACAATCGGCGGACTCCTTTTTGACGCCTGTCGTGCTGCTGGTAGGTGCATGGAACACACAAACTACGCAATTGGACTGTAATCCGGCGACCACGTTCAGCGTAGAAGCGAGTCCATAGATTCATGGACTTGCCCGTAGTTCTTATCAAGTTCCGCGACTACGTATTGTGGTTTGGCCCGGCCTACTTGCTGGCAATCGGTCTAGGTGCAGCATCGGAGGTTGTTCTGCGGCGCTGGTTGAAACTCCCCCTCAGCAAGGAAAGCTCTGGACGGGACGCCCCATTGCTTTATGGAGTTTGGTGGCATATAGGGGGAAGGTCCGCTAGCGCGTGTCGAGTACCTCTCAACCTCTATATCTGGCTTACGGTAACATCCGAGGCTCTTTCGTGGATCGCACTGCTCGTCACGGCTGCGCTTAGTTGGCCTCTATCTCTGCTGCGCCTCGGTGCGGTATTCATACTTGCGTCTTTGCTCGCGTTGTTGGTGCCTCTTTTGCCTTTGGCAAACAAGGAGAGATTTGTACTCATACACGACAGTGTTGAGTATGTGACAGAACTACCACCTTATATCGAATGGTGGCGGGGGGTCTCCCTCAGATTTGGCAACAGCAGCAATAGCCTCCTGTTTGGCGCTGCCCTCGGTGCCGTAGTAATAGGTCTTGCGCCCGCACTTTATTCTCTGGTCGGCGTCCTTACAGCCGCTCCAGTATCGTACCTGATGGGCGGAGCTCTTGGTTTCGTACTGCCAATCGTACCTGGTACGGACGCGCCCCTCCTGGCTGCACTTCACACCAGGAGCGTAGATAATTCAGTTGTCTTCGCCGTAATGCTTGGAGTCGCCGCCTCACGGCCAGGGTCTGTAAGGGTTATTTACAAGTCATACGATAGGAAGTTTGCGATAACTTTCCTGCTAATAGCATGGCTAACGTCGGCTGGGCTCGCCTGGTTAGCATCTTTTGTAATAAGCGCTATAGGCGCACCTCAATATTAACAGCCACCCATGCCTAGATGGGCCTGTTCCCACAGCGCATTGGCTACCGAAGCCCAGGTAACGAAAGCCGTTATAGTGCACAACGCGGCGATCATAGCAGCACTCGCAAACAACACGGGAGAACGGAGACCATCGGGCGCTCTACCAGACAGCAGAAAATCGAGCCGCTGCTTGAGAGAGTCGGTCGCTCCAGCCACGGCCAAATTGCCCTGGTTATCGGCGTGGGATTGTTGAAGGAGAAGCTTGTAGAGGGCTCCAAGCAGAGGTCGCTGTGTCCTTTGGTTCTGAAGCACATACTTATCGGCTTCAATCTCCTTTGCTATCAGGTACTGTTGCTGTAGCGCCCGCACCACAGGCAGATAGAAGAAAGCGCCAGTGAGCACGCGGGACAGGCCGGTCTTGAGTGGGTCACGATGTAGCAAGTGGTAACGCTCGTGCAAGAGCAGCGCCTCCAATTCTAAGCAGTTCAACCCTGCCAGCGTGCTGGTTGCCAGACAGATACGTGGGCGGAGCCATCCATAGCAGAGAGCTATGGGCATGAGCGAAGCGGGGGCCATGTTTATAACGTCCACTCTGCCCTGGAGTCCCAACCGAGCTATTAGCTCGGTCGGTATTATGTCGCGCACCGGAACCCTGAATCTGAGAAGCGTTTGCATCAGGCGTCGAGTTCGGTACCATTGGTACAGGAAGGAGCCAATACCTGAAAGCACGCTGATTAAGAGTAACCCCGCCAGCACGTAGACCACCATATGTAAAGGCCAATCAGCAGGCGTGGGTAAGAACAAGCAGACAAGGAAGGCGCTTTCTCCAACAGTGGGTCCGCCCACCAGCAACGTGCGCACAATCAACGGACCCGCCACTGCCACTCCGAGAAGTGTTGTTGCAAGGCAGGCGACGATCCATAAACGCCGGAAGCTCTGGGTGGCGTTCAACTACCTGGCTCCAAGTCGGGCTGGGATTTAAGTTCATCCATCAGCTTGCGTAACCGCTCCAGGTGTTGTGGATCTGACTGCTCGACAACCTCCAGGAACTGAGCCAGAGCAACATCGCCGAAGTCGGCCACCAAAGTATCTACCATCTGCTGGCTGGAGCGAGCAAGGAACTCTTCCTTGCTCAATGCAACGGTGTACAGATGGGTCTTCTTATCAAGCGACGTGCGCGTGAGCAGCCCTTTTTCAGCCAGGTGAGACATCACGGTCATAACAGTGGTGTAGGCTACTGGCCTCTTCTCCTGGATGTCGGTGGCTATATCGCGCACCGTAGCCTCCCCACGCTGCCACATCTGCTCCATGATTTCGACCTGCAACTCACCCAGGAGTTTATGGAGACTGTTGTTATTGGGCCTGCTTAGCCTATCGTACCATGTCCAACGACGAGGCATAAATCCTCCTCCTGATCTACTGTCGGTTTCTAGCCTTATAATATCACAATATCACGTTTCTTAGCTGCCACTATCTTTGTGGTGATCAATACCCTTGAATGCGCTTATGAAACGCTTGAGGCGAGCTTCGTCAAAGGCATCCATGCGGTCTATGCGGCCCCAGGCCGTTAGCACTATTGGGTTGGAAAGACCCGGATAGGGAGCCATAAGCACATCTGTGTCGTAGCTCCTGGTGAGGTTGGCGAGAAGGTCAACCGTGGCCTTGTCAAGGTCTGGCTTGTAGCTGATAACAACCCCTCCATCCTCAAGGTTATGCACCATGAACTCTTTTACAACAGGCGTGGCGCTTACACCCCAGGGCACCGTCTCTGGAACGTGAGGCCCCGATGTAGGCGGATCGCTGTCGTATGGGGCGTGTTGCGTATTAACGTCCTTGACGTGAGAGCTTAACTGCTGCCCCACCCCTTGACCGGGCTTATTCGCCTCGCTGATGAAGTAGGCGGTCACAGCGCCAGCGAGGACAAGGGCTACTGCTACGGCAATGCCAATGCCGCGCAACCTTTTCATTCTTCGGCGTCGTTCTGCAGAGGCACGAGCTAGAGCCTGTCTCTGCATGCGGGCCTCGCGCTTGACTTCCTGCGTAGCCAATAATTCTGCATTGTTCTTCGCGGCAGCGGGTGCTTTCTGCTTTTGAGATTGCTCTTGCCCTTGCCATCTTCTTTGGCCTTTCGGCGAGGCTGTCTTAGCGCTTTGTCTACTCAAGGGTGGTACTCCTAAAGACGATTGTTGCTTGTTATTAGCCAGGCTCTGGTCGGGGACGCTTACTTCCCTTCGGGAATAATCTCGTAACCTGCCTTTTTCCAGGCTATCATGCCGCCTTCCAGGTTATAGACGTTCTTGTACCCTAGCTTCACCAGCGTCTGGCTGGCCTCGCTGCTCATCCTGCCGCTACGGCACGCCAGTACGATCTTTGCGTTCTTGTCCGCAGGAAATTCGTTTATTCGCTGTTCAATCTTGTCAAAAGGTATGCGAGCGTCGGTTTTGGGCAGCCTGCCTTCGGGCGGCACATGAGTGTCAACCAGGAAGAAATCCTTGCGGTCGAGCATCTGCTTCAACTCCGCGGGCTTGAGGTTGGTGTACGCTCCATAGTCTGCCTGTATCCGAGTACCCGTTTCGCTGGTCCTGGTACTTGCGTTGGTGGTGGTGGGTTCAGCATTCGAGCCTGCTGCTGAAGTGCAAGCTGATAAAAGGGTGAGAAACGTCAGCAGCGACATCAAGGCTGCTAAACGCGGTCTTACAGTCCTCATTCTTACTCCTCTACTCCAACACGATTGCTACACCAAACGCAATCTACTATCCTATTGTAGTGCTTTTCAGGCCTAACGTCAACAGATAATTTGCAATTCCAGGGCGGATGCAGAGTCAGGCAACCCGAGATTTGAGGTGCCTACTCACCGTCCGTTAAGCCGAACGCATCGCGGATTGCCGCGCGCTGCAAGCGGTGGAACGTCTGCGCTAGGTTTTCGGGTGTGTGGGGTTGGCGCTTCTCCAGCCACCATTGCACCAGCGCGATCTGCGCCCCCGCCAGATAGTTTGCCAGCACGTCCAATGGGATGGCGCTGTCGGCTTCGGCAAAGGCGGCACGTAGGTTCGCTTCGATTTCCTGTGCGCTCCCGTCACGGATGCGCCCTAGGATCAGCGAACCATCCTTGCCCTGAAAAATGGGATACAACCGCACCCAAGCGTCTTTGAGATGCCGGTATGCCGATGTCATCCACAGTGGCGCTTCAGGCGAAAGCAGGTCTTCTCTAGAGAGGGGGTGGGGGTAGAGCGGCCCGGAATGGAACTCGCTGACTATGGCTTCGTGACAGCTCATGAATAATTCGTCTTTGCTAAGGGCGAACGCCTAAATAAGCTGACGAGGAGAGGGAGTAGATTGAGGGAGAATGGTGTAGTTCCATTCTCCATGAAACGCCTCTCTGACCAGATGTAGGGCCGCCACTTCATCATCAGTCACTTTCCTTCCAGTGGGATA
>JBBQIC010000221.1:0-6920 GCA_038324555.1 Chloroflexia bacterium
TGGAGAGGATGTGCTGCTCGGTATCCTCGCCGGGCCTGGGCATGGTTATGGCGGACGTGCGTTGGAGGAAGTGTTGCACGGCGCGCTGCACGGCCTGGTTGGTGGGGGTTTGCTGGGCCATGCGCTGTATTGGGAGCGCCGACTCGGCTTCAGGCGTTGGGCGTCCGGTGCGTTTTGGGTCACACTCGTCGCTTCGCTGTAGCGGGCGGTGGGCACTATGTTCGTTGGGTTCTGGGTCGTGGTATTGGGTCATGGTTTGTGCCTGCTCTTTTCACCGATCTCGCCTGGACTACGGCTTTCCATGTGCAACTCTCAATGCAAAATGCTTTCTCAGGAGCGGTTATTACCCCTTACATGTTGTAGGCGGGGATGTGGGGTCATTTCCGGCTTTTCCATCATGCTGTGCGCGCAGGTCCAGCAAAGCCTTCTTCTCGGCGGCATAGCTGCCTGCGGGAAGACAGCACAGGTTGCCCAACGCTGCATCAATCAGGTCAACCCGCGTCTTGTGACTCATATCGTGGCCTGTGCCAGCCATTGTTGGGGTCGTTGCCTCCCAATAGAATGCCAGGAACTCGCGTTCGTGCCTGAACTTTGGGCCGAGGCCGGGGGTTTTGGTCTTGAATTGTCGGACGTGTTGCATCTCATGGCCTACTTGCAGAACTTTTCGGGAAAAGTAAGCTGCTGTAGTTGCATTGACGAAAGTATCGCCCACTTTCATGAAGGGCGTCGGGTTCGAAGCTGGCGGGTCCCAACTCGTGGTCAGACCCGGATCGTCCTTATCATACTCTATCCTGGCCACATTACTCTTGTCGGAGGAATAGTATTTGTCAAGGATCTTCTGGAGCGTGTTCTTGGCTCGCTCGTCAATTGCAATGCTGGTATTCTGGGCATAATCTACGATGTCCTGGGCGTCCTTATCCAGCGAGGATTTCTTTTTTTGAGGCTGCACCGCCAGGCCGCCAATTGGCGCTCTTTGGGCGGCCAATATAGACCCCGGGGCACGCATGGTTTGCACGGAGGTGGCTTGATCCTCCTGTTGACCTTCCTTTTGCCCCTGGCCCTGGGCAACTACCTGTGCGACCGCTTGTTGAGCTTGCTCGTCTATTTCCGGCTGCGCGCTCTCTTTGAACTGCTTTTCTGCCTGAGGCTCGGCATGGCGCTGGACAGGCGCAAGTGAGGATGTATTGGATGCTGGCGCAGTGGCGCGTGCTTTACGCTGCAAGAAGCGCTGCACAGCCCGATTGCCGTAGGTCTGCTGCATCTGTCGCATCAAGGCGACGCGCACAGGTTCGTTTCCGCGCCCGTTCAGCCTGGTGTCAGCCAGCAGGGAGGCGGGGTATGAAGGCAAGCTCTCGCTCCCATGAGCCAGCGATCCCTCGTGTTCCTCCGTGGACTGATCCATTCGCTTTACTCGTTTGTATTCTTCGCGTTCTCGGGTTTGATCTTCTGTCATGGTATTTGCCTGTCCTTTCTCCACGTAGTGCTATAGTGAATTTTGGGTTCTGGCTCTCCTGAGAGCCGAAAATCAAGATGCTATATCCTCCTTGCTGAGCAGGTGTGCGTAGTGCTCAAAGTCGGGGGCGGTGACCAGTTTGCCTATCGCCTGATGCGCTCCTTGCGTAATACGGTTGCCGCCCCCATTCTAACCTATTCTCATCCGGGAAGGAGTCCGCGATGCGCTATAGATCCCGCAGGCCGGACATGACGAACGCCGTTGACACTATTACGAAAAGATTAATATACTGAAAGCTCCGTCACCTTAATATTGCTAATATCAGCCTTCCCAAAAGCTGTTGCTCCGATTGCCGGAGCCTTCTTGACAGTATCCTCCTCGACCGGCGATGGAATGCTATTTGGACCAGTCTCCATTTGACTCGGATCTCTGTAGCTCATGCCCACTGCATAGTGGTCATTGAAGCCTGTCACTTCATCTTCGACATCTATGTGAAGTACTTTAAGGATGGCAAGGTCATTGACACTCTTACCTTGTTCGGTGAGGGCGCGTTTGAGAGCATCACTGGCTTTGCCTCCTTGCTCAGCAGCCAAAAGCCCTTTCGATGGTCGTTCGGTAACTGTCCAGTTATCGCCGTCTTTGTACATCTTCATGGTCAAGAAGATTCGGCCACCCATGTATACATCTCCACCTCCCTTGGACTTCACCTGATTTTCATCCGCCATTACCCACTGTTCGATCATCGTTTGCAGGTAAGCGTCAGGCTTAGGTATATTAGTGCGGAAATTCTTTTCGGCCTTTTCCAGATCATTGAGATATTCGGCTCCTGGCCCGGCAATAGCCCTATCACCTGTGTTTGTGGTACCTGGTTTAGCCAGGTCTTTTGCCTTACTGTCGACCGGTGCGCTATCAATCCGACTCTTAAACTCTTTCTCCCATGCTGGGACAAGATCGTCGAGACTCAGCTGACGATCGTCCATAAGTGTAGTAATTTTCGTTCGGTAGGAGACGATATAATTACGGACCTTAACTTCACTCCCAGCCTTTAGAGCACGATCGTGCTCTTTCATCATCTCCTCCACGTAGCCAAACGTAAGCTCATATACCTTGTCGACCCCCGGAATCTCTTTTGCTAGATGTTTCATGCCCTCCTTCATTATTTGCTTACCTGCATATTCGAGGGTCTTACCAAGATAATCGGCCTTTGCTGACTCTTCGTCGGAAAACTGCATATAATCCGCGAAGTTATTGATTCCCGCTCCATAGTTGTCCTTCATAATCATCCAATCAGTCTTGAAACGACCTATGATATCGCGGATCTTCATTTTGACCTCGAGGTCAATTGCCGGACCGAGAGTTGAAACGTGGCCCTTGATCACATCAGGCTTCCCCTGACGCTGAATAGAGGTTGAATGAGCTACGTTGCTCATAGGTTGCACGGCGTGTTGCTCATCTTCTGGTTTCTTCTCTTCCTCTTCGATTGTAGGCGCTTCTTGGCGCTGGATGTACGCTCCAACGCTCATGGATTGCACGGCCTGCTCTCCCTCTCCCTCTTCCGGCTTCTTCTTCTTGAGTAGGTCTTCCTCCTCTGTAGGCGCAGGCGTATCTTGGCGCTGGACGAACGCTGAAGACGATTGATTCGGCATCCGTTGTGCTGGCATGGAATTACCTGACATGACACTCTCCGCTGTTCGCTCTGCCGCTTGCTCGAAGCTGTCGGAAGGATCGCTAACGGATACGCCACCCGGCGCTGGTGTACCCGCTACGGGTCCGGCTGCCTGCTGAACTGTATGGGTAGCCTCGTGTGCCAGCAAGCGCATCCCATCGGATGAGCCGGGGTTGTACGCCCCCTCGCGGAAGAAAATATCCTGCCCTGTGGTGAAGGCCACCGCATCCACCGAGTGGGCCATCTGGTCAGCTTCTCCATCGGTATGCACATGCACACCCGACAGGTCTGCGCCCAACCCCTCCTCAAGCTGTCGCTGTGCATTGGTGTCAAGGTTGCTCCCACTCCCAGATTTCGCCTGGATGCGCTGCCCTATATCCTCAGTGCCAGTTGTATCGGGCGAAGCCGCGTTTTTGGCCCGTTGTAGAAAGCGGCGCGTAGCCAGATTGCCGTAAGTCCGCTGCATCTGCAACATCAACGCACTACGCACTGGCCCATTACCCCGCCCACCTAGCCTCGGATCACTCAGCAGGGAGGTGGGATACGAAGAGGCACGCTCGTTCTCACGTAACTGTGATCCCTCATGCCCCTCCGTGGCGCGCTCTGATCGCTGTACTCTTTTGTTTTCTTCGTGCTCTCGGTTCTGGTCTTCTGCCATAGTATTCACCTATCCTTTCGCTACTCATGCAGCATAGCGCCTCGCAACAATTATAACACCTACCCATCATTCGGGTCTTCATTCACCAGCCGACCCCTCACGCACTCATACTCGTCTTCTAAGAGCCAGAGCTTTGCTTCTTCATACGACTCACTGGAGAACCAGATGCGATACCCTTCTACGGGGTCCACAACATGCCACAGCCCTGAGTTGTTATTCAACAGCATCAGAATGTAAGGTGGACTCGCAGTGGTATCAGCCCACACTTCCAAGAACCTCCAATCACATATTGTGGGGTTTTGCTTTTGATCTAGCATGACATTACTCCTTCAGTGCTTTGACATGCTTACCTTCGCCCGCAAGGAGTTCAGCAATCCGCCTTTCCTCCTCAGAGAATACTCGCTCGGATTCATCAACAACTCCACCTGTCAACCGCCTATCTCCTCCTTGGCAAGCAAGCTGGCATAAGGTCCAAAATCGCTCGCGGTGATGAGCTTGCCTATCTTTTGGTGCTCGCGGCGCGTGGCGCGCACTAGGTGTGTCATTGTGATGTCAGTGCCCGACTCGGCGGCGAAGAAGGCGGCTTCTAGCACTATGTTCTTGATATTACCTCCGCTCAACTTGAACTTGTTGGCGAGGAATTGCAGGTCGGCATTGGGGTCAAGCGGGGCTTCGGGCGGGAAGGTGCGCCGCCATATCTCAAGGCGGTCCGGTTCTTCGGGCATGGGGAACTCGATGGCCCCGTGCAGGCGGCGGATGAAGGCGTCGTCCAGGTTCCTACGAAGGTTGGTAGCCAGGATAACTATGCCGTCGTATTCCTCCATGCGTTGCAGCAGGTAGCTTATCTCGATGTTGGCGTAGCGGTCGTGGCTGTCTTTCACCTGCGAGCGCTTGCCAAAGAGCGAGTCAGCCTCGTCGAAGAAGAGGATCGCGTTGCTGGTTCCTCCCTCCTTGAATATATTCTCAAGGTTCTTTTCTGTCTCGCCAATGTATTTACTGACGATGCTCGATAGGTCTATCTTGTATAAGTCAAGGCCCAGGTCGGTAGCCAGCACTTCTGCCGCCATCGTCTTGCCGGTTCCGGGCGGCCCGGCGAAAAGTACGTTCAAGCCCTTGCCGCCCGACAACTTGCGGTCGAAGCCCCACTGCTCGAAGACGATGGGGGCGTAGCGGATATGGTGGGTCATTTCGCGCAGTTGGGTCAGGCGGTCGGTAGGCAGCACGAGGTCGTTCCAGGTGTAGCGCGGCACGATCTTTTTGGAGAGCATCCCCAGCCCCTGATTCGAGTGGGAACGGCAAGCCATGAGCAGATCGCGCATCGTAATTTGCAGGTCGTCCGAGTTGCGGGAGGATGCGGCGCGCCAGATGGCAGTCTGTCGGGCCGTGCGAGCCGCAGCCTCGATCTGCTCACCCGTCAGGCGGAAAGCGCCGGTAAGGAGGGGCAAGTCCACGTCGGCTGCCAACCGAGTCGCGCCGCCCAGGGCGCGCTCCCATAACGCCTGGCGGGGGGCGTTCGACGGCGCAGGAAAGTCCAACTCGATAGATAGCGGCCCGGCAGCCATGTGCAACGGAAGCGCGGTTCGTATGTCGAATAACGAGCAGGCAGGCGAACTCACCAACAACTGTGCTAATAGCGACATCGAGTCCGCCCCTGTGTCTTCGCGGCGCGAGAGGAGCGCATCTGCGTCTGCCCAAAAGAGAAGCGCACCTTGCAGCCTGGCTTCACGCAGGACACGATAGAGGCGCTTCCGAGGGTCGCCCGCCGTTGCGGTCAGCATAGGAGTGTCTACGATCAGCAGAGGTCGGTCCAGCGCCGAGGCAAGTTGCGCGGCGATAAGCCTCTTAGACTGTCTCTCCGGCCCGCGCATCCACACTACCAGGCCCTGCCTATTCGCGGGTGCGTTGGCGGCAGGCGGCTCTTGTCTATTGGGGGAGTTTGCTGCACTTGCGGATGCTGATATAACCGAGAAGGCTAACTCCGCCAGACTCCTCATCTGGTTATCAGAGAGGACCTGGCCGACAAGACCACCCTGGCGCTCGCCCGGCATAACTGTGGTCACTGCCTCGGCAAGCGCCTGGTCTGGGGCAATTGAGCCAAGCAGAAATGAGGCTATTCGCCCGTCAAGAAGTAATGGCCTGGAAAGTAGAGACGTGGGGTTTTCTAACGAGTCGTCTATGCTCACAAGCAGGTGGCGGCGCAACAGGGCGGTGGGGTCCAACATGTCGCGCGCTATTATGCGGTCTGCCGTCCCGTCGCCCCACAGCGAGGCGACTAAGGCGAGTGTGGCGTACTTGCATGTAACATCATCCTGCGCATAAGCATAGAGGTTCGCATATGCCACATCAACTTCCGGGGCCAAAACCGTCAGCAGCAAGGCGCGCTCAAAATACCCCAGCCCGAACAAGTCGCCAAGCGCCCGTAGCCGTCCACCCTCGTTACCCGGCAAACCAACGGGAAGAGTATCGCCTTGCGATTCTCCCGCGCCTGCAACGCCCAAATTGGTGAGCCAGGCGTCCACGTTGTCTTCGTCAATCACCAGGCCGCGATGGGCAGGGCTGTCGTTATCGGGCTGAGTGCGGCGCAGACGATCTATGGCGCGCCTTAGCCGCTCGTCGAGCGCGGTCAGGTCGGGGGTGAGCGCATCTAGAAATGAAGACCCCGGCGGCGAGAGTACAATATTGGCAGGTAGTTCTACGGGCATTTTTTCACGGTCCTCACTTGGGCTGCGTCACTTCATAGAAGTGGTTGCCAGCCTTGGTGAACTGAAATAGATATACCTTGCCATCTTTCTTGCTAGTGAAATAGCCTACAGCGAGTGTTTGATCATTCGATGCGTTAATCGTGTCTGGCCCTGGTTTTACAAGAGGTATGTATACTAGATGGCCGTTAGTAGTGTCTTGATGAGTAATGGCAGCGTTTGACCTGTCGGGATATTCGTTGTCCAGCGGACTACCAACAAGGTCCGGTTGGTTGTCGTGGAACTCTTTGAAGCCGTGATCAAAAACTACGGATTGCCCGTTCGAGGAAGGGGTTGGTGTAGTCGGCGACTTGTAGCCCTGGCAGGCCAGGGACCACACGAGGTGAATAGGTGACGAGACAGCTTCCCCACCGTACAACAATGCGTTCTGTGAGCATAAACCCG
>JBBQIC010000222.1:0-6907 GCA_038324555.1 Chloroflexia bacterium
CGGGGCTTCGCCATACCGCGCTACCTGCCTTCCGGCTCTTACGACGTGGTGTGGGAGCTTGGCGATCCCAGCTTCAACGGAGCTATAGACACTCTATCTACAGCCAGCGCGCTGCAAATCACCAACCCATCGGTCATCTCCAACGCAGGCGTGCCTATCCTGATGTACCACAACATCAATCCAAGCACGGCGGGCGGCAACTGGGTCTCGGTCGCCAACTTCACCCAGCAGATGGACTACCTGGTGAACAACGGCTGGCACACCATCACCGGCGATGAGCTTTATAACTACGTCTATAGGGGCACGGCGCTACCCTCCAATCCTATATGGCTCACGTTCGACGACTCCTACCAAAATGCCTATGACTATGCCATGCCGATCGTGCATGCAAGAGGTCTGAGAGGGAGCATCTTCGCAGTCACTCAGTACATGGGTCAGATGAACAGCTGGGACATCTGCTGCGAGCCTCAGCACCTGCACATGACCTGGAATATGTTACAAAGCATACAGGACGCAGGGTTCACAGCCGACTCGCACACTCAGCGCCACATCCACCTTTACGACCTGAACTTCGCGCAGCAGCAAGCCGAGATATGGGGCGCGCAACGCGACCTGGTTAGCTTCCTCGGCACTCCGGGCAGCAGCTTCTCCTATCCCTACGGCCAATATCCCGATACCGCCAAGTGGCTCCTGGCCCACAGCGGCTTCCACGCCGCCACCATCATAGGGCAGGCCAAGCAGCACACCGACTACGTTGACCTGTACGAACTGACGCGCATAGGCATCGCCGACACCGACACCCTGCCGACGTTCATCAGCAAGATTACGCAACCGTAGGAAGTAGGGAGAGGGAATAGGGTGAGGGAATAGAAAAGAAACTATTCCCTCACCCTATTCCCTCTTCCTATTCCCTCTCCCTATCTCCCAGAAAGATGACTTTTCTGTAAGATTCAGTCCGACGACAGTTAATCAGGCATATACCACGCTCGCCTACAATATATGTTGTGGGCGAGCGTGACAGCTTTGGATATGCTTGGGATAAATGGGGGAGTTTGTGCCCTGGCAAGTATCGATCTATGCCTCAATAAATCTTACAATGTGACAAATGCTATTGTTTTTGGTTTGGAAAATTGGTAAGGTTTATTTGTACCCACGAGATATATCAAGATCAAGTAGGAAATAGGGCGAGAGAGTAGGAATAAAAACTACTCTCTCGCCTTGCCCCTACATCGGAGGCATAAACGTTGAGAGCTTGCCATCCAGTGCGCCAATGGCAAACTAGGTTGCTGGCATTGTCAATTATAGGACTCTTGCTCGGTATTAGCCTTAGCATAGCAGTTACATATTCCGCGAATCCGGCTTTTGCGCGTGACAATGCTCTTATCTCGCTTCCGGTATCAGCGCATGTGAGCGCCAGACTTGTCGCGCCGTTGGATACCGATACGCCTACGTCTACCGAAACTGATGTACCTGTCTCTACGGATACGCCTACGTCTACCGATACACCTACACAGACCGACACGCCTACGGATACGCCCACTCCCAGCGATACGCCTACCGATGTTCCCACCCAGACCAATACGCCTGTCCCTACGAATACGCTGACTAATACGCCAACACAAACTTTGCCTGATTCGGGAGTGGTCTTGTTGGGCCACGCGACCCTGGTGGGTCGTGGCAACCCTCCCGACCCGCGTTGGATCATCCCCATAACCCTCACTGCCCGCCTGAACACCACAGGGATCATTACTCAATACGTCGCTACAACAGACGCGAGCGGGTATTTCACACTGCCAATGCCCTCTGCTGGCAACTTCGACTTACGTGTCAAGAACCGCCAAATGCTGGCTAACTCAACCAACGCTACTCTGCAAGTAGGGTCGAACCCGGTTGATTTCGGCACGCTTTTGGTTGGGGACGCTAACGACGACAACCTGATCAATATACTCGATTTCAACATCATGCGGATTGCATTCGGCACGTCTTCCGGCGACACAGGATTCGATGCTCGCGCCGACTTCAACGGCGACAACATCGTGAATATCGGGGATTTTACCCTGCTGAGGGCCTACACCGGCCATGCCGGAGCGCCACCTTTAGTAGCTGGTACACCTACCCCCACCTTTACACGGACCTATACGCCCACCAATACGCGCACTAATACTCCTACGGGCACTTCTACGTTTACACCTACCAGCACGCTTACGAATACTGCTACTCCTACGCCCACCATTACACCTAGCAACACGCCTATTAACACCGCGACTAACACGTTTACGCCCATACCAACTAACACGTCCACCCTTACCCCGACTAACACACCCACCAACACGATCACCCTCACACCTACTATAAGCAACACACCGACAAGGACGTTGACTTCAACCAGGACGCCGACGCCCAATCCGTCAAGCACTCCGTCGGTGATTTCGGTAGGTTTCTCGCCGTCCAGCGTATTCCAGGGCGCGAACGTGACGCTCACCTACACAATCTATAGCCCCGCCGCCGCGCAGTACGTACTCACGGCGCAAATCAAGAGGGGCACCACTAACTATGACGATCCGGGTGATAATATATTGGTCAGCGTCCCAGCGGGCACTTCAACCTGGACGCGACCTTTCTATATTTACACAAGTGACACGCCCAATTCCGGCTATAACATAATCTACGATATGTGGGACCGCACCTTCACTATTGACTATGGTGGACCGACGCTGACCAGCGTGCTGACCATCGTTGGGGCCACGCCCACGCCTTCTGTCGTCATACCCACCTATACCGCTACGACCGTGCCCACCCCCGGCGGTTCGGTGGTCATACTGAATACATGGGGGCCGGTTGGAGGCCAGACCATTAATGCGGGCAGCAGTTTCTCGCTAATGTATAGCATCAATAACACCACCGGTAGCACGGCGTCTGTTCGTCTTGGCGGGCAGATCGCGCCGAGCGGACAGGCGAGCTTTGGCGCTATTGATGATGCAGCTAACCAGGTGACTGTGAGCGCGCCCACTGGTATAAGCGCCTTCAGCCGCAACTTCACAGTGCCCTCAACAATAAGCGCGGGTAGTTACGACGTGATTTGGTCGCTGGTCAACCCATCGAACGGCAATACGCTCGATTCCAGGACAGGCAAAGACCATATATGGGCAGCAGTTAGCGGCTCGACTAATATCCCCGGAGGCTCTGTCACGTTCGGCGGCACTCCAGGCGTGAGTCCGGCTTCTATTACTCTGCAAGCGGGCGTGCTCAACTATATCACCGGCACGTTCCCCATGAGTAACACTAGCGGCCAGGTAAAGCAGATTATCCTGAAAATGCGTATCAAACCGCATTCGGGTAGCGCCTTTACTACGGACCTTATGCGAGATGCGCTCGTAAGCCTACCTGTTGGCAACAGTACCTTTACCCGTGCCTTTGCCATCCCGCGCTACCTGGCGAGCGACTCATATGACGTGGTGTGGGAGCTTGGCGACCCCACCTTCACGGGCACTATTGACGTTACTAACCCGATGAACGTGCTCACGGTAACCAACCTACTACCAGCAATAACTGATGTTGGTGTGCCCATCATGATGTACCATTCCATCAACCCAAGCCAGCTCGGCAATAATTACGTGCTGGTGAACAACTTCCAGCAGCAGATGGACTACCTGGTAGCGAACAACTGGCATACTGTTACGGGCGACGACATCTACAACTACATCTATAAAGGCGTCGCGCTCCCCGTCAACCCCGTGTGGCTGACCTTCGACGACTCGTACCAGAACGTCTACGATAACGCCCTGCCGATCATGCAGACTAGGGGCCTGAGAGGGAGCATCTTCGCTGTGACCCAGTACATGGGCCAGATGAATAGCTGGGACTTCGGCAACGAGCCTCAGCACCTCCACATGACCTGGAACATGGTGCAGGCAATGCAGAACGCCAACTTCAACATTGATTCGCATACGCAGCACCACGCGGACGTTCGTAGCCTGACTAACACTCAACTGCAAGCGGAGACATGGGGCACCCAGCGCGACCTGATAAGTTTCCTCAACGGAAGCACAGCCGCCAGCTTTGCGTTCCCTTACGGCTTCAGTACCGGCGCAGCAGAGTGGTATATCGCGCATAGTGGCTTCCACGCATCGGTAGTCATCGGCCAGGCCAAGCAGCACACGACCAATGCCTTTATGTACGGGCTAACGCGCATAGGCGTATCGAGTACGGATACGGTTACTGACTTTGGGAATAAGCTCATGGGGCCTTGATAGGGAATAGGGTGAACCGGTAGGGGCGCACGGCCGTGCGCCCCTACCGGTTCACCCTATTCCCTATCGTTGGAGGACAAATGAATCGCGGCGGACCGGGAACTTTACGCACCGTCATAATCGTACTTGGTTCTAGCTGGTTTCCACTTCTGGTGAATCTACTGAGGGTGTTGGTGTTGCCCTCCAAACTCGGCGCTGAAGGTCTTGGAGTGGTCACACTGGCTATTTCTTTTACCACCTTCTTCGGCATCTTTTCCTCGTTGGGCACCTCGACCTATCTGGTCAGGGCAGTAGCGCGCGACAAGGCGCTGGCCGACAGCTACATCAGTAACGCATTCGTGCTGCGCGTCGTCATGGGCGTGGTCGTGCTGGGTCTGCTCATGGCTGTGGCGAATCTCCTGGGTTATCCCCAGCAAACGCTTACGATTTTCCTGATTATCGGCGTGCAGATGACCATCTTTAGCATCTCCAACGTCTTCGAGTCCGGCTTGCAGGCGCTTGGACAGATGGGTTGGAAGGCTATCGCGGCGGGAGTGGGGCAAATCATTGCTACCTGCGTGGGTGTCGGTATGCTCCTGCTCGGCGCCGACGCCGTGACCTATGCGCTCTCCCTGCCCCTCGGCATGGTGATAGAGCTGGTAATCGTCCTCGCCTACTACTTCCGGCATCACCCCATAAAGTTCAGCCTGGATAAAACGATCATGAGGGCGCTGCTTATTGGCGGCATGCCGCTCTTCCTGTGGGGCTTCCTCCAGACCGCATATGGGCAAATTGACGCGACGCTTCTGAGCCTGCTGACCGATAAGCAGCACTCGCATGTGGTTGGCTGGTTTGGCGCTGCCGGGCAGATAACCAACGTGCTGGTGGTGATTCCGGCGACCATTTCGGCGGTGGCCTTACCCATACTTTGCCAGATGTACACCCGGTCGGAGAGCGATTTCAACAAGAACTCTATCCGCACGCTCGTTACGACACTAATGATTATGGCCCCAATCGGGGCAGGGGTAGCGATAGCCGCGCCGGATATTCTGCGCTTTTTGCCTTACAAGCCGGAGTTTATGAATTCGGCGCTGCCATTGGCCCTCATGTCATTGGCGCTGCCTATGACGGGGCTGCTGATGGTGCTGGCGACGATGGCTGTGGCGATAGGGCAAGAGAAACAATGGGTGAAAATATCGGCCTTCGCGGTGTGCATATTCCCGCCGCTCTATGTGGGCCTCATACTCTGGTTCCAGAACAACAAGAGCTTCGCCAACGGGGCGACAGGGGCCGCTATGGCCAACCTGATTGGGGAGACCGCGCTGGTCATTTGGGCGTGGTTCGTGCTCCCGCGCCAACTTCGGCATAACGAAGTTGTACAAAAGGGGTTGCAAATTGGCGCAGTTACCGTTATGATGGTATTAATAGTCGCTCTATTGCAAAGCCTAAGAGTGTCGCTGCTTTTGTATATCCCTGCTGGCGGGCTGGTCTATCTAGCGGGGGCATTGTTGCTGCGCCTGATTACGCCCGGCGATCTACAGGTGGTGCGAAACGCCGTCCTGAGACGCACCCGCTCGAAGGGCAGGCCGGGGTCAGATATTTTAGAAGTGAAGAGTGAAGAATTAGAACTTATTCTAAGTGCCGTATCAGAACCACTTATCTTAGAGGAAGAAGACCCAGTTTTCCCCTCTCATACTGAAGAGGATGAGGAAACGATACCCGCGATAAAAGTATGAAAGATGCCAACACAGTTAGGCATCGCGGGTCATCGCAATATAGAAATGATTATATCCAAAATCCAAAATCCAAAATCCAAAATCGTTCTAACGCTTGTATTCATGCTATCAGGTTGGCTCTTTGTAGCTCAACAATCAAAAGCCGCCCCGCTTGGTCACCCGGCCCCCTCGGTGCTCCACGATTACATACTAAATATGACGGACCGCACCCTCACGGTACAGTCTTACCTGCGTATAAGCCCCGAACTGGTTCCCGAAGTCTACCGCAAGATAGATACTGACGGGGACGGCAACGTATCGGAGGCCGAGCGGCAGAACTGGATCAAAGACCATCTCTCGAAGTTGCAGGTGGCTCTCGACAACGCGCCTTTGCAGCTACAGATGAGTCAGGTTCCAAGCATCAGCCGGGACGCTTTGCTGTCCAGCATTGACCACCCGATAGTCGTCAACTACACGTCAACGCTACCGGCTCCCGCGTCGGGTAAGCACCGTATTCGTCTCACCTACGGCGACAACTATCTGACCTATGACGAGTATTACCTGAGTGTAGCAGGCGACGTGGCGAACGACAACAAGCCCGTCTCCCTGGCCCAGGCCAAATACCCGGCTACGTACCAGGTTGTGTACATTCTGCCCACCGCCGAGCAAGCCAGGAACGTCCCTTCCGGGCAGTTGGCTATCGCCCCTTATACGGCTCCCACTCCCATATCCAGCACAGGCCAGGGCAGCACAGCCAGCGCCACCGCGCCATCCAATCAAAGCTCTAACCTGATAGTCGGCCTGAAGGACCAGGTCCATAGTATGATAACCGGGTGGCGCGGCGAGCTATGGAGTGGGCTGGGCATGTTGCTGCTGGCTATGTTACTTGGTGGTTTGCACGCGCTGACGCCTGGACACGGCAAGGCTATGGTCGCTGCGTACCTCGTAGGCTCGCGCGGCAAG
>JBBQIC010000223.1:0-6902 GCA_038324555.1 Chloroflexia bacterium
AGGATACAAGTGCAGAATACGCAAGCATTGGTATACTGTCCCGTCAGTTTGGACGCCACAAGCGTTCATGCTTAGACAAGTACACAGTTATCCTAAGATAATACTAAATGAAGCAAGTGCCACCTGCACAGATACAATTCACCGTGTCAAACTGCTTAACGGCACAAAAGCAGCTAATATTACAACGGCGTTCTTGAACTCGCTAACCTTCGCCTTCACCGAGGTTATCGGTCGTAGCTACGGAGGTGGCGTGCTTGAATTAGAGCCGAGAGAAGCTGGAAAACTGCCGTTACCGCTCGTAGGAACCGACGCTTTAGATATTTGCGAAATCAACAAGTTCCTATTGAAAGGCGAGATAGAGGTCGTTTTAGACATGACAGATAAAGTTCTCCTCATAGACAACTTGGGATTAGATACTAAGGATGCTAAAATACTCCGCGATATTTGGAAGAAGTTACGCGATAGACGAATCAACAGGGAATAGAACGCTCATAATCGCCCCTAAGAATTGAGAAGTTCTCAGCGCAGGTACAAGAAATATACGTGAACCGCTACAAGGGGCTTCCACCACACGCCGATTAGTATCATCAGCAATCTTCCCCTTCCATCCCACCCAAAGATGTGGAAAACTCCACCCCAAAACCCCAAACTCGTTGGCCCATTTTCACCCAAATCGCCCTTAATATATATAGAGGAAGTAAAAGTGGCCGCTTTGCATTTCTCACACGTCACGCTTCGCGCTATGTATTACCCATAACAACCCAGGCCTCAAAGCGCTAATGCTGTAGCCAGCACAAAAGACTGAGCGTTCAATACCCAGCCAACCCAAATCAACAGCCAGACCATGGTCTGGCGCGGGTAATACATAGCCCAAAACCACAGCCTCAAAAAGAGGAGGGGGATACCCTACCCATCCCCCTCTCGCAATCTTGAATCCTCCCACCCAAAAAATTGCCCATTGACAACATCCAACTACTAGCTTTATCATAGCATCAAGACAGCCCCTCCAAAACTCGCATTGAATTGGCCCTGAATCCTTGAAGGGATTTGTATCGGGTTGTGTATATATTCCTGCATGATGCGAAGGCTCCACCCATGAGCATGGTGAACCTATGAGCGGAAGCTACATGGCGCTCGAGAGCGAGTCGGTACAGACCGATTCGTTTGATATCGTGTTTAATGCTCACCGTGCCTACGTCTACAGTCTGACACACACCCTGCTTGGCAACGCCCAGGACGCCGAAGACGTCACCCAGGATGTGTTCTTGCGGGTATACAAAGCCCTTCCTTCATACAAACCTGAGCGCGCCAGTATGCGCACCTGGCTTACGAAATTAACCATCAACGCATGTAATACGCACCGGCGGCGTAACTTCCTTCACCATCTCTGGAGACGCACTCCCATTGACGGCGATGACGCCATAGAGCTTGAAGACCTCTCGGTCCTCGGCGCTCCCGAAGATTACGCCCTGAGCACCGAACTGCGCCGTACAGTCAAAGACGTATTGTCAAAGCTGCGACCCGAACATCGCACCGTATTGGTGCTGCACTACTACATGGACATGTCCTGCCCGGAAATCGCGGAAATCCTCGAATGCCCGGAAGGGACCGTATATTCTCGTCTTCATTACGCACGGCGTTTGGTGCGGGCACAACTTGAAAATCGTACCTTGCGTTCCACTGCTGAAGCCCTGGTCCTGAGCAACGCGAAGGAAGTGAAGGGAAAGTAGAGGTATGAAAATAGATTGCCGACAACTGGATAAACTATACGAAGCCTACATAGACGGCCTGCTCCCGCTCTCCACGCGCGCCGCCCTGGAACGCCATGCCGCAGGGTGTGAAGCCTGCCGCCACCGCCTGGCCCTCGCGCGCATCGTCAAAGCCAGCATGGGTGGCGCTATAAAAGCCGCTTTGGGCTATCCCGTTCAATCCCACTCCCGGGTTGTTGCCATGCAGGACCGTCTGGCAAGGCGCATCGCAGCTTCCACACCTATGTGGTTCGGACGTTCCAGCTTCGCAACGGCCATCGTCGTCCTGATGCTAATGACCTCTGCCGTTGTAGGCGCAGCCCAACTAGGTTTTATCAAGCAGATATTCAAGCCACACGTCCCCGTTCGCGTTATCAACGTAGACGATTACGTTACTTCGACGCCAACCGAACTTGCTACCACAACTTCGATACCTATACCTACCCCGCCTACCGCCGCACCGCGCCCTACGCTGACCATGGTACCGACTCCACAGTCCATAGCCACTGTCAGCCAGGTGAATCCAGTGCTGCCCAACACGCCAGCGCCCCTGCCGATCGTGCAGGACCCTAACCCGCCTCTACGCAAGCCGACCTATCCCGCGCTGCCGCTGCCTCCTGCGCAGCCAACAAGCGCGCCTTCTCAGCCGCAGGCACAGGTCCACGTTCCAATCGTGGCCGCCAGTGCAACCAGCACTCTGCTGCCTGCCTTTACCGTGCTGCCTGGCTCGACACCCGCACAGCCCATATCGCCTACTGTTACTCTTACACACTTACCGTCGCCAACCTATACTCAGTCGCCGCCTTCTACGTCCGCGCCACCAACCCATACTCCCCTCCCGACGCACACGCCATCCAGAGTGCGTACGCCTGCCCGTGTGCCATCTTATACTAATACAAGCACACCCGAACAGACTCGTATCGAGACGCATACAAGCACACCATCCCCAACCCCACAGGGCACGCTGACAAGAACCAATACGCCAATACCCACATGGATACCTCAACACACAAACACACAGGTGGCTACATTCACGCCACAAGGCACCAACACATATACGCCCACATGGACGCAGCAGCCCAGCAGCACGTCGGCGCCCACCAACACATATACACCTACATGGACGCCTCGGCCAACGCGCACGTCTACGGCCACACGTTTCCCCACCCATACAGAGGAACCCTCACGTACACCACGTCCTTCTCGCACGCCGACGCTAACCCGCACGCCTTGCGATGGGTGCCCCACCCTAACGCCTACACCTACCCACACACCCTTTGTATGGCCCACCTGGCCTCCGCTTCCTACGTGGTGGCCCACGCCTCGTCCCACGCACACGCCGTGGCCTACCTCTACATTTACACCCACATATACACAGCAGCCTACCTTCACACGCATACCGATGGCAACCGATACGGCAGCGCCCACAGGCGAGCCAACCGACACGCCGACCGATACGCCGCCACCTACACGCGAGCCTACCGGTACGTCCACTGATACACCATCACCCACAAGCGAGCCTACCAACACGCCAACCGATACGCCTTCCCCGTGAGCCGAGACTATTAGGCGCCAGGCAAGCTGTCATAGCGCCAATTTTGTAAATTGGTGGAGAATTATCCAAAAACATTGAAGGCTTTAGTGACAACAAGGGTATAATAAGGAGCAAATCAGGGAGCACGCTCCCTGCTATTGGCTATATTCAAACTAAGAAGGAGAGAAGAATGGTAGATAACAAGAAAACCCGTATGCAGTTGACAGCCATCATCATGGGCATGGTATTTACGATGTTGGTTGCATTCGCGGTAGTCGCCATTGGCGCGCGGTCGGCATCGGCCTCACCCACTGTGGGCAGCAACGGTAGTACCGGCGTTACCAATACAAGTCCGGCAAACACTGACGCGAATTCCAATAATCAGGACGGATCGAACGCTGATCAGAACCAGGATCAAACAGGCCAGGATCAAAACCAGGACGGCCAGGATCAAAACCAGGGCGATCAAGATCAGGGCCAAGACGGGACGTCTCCCGATGTTAGCCCGACCTGGTGGCCTACATGGTGGCCCCACTGGACCCCAAATCCCACACGCACACCTTGCGTAGGCTGCCCTACCCGCACACCATACCCACACCCCACAATGCCCCCAACCCGCACACCTTGCGTGGGTTGCCCCACTCGCACGCCGCGCCCTGAACCTACACGTCCGCCCACTCGCACTCCTTGCGTTGGGTGTCCTACTCGCACGCCTTTCCCCCTCCCTACATGGTGGCCCCACTGGACCCCAAATCCCACACGCACACCTTGCGTTGGATGCCCTACTCGCACACCGCACCCTGAGCCTACACACCAGGCTACCCGCACACCTTTCCCGCACCCCACAGGCACAAGGGTCGTTGACTACGGGCCTACCAATAACCAGTAATTAAGAAGCGCCTGGGCTTTCTCTCAGAGAGCCTGTAACAAAGGAAGAAGCCAAACTCAGATGATGAGTTTGGCTTCTTCCTTTGGTAAATCACTCACCTTACGCAGGCACTCTAGCCGCCGGGCTAGAGTGCCTGCGTAAGGTGAGTAAATCAATCTTAACGCGCGCCAAGCGCCGCCGCCAATACGGTTCTTGCCAGTGGTAGAGCTACTCTCGTGCCTTCGCCGCCTTCTTCTACCATCGCGGCGATAGCGTATTGGGGGTGATTGGGGTCCTTGCCCGCGAAGCCAATGAACCAGGAATGTGACGTGCCTTTGCCTGTTTCGGCGGTGCCCGTCTTGCCGCCAACCGTGAAGCCTGCAATTGCCGCGCCCTTCGCCCAGCCCGACTGGACCGAAGTGAGCATCATCTGCTTCAGGTCAGCGTCGGTTTGAGCAGACAATACGGACTTGAGCGTATGCGGCTGGGCGTTCACAAGGGTTTGGCCCGTCTCGTGGTCCTTTATAGAAGCCACCAGGTACGGCGCGGGCAGTTCGCCTCCCCTGGCAACGGTTGCCGCTATCAGGGCCATCTCCAAGGGCGTGGCCTGCACCTCTGCCTGCCCATAGGCCGTAGCTGCAAGTGCGTTGAGACTTTTGAGCGTGTCCAGGTCGGGCGATAAACGGCTGGCTTCGACGGGCAGGCCAATATCATAGGCGGTGCCAAACCCGAACCGCTGTGCGTATTCTATCATCCTGTCCCTGCCCGCCTGCACTCCTAGCTGGGCAAAGACTACGTTGAGCGACCACTTGTACCCCTCCGCCATTGTGAACTCCGGCCCGTGATTGTGCGGGCGGCAAGTCGAGCAGTCATGGTGGACGTAACCACCCGCTTCTACTTTGATTTTGCCATTCGTATCGGTGTAGATAGTGGTCGGCTTCGCCGTGTTGGTATCAATAGCCGCCGCAGCCGTGACCGTCTTGAAAGTCGAACCGGGCGGGTAAAGGCCCTGCGTGGCGCGCATGACGAGCGGCCTGTCGGGTGCGTTCTGGACGGCGTTGAAATAGTCTATGATGCGTTTGTTCTCGGCGTCGGTATCCTGGATGTAAGGGTTGAATGAAAGCTGCTGAGGGTCAATGTGAGGCCAGGAGGCAAGGGCCAGAATAGCCCCACTCTGTGCGTCCAGCAGCACCACCGCGCCCGTGCGCTTGCCGAGTGTGTTCTGGGCCACGTCCTGCAAGGTAGGGTTTATTGTCAGGTATAGGTCGTTGCCAACCGCCGGGCGATGCAGTATGGTACGTTGCTGTTCCAGGATCGGGTCGAGCGCCTCCTTGCCCGATAGATAGCGGTCAAACGTGTCTTCCAGGCCCACCGAGCCATAAATGGTAGGGTTGTAATAGCCCGCCAGGTATGATATGTTCGGCTCAGGATAAACGCGGTGGACAAGGCGCGAAGGTGATATGACCTCGCTGGCGGCTATCACTCTGTCTCCCGCGATAATTGCCCCGCGCTGCACGCGCAACTGTTCGGGCACTTTACGCGGGTCCTGTATGATGCTGCCCGATGTAGTCGTGACTGTCGCACCCTTGATCGAAGCAGCAGCCACGATCTGCTCCCTCAGCAGGTGCAGACTAAGCAGCGCGAACCCCACCAGCAAGAAGCCCCCAAGCTGCTGCACGTTGCGCCGGAACCGCGCCTCTGGCGTAGGCCGTTCCACGGTGGGACCACCAGCGACCGTTAGCATAGCGTAAATCAGCAAGAGTGGAAAGGCCAGCCCCAGGCAAACAAGCCACACGCTATCATTGGGCGGATCGGTAGGCGAAGCGACAATCGTCCCGCTCACCAGCCCATAAGCGAGCAGCCCAATGGCCCCCAGAAGGGCGAAGGTGCGTATCACGTTGCGTATTGTAGTTGACATAGTTCTGATGCGT
Source organism: Chloroflexia bacterium (assembly GCA_038324555.1). Taxonomy (GTDB): domain Bacteria; phylum Chloroflexota; class Chloroflexia; order QHBQ01; family JADMIH01; genus JADMIH01. The sequence goes on from JBBQIC010000223.1 coordinate 6,082, forward strand.
GAAACGTGAAACGTAATTATCGTAATTCACGTCTCACGTTTCACGTTTCACGTTTCACGTTTCACGTTTCACGTTTCACGTTCGCCGAGATTCGCAGCAGCAGCCCTACAATGACGAAGTTAGTTATCAGTGACGAGCCTCCGTAGCTAATGAACGGCAGGGTGATGCCTGTGAGTGGGATCATTTTGATGGCCCCGCCTATGATGATCAGGGTTTGCAAGCCGAGTATGGTGGTCAAGCCCACCGCCAGCAACTGCTCGTAGCCTGTGCGCGCAAGCAGGGCTATGTGGTAGCCTCTATAGACGAGCAGCATAAACAGGGCGATGACGGCTAGAGTGCCCGCCAAGCCGAGTTCTTCGCCGATGGCGGCTATTATCATGTCGGTCTGCACTGCTGGGATATAGCCGGGCGAGCCGAAGCCGATGCCGCTCCCCAGCACACCACCCGATGCCAACGCGAACAGCGACTGCACTATCTGGTAGCCCTCGTTGCTGCCTACGGGCCAGGGGTTGAGCCATATGTCCACGCGCTTCTGTATATGGGTGAACTGCGAAGCCAGCAGGGAATTGAGAGAGTAAGCCGCCGCGAAGAACAGTCCAAGCCCACCTATCACGTAAAAAGGCCGCCCACTGGCGACGTAGAGCATAGCCAGGAATATTCCGAAGAAGAGTAGCGCACTCCCCAGGTCTTTCTGCACGACAAAGAGCACGATAGCCAACGCCCACAGCAAGAGCAACGGCGCGAGATAGGGCAGAGGCGGGAGGCTGATAGGACCGAGTTTGTAGGGCGAAGCGAGCAGTTCTCGCTTGTCGTCGAGGTAT
>JBBQIC010000224.1:0-6881 GCA_038324555.1 Chloroflexia bacterium
TTGGTGGTTGGGTGGGGGTGGGGGGGGCGGGGGGGGGGCCCCGCACCCCCCCCCCCCCCCCCCCCCCCCCCCCCCCCCCCCACTCCCGCAGACATTGACCTCCTGGACGGCCTATCATCGCTCGTGGATAAAAGCCTGCTGAGGCAAGACGAGCAAGAGGGAGGAGAGCCGTATTTTGCCATGCTCGAAACCATACGCGAGTACGCTACAGAGAGGCTTGAAGAGAATGGGGAGGGGGACCAGGCGCGCAGGAAACACGCTTGTTATTTCCTGGAACTTGCCGAGACCGCAGAGCCGGAACTGCGTGGTTTGGAGCAGGTAGCATGGCTGACGCGGTTGGAGAGAGAGCACGACAATCTGCGGGCGGCGCTGAAGTGGTCGTTGGGGAATGGCGGGAGTGATATGGCTCTGCGCATGGCGGGCGCGCTTTCACGTTTCTGGTTTCAACGCGGTTATCTTACGGAAGGACGCAAGTGGGTAAAATTGGCGCTTGACGCTAGCGATATTGAGCAAGGGCGGGCACAGAGATCTGAGCAAGGGCGGGCACAGAGACCCGCCCCTACTATCGAGCGAGCAAGGGCGCTCTCTGGCATGGCGCTGCTCGCCTATCCACAGGGCGAGGCCGCTATGTCTCGCGCCCTCCTTGAGGAGAGCCTGGCTATGTCTAAGGAGCTAGGCGACAAACAGGGCACGGCCTACACCCTCAATGTTCTGGCGATTGTGGTTCAGCAGCAGGAGGAGTATGAGCGCGGGCGCGCTTTATTAGAAGAAAGCCTGGCGATACGCCGCGAACTTGGCGACAGGTGGGGCATAGCCCAATCGCTCAACAACCTGGGGGACCTGGTGCGGGAGCAAGGTGATTATGAAGCAGCCCGCGCGCTCTACGAGGAGTGCCTGGAGACGTTCCGAGCATTTGGAAGCAAGGACATAGCCAGCCCCCTCCACAATCTGGCATACATAGCCCTCCACCTCGGAGATTACAGGCTGGCGCACTCACTATTCTGTGAAAGCCTGACGTACTACCATGAGAAGGGCGTGAAGAGTGGCATCGCCGCTTGCCTGGCGGGGTTGGCGGGCGTGGCAGGGGTGGCCCGCCTGCCAGATCGCGCTGCACGCCTGTTTGGGGCATCGGAGACTCTCCGCGAATCTATTGGCCTCGTCCTGGAAGACCCTGACCTTACCGACTACGAGCGCAATCTGGCTGTGACACGCCCGCAACTAGACGAAGCGGCGTTTGCGGCTGCCTGGGAGCAAGGCAAGGTCATGACCCTCGATGATGCTATTGCCTTTGCCCTCCAAGACCTACCTGCAAAGGAACAGCAGCAACCCGTCGTAATAAGCAGCAAAGCCACCCCTACCATATTGAGTAACCGCGAACTGGAAGTGCTGCGCCTGGTAGCCGCTGGCCTGAGCGACATCCAGGTAGCAGCCCAACTCTCCCTCAGCCGCCACACGGTCCACGCTCACCTCACCTCCATCTACAGCAAACTAGAGCTATCGGGGCGTGGCTCGGCGACCCGATATGCGATTGAACACGGGTTGGTGTGATGATAGACGATGGACGATGGACGATGGGCGATGGTTGCAATCGTCCATCGTCCATCGTCCCCAGTGCAAATTGTTGCCCCCACCCCTTCCGTGAGGTATAATATCTACGCAGGTGGCGCTTTCTATTCTTCGCCGCCAGTGGGAGTTTATGGCAGCCTCTTCTTCCCTCTACCGCAAATATCGCTCACAGAGCTTTGACGAACTCGTCGGGCAGGAACCGGTGGTGCGCACGCTCAAAAACGCGATTGCCACCGGGCGCATCTCTCATGCCTATCTCTTTACAGGCCCGCGTGGCGTTGGTAAGACGAGCGCAGCGCGCTTGTTGGCGCGGGCGGCTAACTGCACTTCAGTTGAAGACAATAAGCCTTGCAATAAGTGCCCTAACTGCCTGGCCGCCACACGGGACATAGCCACAGACCTTATCGAGATTGACGCGGCGTCCAACACGGGCGTTGACAACATACGTGATGTCATAGAGCGCGCTAACTTCGCACCGTCCGTTTGGACTACCAAGTTTTATATAATAGACGAAATCCATATGTTGAGCACGTCCGCCTTCAACGCCTTGCTCAAAACCCTCGAAGAACCGCCCGCCCATACCTCATTCGTGCTGGCGACCACAGAGGTACACAAAGTGCCCGCTACGATTGTGTCGCGCTGCCAGCGGTTCGACTTCAGGCGCATCTCCCTCAAAGCTATGGTTGCCCGCCTACAATACGTCTGTGAGCAGGAGGGTATCGAGGCTGAACCGTCTGCGCTCGAACTGGTTGCCCGCCAATCTACAGGCTCTCTCCGCGACGCGCTTTCGTTGTTGGACCAGTTGCGAGTATTCGTGGACAAGGGCATCACACTAGAGAGCGTACAGGATATGCTTGGGGCGGGTGGCTCCGAAGAAGTGGCGGCGTTTGCTGACGCGCTTATCGCGGGCGACGTGGCCGAAGGTTTGCGTCGCATAAACGCCTTGTCGGAAGAGGGGCGCGACCTTCGCCAGTTCAACAGGCAGATCGTCGAGCATCTGCGGAACCTGATGCTAGTCAAGTCCGGCGCGGCCTCGTCCGAAGGTTCGATGGTAGACGTTACCGACGACATGAAGGGGCGGCTGCGCAAGCAAGCAGAGGGCGTTAGCTTGCCTGATTTGTTGCGATGGATAAAAGTCTTTGGTGATGCCGACGCTTCGCTGCGCTCTACGGTCTACGGTCAGCTACCGTTGGAGATGGCGTTCGTCTCCGGCACGCTCAAGCCACAGGAGCCATCGCCGCGTCAGGACGTGAGAGATCACAGCGCCGAACTTTCGTCGGGCATCGAGCAGGTAGGGACGTTACCCAGGCAGAGGCCCACGCCGCAGTCAGCGCCGTCAAGGGCGACCCAGTCTTCCCCGCCGCCACCGCCCATCCACATGGATCTAGGTATGATGTCCCACAACGGGCAACATGTTCCTGAAGATATTCCGGCTGCTATACCACCCACATCTGTTGAAGGGGCGCGACCTGCGGAGCCACGAGAACCGGTTGACAAGGAGCCTTTAGTGCCTGAGTCCGAAGTTTACGCCTCAACAACGCCCGACGACGTATCAGATGATTTGGAGCGACTAATATCACTTTGGACTCATTTAGTGGATCAGATAAACGCCAGGAGCAAGAACATCGCGTCCGTTTTCCGCAATCCAGACCTAACTAGGCCGGTGAGTGTTGGTGGCGGGGTCTGCGTAATCAGCTTCCGCGACCCGATACATGTCTCACTGAGCATGACCACTAATCCGCCGCGTCGAGACATTATCGAGGATGCTCTGCGCAGAGTTTTGGGGTATGAGTGCCGAATAGAGGCTATTACTTTTCAACAGGCCGAATCGGGCGCGGCCTCTACCGAGGAGACCCCAACAGGCAAACAAAGTGGTCGCAACGCTGCCAAGGAGAAGCCTTCCCCCTACGAGACCACGCGGGGTAAAGCGGCAATGAACATATTCGATATAGACAAATTCGATGAAACGTGATCCCGTACCCGTATTGCGTATTACGTATTACGTATTACGTTAAGGAAATACGCAATACGTAATACGCAATACACATAGAAAGGAGTAACCACCATGGACCAGCGAATGGTAAAGCAGCTTCAACAAATGCAAGACAAGATGATGAAGGCCCAGGAGGACCTCGCCAATGAGACGGTAACGTCAACAGCAGGTGGCGGGGCGGTGACGGTCGTGATGAACGGCCACCACGAGGTCAGGTCGGTCAAGATAGACCCCGACGCCGTGGACGCCTCAGACATGGAGATGCTCGAAGATATGGTGCTCACCGCGTTCAACGACGCGCTCGAAAAGGCCCAAGCGATGGCCCAGGAGAAGATGGGCGCTATCACCGGCGGCCTGAATATACCGGGTATGTTCTAGTTTCCTAAGTGGTCAGTGGTCTCAGTGGTCAGTGGTCAGTGGTCAGTGGTCAGTGGTCAGTGGCTTACGATAATTACTAGCCACTGACCACTGACCACTGACCACTGATTTTTACTTTGTTACTTTTTTAACCAGACTTGCGTAGATGATTCCAGAGACCCAGAAGTGGTCGCACAGGGTAGACGTTTAGTCCTGTGAAAGGAGCTGAGATGGCATCAAGTTCTGACTGGCTCGCAAATCTGTTCCTGTATACCTTTATTTTCGGGTTGATATTTAGCGTTGTGTCGCTCTTGTTGGGCGGGGTGCATATCGGGGGTGTTGGCGGGCACGGGCATGTGGGACACTTCGGCGGGGCGGGACATGGCCAAGGTCAGGCGCATGTCCATGTGGGCGACGGCCACGACGGCATCGGCCACAAGGCCGACGTCCATGTCGGCGCAAACCACTCCGGCAACGGGGATGCTCATGGCTCGGACGGTATTGGCGTGCTAAACATGCCGACTATCATGGCCTTCTTGACGTGGTTTGGCGGCGCGGGATATATTTTCAGCCGCACCCTCGGTTTCAGCGACTTTGTCCTCGTGCCTATGGCCCTTGCAAGCGGTTTGTTTGGTGGCGCAATTATGTTCACGATATTGAGCCGCCTGCTGTGGCCTATGATGAGCAAGCCCATGAACAGGGCTGATTTCTCGCTTCCCGGCACGCCCGCCAGGGTGGTCAGTTCCATAAGGGCGGGTGGCGTAGGCGAGATAGTCTACAGCAAAGCCGGCAGCCGCTTCACGGCAGGCGCGCGCAATGTTGACGGGCAACCAATCGCACGGGGCACCGAAGTGGTGATCATTAAGTATGAGCGCGGGGTTGCTTACGTCCAACCCGTGCAGGATATATTGAGCAATACCTCGGCAAACGTGGAAGCTGCTTCCTCCTAGTGCAAGGGAAGTGTTAGGGAAAGGGTAGGGGCGACCCTATGTGGTCGCCCTCTCGCTGGGGCGTCTTTCCCACCAGGGCGACCACATAGGGTCGCCCCTACCCTTTCCCTTTTACAAGCGGCGTGTAAATTATCTAGTTGCGCATGTTCTGGCTATCTGTTAGATTTGTGTCAATCGGGATCACAGACCCTAACAAAGGAGACTTCAATGGACGGCATTTCGCTGATAATAGTAATAGCTCTGGTACTGGTGATTATCATGGGCTTCGCGTGGATAGCCACGCTGGTAAGGAAGGTAGGTCCAAATGAGGCGTTGCTCATCTACGGCCTGGGCACGCGCAACCTGCCCAAGGTGATCAAGGGCGGCGGCACAGTCGTGATGCCATTCTTGCAGAACGCCCGGCAGTTGTCGCTCGAACTGATGTCGTTCGACGTAGCTCCCACTCAGGACCTGTACACCCGGCAGGGCGTGGCGGTCAACGTGGAAGCGGTCGCGCAGATAAAGGTCAAGGGCGATCCAGACTCGATACGCACCGCCGCCGAGCAGTTGCTTACCAAGAGTCCGCCGGAGCGCGAGGGCCTTATACGGCTGGTAATGGAGGGCCATCTGCGCGGCATCGTGGGCCAGCTTACAGTCGAAGAAATCGTGAAGCAGCCTGAAATGGTGGCCGACAGAATGCGGGCTACGTCAGCCGAAGATATGGACAAGATGGGGCTAGAAATCATATCGTTCACCATCAAAGAGGTGCGCGACAATAACGAGTACATAATGAATATGGGTCGCCCCGACGTTGCGCGCATCAAGAGGGAAGCTGACATAGCCACAGCCGAAGCCGACCGCGACACGGCCATACGGCGCGCCCAGGCTATGCGCGAAGCTGCCATCGCCAAGGCCCAGGCTGATCAGGAAAGGGTCGTCGCTGAAACCGCATCCGCCGCGAAGCAAGCCGAGTCTCAGCGCGATCTTGAACTGAAGAAGGCCGATTACACCGCATCGGTGCGCAAGCAACAGGCCGTCGCGGACAAGACTTACGACATACAGGCCAACGTCATGCAGCAGCAGGTAGTGGTCGAGCAGGTGAAGATCGAGCGCGCCCAACGCGAAGAGCAAATCAAGGTGCAGGACGCCGAAATCCAGCGCCGCGAGCGCGAGCTTATCGCTACGGTGCTCAAGCCAGCCGAGATCGAAAAGCAGCGCATTGAGACGTTGGCCGAGGCCGAGAAGCAGCGTCGCGTGCTCGAAGCCCAGGGAGCCGCCGACGCCTCGAAGTCGCAAGGGGAGGGTACGGCAGAAGCTAACCGTGCTATAGGTATCGCGGAAGCAGACGTTATTCGGGCGAAAGGTAAGGCCGAGGCCGACGCGATGCACCTGCGGGCCGATGCGTTCCGCCAATACAACCAGGCAGCCGTTATTGACAAGCTGCTGACGAACCTCCCAGAAATAGCGCGTGCCATGTCCGAGCCTCTGCGCCAGGTTGATAAGATCACCATCGTCTCGACCGGTGGCGGGAATGGCGGCAACGGAGGCTTTGGGGCCAATCAGATAACGGGCGATATAGTAAACATGGTCGCCCAGCTACCCGTTTTGTTTGAGACGTTGACGGGTGTGAAGCTAGCCGACTTGATGAGCAATGTCGCAGGGCTTGACGTGTCGTCTCACTCTACGAACGGTTCAAGCGCGCCTGTACCGAGCGCGGTGATAGATGGTACGGCTACGCTCCGCCCGCCGAAAGAGGATACTTCCGAAGGTTAAAATCAGAATACTTGTACAATCTTCATAGCATTATTTCAATGAAACAGGTCGAATATTCGACCTGTTTCCATTATATGAGAATTGGAGAGTAGGTAAAGTTATGAAGGTTATTGGATCAAGCGAGCTAAAGGCTCATCTCTATAACTTGCTGCGCGAAGTTCGAGAGGGAGAAGTCATAGAAGTGACGCATCGGGGCGAACGTATTGCCAGGCTGACACCTATACGCCGCACGCCGAACGAGCAGGAAATACGCGCCGCCATTA
>JBBQIC010000225.1:0-6863 GCA_038324555.1 Chloroflexia bacterium
CTGGCTGCGCAGTTCAACAAAGAGAAGCATACGCTGACGGGGGACAAGCGGCCTATCTTTATCAATGCGTTCGTAGCGGATAGCGGCACGGCTCGCTCACAAATCGTGGACAAGTCGCTTCAACCCACTGTGTGGTCGCCGTCTAACTCGCTCTGGAAGTCAGTGCTCAACTTCGAGGCTGACACCGAGGTTGCGGGGTCGGGTGCGGGCGACGCAGACCCACTGCTGCTGACGCCGGTGGTGATGGCGATGTGGAAGCCGATGGCCGAGGCGTTAGGCTGGCCGAACAAGTCCATCGGCCTCAAAGACGTGCTCGACCTGAACAGCAACCCGCAGGGCTGGGGGTCGGTTGGACACCCTGAGTGGGGGCAGTTTAAGTACGCGCACACCAACCCTGAAGTATCTTCCACCGGACTTTCGACGGTCGCCGCCGAGTTCTACGCGGGCGCGGGCAAGACCACCGGCCTCACAGAAGAAGATGTGAAAGACCCGAAGGTGCAGGAGTTCGTCAAGAGCATCGAGCGCAGCATCGTCCACTACAGCGCGACCACAACTATCTTCAAAGAGAACGTGCGCAAAGGCGGGATGGACTATATCTCGGCGGTGGCACTAGAAGAGGTAACGGTGCTCCAGTTGAACAAGGCCGGGATGCCTAACTCGCTGGTGTCCATCTACCCGAAAGAGGGCACGTTCTGGCACGACAACCCCTATATTATACTGAAAGCCTCGTGGGTCACGGACGACCAGCGAAAAGCGGCGGGACAGTTCCGCGACTACCTGTTGCAGCCCCTGAACCAGCAGGCGGCTATCAAGCTGGGTTTCCGCCCGGCCAATACCAACGTCTCATGGCGCAACGCCGACCCCTTTATAAAGGCAAACGGAGTGGATCCCGACCAGCCGAAGACTACACTACAAGTGCCTTCGCCCCGCGTGCTGGTGGACGTGAAAAACGCCTGGGGGACCTTGCGCAAAGAGGCCAATATCATGCTCGTGCTGGACGTGTCCGACTCGTTGAACGACCATGACAAGCTCAACAACGCCCTGGCCGGTGTAAAGACCTTCCTGGACCAAACCCGTGACGTGGATAAGGTTGGATTCGTGGCGTTTTCGAGCGATTCTCAGTTACTCGTGCCGTTAGATTTACTTTCTAAGACGCGAGCGCAAATAATGGACTACGTGAATAACCCCGGTAAACTGCCGCGCCATGGTTCGACTGCTATCTATGATGGCGTAGCGAACGCCCTCGACGAACTGGACCACCTGAGCGACAAGGACCACATCAACGCGGTCGTGCTATTGACCGACGGACAAGACAATTCCAGCAATGCGGACAACAAACTTCAAGTGCCTACTCGACTGCGGGCGAATCGCAACGAACTGTGGGGAGTCAAGCTCTTCCCAATTGCTTATGGGAACGGCGGAGAAGTAGACACCAAACTATTAGACGAGTTCGCTAATGACACCCAGACGCACCGCGCAGACGGCGACGTGAATAACATAAAAAAGGTTTATCAGGAAATAAGCGGGTACTTTTGATGCGCGAAACGTGAAACGTGAAACGTGAAACGTGAATTACGCTAAGCACCTTTCACGTTTCACGTTTCACGCACCTACATCTGGCGACCTAGCAAAATCGGTCTAACTGCCGATGCGTTGGGTGTCTATCTATGCTAACTTATGATGGCGCTCGATTGCTAACGCTGAGAGGTATCCAAAATAGCAGTAAATGTTCACATAAGGGGTAGAGGAGATAGCCGTGTAGGGGCGAACCTTGTGTTCGCCCTCTTGACGAAGCGGTATGCACACAGGGCGAACACAAGGTTCGCCCCTACACGGCTATCTCCTATTGTGAACACTTACAAATAGCATCATGATTGACATATAGCGAACTCGCCGTTCTAGGATGAGACGAATCTAAAATGACTGACCACCCAAATGTGAGCCGTACATGGGCGACTTTCAGGGTATGGGGTAAGCATCTAAACCCTGATGAGGTGACATACCTTATGGGGATGAGTCCCTCCGCATCGCATAAAGCAGGCGACAAGCGTGGCAAGAGTGGGATACATAAACACGGTTATTGGGGTATCACCTCACAGGACCGTGTATCATCACGAGATTTGGAGATACATTTGGAGTGGCTTGTAGCACAGTTAGAGTCTGTGCAGGCACAAGTGGTAGAATTGAACCGTAACGCAGATACACAAGCAGATATTTTCTGCTTCCGGGAGACAGAGTCGGTGAATGCTGGCATCGTGTTTAGCCCTGCGCTTATGGGACGTTTGGCGATGCTTAACCTCAAGCTTGGTTTGGACATATACTTCGCCTTCTGATAAAGGCGCTCTGACCCGAAGATTCTCTGGGAGTTATAAGGAGTAAACAAATGACTACGCACACATCTATTGACGACAGCGTTGACGTGCAGGGTGCGCCTGCCATCGCTGGGCTTACTTTTCGGCGGTTCCGAGGGGATAGCGATTTCCCTAAAATGGTTGCGGTGCTTCAGAGAGCGCGAAAGGCTGACCAGAACGACGAGCTAGCGACCGCTGAAGATATGGCTCGTAGCTACGCAAATTTGAAGAACTGTGACCCGTACAAGGATGTGCTTATCGCCGAAGTTGGCGGCCATGTGGTCGGATATAATCGAGCAAGTTGGTGGAAGGAGTTGAGCGGCACACATGTATACGAGCACTTCGGCCAAGTTGCGCCTGAGTGGAGGAACAAGGGCATCGGCAGAGCGTTGCTGCGCCATGCTGAGGCCCACCTGCGCCAGATTGCCGCCCAACACCCCGCAGACGGTGATCGCCTCTTTGATACGGGCGCGCTCAACACGCAGCCTGGACTCATCAGCCTGCTAGAGAGCGAAGGCTATTCCCCTATACGGCCCGGCTATGATATGGTGAGGCCCAACCTGGACAATATTCCGGACGCGCCTCTGCCGGAGGGCATGGAAGTACGTCCAGCCAAACCTGAGCACTATAGGGCCATCTGGGAGGCCGAGGTCGAGGCTTTCCGCGACCACTGGGGCGAATGGGAAACTGAGGAAGCGGACTATCCGCGCTGGCTGAACGACCCGATGTTCCAGCCCGATCTCTGGCAGGTAGCGTGGGAAGGCGACCAGGTGGCGGGCATGGTGCGCAACTTCATCAATCACGAAGGAAATAAGCAGTTTGGCCGCCTGCGAGGTTACACCGAGTATATCAGCGTGCGCCGCCCCTGGCGTAGGCGCGGTGTGGCCCGTGCGCTGATCGCCAGCAGTTTCCACTTGCACAAGCAGTTGGGCATGACTGAGGCCGCGCTCGGAGTAGACGGTGAAAATCCGAACGGCGCGCTACAACTCTACCAGAGCATGGGCTTCCAGATAACCAAGGTGTGGACCAGCTATCGCAAGCCACTGAAATAAGAAAGCCATAAAACAAAAAGCCAATCGTCACGACGATTGGCTTTTTGTTTTATGGCGGAAAATCATCTTGTATACTATTCCACACCAGGTCGGCCAGGCGCTTGTACCCGATAGTGCTGGGGTGGAAGTGGTCGGGCGCGATATATTCAGGGTGGGCGAGCACTTCCTTGCTCACCGGGTACAAGTCTATTAGCCTTACTCGGTCGCCATAAGAAGTTGCCATATCGGCTATAGATGTGTTCCACTGCTGTACGCCGCCCTGTATGAGCGCACGCTGCTCCGGGGCCGCCGCGTCGCGCGCTAGGATGCTGAGGTCGGGCAAGTTTAGGAGCGATATGGTTGCCTGGGTCTCTTTGGTCAGGCGAGTGAGGGCAGTTTTGAGGTCTTCGAGGTAAGAGGTGAGCGACACGCCGCTCGTGGCGTCATTGACGCAGCACCAGAGAGTGACAATATCGGGTCTGGTAGCTATGGCCTCGGGTATCTCCAGGGTATTCGCCTCGCGCAAGGTTATACCGCTGCGGCCCAGACGTATGAAGCGCGTGCCTTCGGGCATGTAGCTATGGAGAACGCTGGTCCAGTTTTCATGGTCTGGGTCGTTCGCGCCCACGCCGACCACGTCTGATGCGCCGATGGCAGCGTATGTGATGGGTTTCTTCTGTTCGGGAGAGGCGGTCTGTTCAGCGCCGGGCGTGGGAGTGCGTACAGCCCATCTCCATACGAATATGGAGAGGAAGATCACGACGACCATAGCGGCAATGAAGGCCGGAGGAATAGGGGAGTGACCCAACTGCGTCGTCGCGCAAGCTACTCACGAATCGCTGCGCCGATTAGAATCAGTGACATTCCGCCCGCCGAACCAAGAATCACGAGCGTGCCGGGAAGATGAGCGGATTTCGATGCACTGAGCGAAAAGAAAAACAGAATAGCGGGCATAATCATAAGCAGCAAACCGCCAAGGGCCATCAAGGCGATGGCTACCGAGCGCCGGGTTGATGAGCCTGCTGGGACGCGGTCGGTTGGCAATAGGACCTCCTGGGTATAAGGACGAGTGACGAGTGGGGTTACCTTTTGTCGAAGCTCCAGTAGCTTATGTAACTATCAATGATTATTACATTAATCGGTTGTCAGCGTCAACATTATGTTCCAGTGCAAATATTCTTGTTGGGACAGGCACGGGAGCCATTGCCTCCAACTAGTTGAGGCATGGTCATAATTCGTAGGTATGATTGCGGTTGTAGGGGCGCACGGCCGTGCGCCCCTACGGTTGGGCCGCAGATGTATGCTGGTACGTAGCGTGTGCCTGACCATTTATGACCATGCCTCAACTAATTCGATGGGCACGACCCCGCCCGGCGGCTAAAGCCACAGGCTACGAATACAAAGCCCGCCTACGCGGGCTGGTAGGGGATAACTCTTCTCTATCCACATGGAGCCTCCGAAGGGAGGCTTTGTATTCGTAGCCCAGTGGCTTTAGCCGCCGGGCGATCTTCGGGGTCGTACTTAATACGGTTCTACCCCTAATCTGAACATGACTGTTCCAACGCAGAGTCTACTCAGAGCCTACGCGTAGCGGAAGAAGAAACGCTGCTTGTACCGTTTCAACAACCTGAGCATGGCCGGGCCAAGAAAGAGTATAAGCATGGCATTACCTACGCTGCGCCAGACATCCCAGGCGAGGGACGTAGCGATGTAAAACGCCCCGTAGCGTTGTGCTGCCTCAAGCAGACCCGCCCCTGGTCTCCATATCTGGTTCATGGCAAGATCGGCTCCGGGCGCGATATAGGGCCAGAACCAGAGGTTCATAACCGCTCCAAAAAGCAGGCCTATGACCACGCCCCATATTGCCAATATCCACTTTTCGCCCTTGCCACGCCAGGCAGTTGACATAACTTTTTGCGGCAAAGCTGCCGATGCCAACCCCACCCAGCCTACCGCGAGCATCTGAAACGGCATCCAAGGTCCGACGCCACCTGTAAAGAGGGCCGAGACCAGGACAGAGAGCGATCCCAGCAAGAATCCAAAAAGGCCGCCAAAGACGTAGCCGCATAAAATCGGCAGTATTAGAAAAACCGAGAATCCCCCAGGCCCTTGCAGCGGTCGGAGCAATGAATTCGTAGCCACCATCACACCCAACAGAGCCACAGTCTTGCTGTCCAACGAGCGTGTCTCCATATCGGCCACAATAGCCACCAGACACAGCCCGGTCACCAGCAAAAAAATCAGAGGCGCGTCGGCGGCGTGCGCTCCCGCCTCGCCGTCCCTGCTGGGCGGCACAAAAAAGGGGTATATAAACGCCCACACCCCCAATAGGGTGGTAAGCGCCAAAATAACCCCGCTCAACGCGACGTTGGCCCGATCCGGTTGTAATAGCTTTTGCTGCATAGCTTAGAGCCTGTTATGAACTTCCTGACACCAGAGGTTCATAACAGGCTCTGGCGGCCCGGCAATAGCGCCAGACGAGTTTCGAGGCAGAGTTTGCGCGTCCCCGCTGACCTGTAAGCTGCATCCGAGGGCCTCAATGGATACAAAACTGTATCCCGCCCACTCGACCGTGCTAGTCCTCCCTCATCTGTCACGCACTGTAGGTTCCATGCGGCGGTCCCAAATAGGGGAAATCGGGCAGGAAGTCCGTGTGGGCGCCCACCATATCACCCGTTATTTTCCCGTTCGTGAAAATGGTAAAGAATATATCAGCCGCATCATCGGTGAGCGCACGACCGTTATCAGGGTATGCCGCAGGGCGGGTGGGATCATAGGGCAACATATCGGGCAGCAAGGTCCCTGCCACCCGCTTCGCTTCCTCCGGGCTGTACCCGCCCACATGCTCCAGTACGTGTGCGAAACTATCCAGGAAGCGGGTGTCATTGACCGGTTCACTGCTGATGTACTCAGCCTTTTGCTCGTTCGGACAGAGGATGGTTGAGAGTTGGGCTTTCGCCCCTCGATCTACTTGGAGCCAACCCCCACCCGCGCCGTCTGCCGCGATCAGTGTCCGATGCCAAAGACCAAGTCTACCGGATCCAGTGAACCCTAGCTCACTATTGGGCAGCTCCAGCACGATGCTGCATACGTCTTTGTCCGCGAAGAAGTCGTCACCGGTGAACTGGAAGTTGTTCAGAGCGCCCCCAGCGTCGAAAAAGAAGGGATCGCTACGCCAGCCCGCGAAGAAGCGGTAAGCGCCAGCCTCCGTGACCTGCACATCCCGGCCATAAGACACCGGCGCACCCTCGATGATGACCTTCCCGCCGTCGCCGGTACCGGAGGCCTCCTCGCCTTCGACGCGACGCACCGTTGCCGTTACAGTTCCGTTGACCGATGGCGAGAACTGGGCCCGGTAGGCGATGTCCGCCTTGGTGTCCCCGTTGGTGTCAATCTTGATCTCATAAATCGCCTCTGGTGCAAAAGCTTCGGTAGTCGTAGAGCCGGGCGGGTTCACGCCAGCGGATGGATGCACGTCCAT
>JBBQIC010000226.1:0-6846 GCA_038324555.1 Chloroflexia bacterium
GGGATCGTCAGGGTCGAGATCGTCGGGGTCGAGCACAGCAGCGGGTGGTTCAGCCTGACTCGCCATCGCAAGCGCGGGCGGGTAGGGAATGAAAGTGCGAAGCAACTCCACAAGGTCCGATGGTATATGGCGTCCAATGTAATTACCGTAGTAGAAAAAAAGGTCAAACGCTGAAGCCTCTACCTTTTTATCCCTGCCGAAGTAACCGTAATAAGACTGAGGCTTCGCGGGTTGACTCACAAGAGGATACTTTGCTTCTATCACCTCCGGGTCATAGATGCCCTTAAGATTATATACCACTTCCGAGATCACCTGCCCCTGGCCCTCACTCAGCTTGGCCCATAATTCCCGTAAGTAGCTGGGGTTGCTAAGGGCCGAGGAGACCATCTCCACAAGTTCACCCTTGCGCGTGGGAGCTTTCCCAGGCAGCGCAGCAACATACCATTTGAGTTCTTCTACAGTCAGGGCGTTCAGGCTCTCTGCCAGGCGAGGGAGCGCGGGCGCTTCAAATGTTGGTACACGAGGCATTAGATGACCCCCTTCATCTTTGTTGTTTGTGATTATATCAAAATTTCCGCTATACGGGGCATACCCAACATTCCTGCATTTTGACGCACTATAACGAGTCGATAGCAGGAATGTTGGGTATGCCCCGTGCCCCGTGCTGGGCCGCATGTTTCCGGGGCGTTGGCGCTTTGCAGCATCAGGACGCGGCATACGGTATACAGCTGATCCGCAATTGTGCAACAACGCCGCTCAAGCGGTGGTCGTTCCTACACACTACATGTGCAGCGTGTTCACGATACGTTCAATCTGCTTAAGGTGCGGCCGTTCATGGCGAGCCAGCCACTGCGCATAGGACAGCACGGTCCGTTCGAGTACCTTTCCCGCCCCCGTAACTGTCGCTGCACGCGACCAGCCTTCGTGCGGCAACGGTTCCAATACTGCCAATAGATCGGTGCGCTGCGTGGCAAAGGCGTGCAACGAGGGCTGAAATTCCTGTTCAAGATAGTCCGTTTTTCTGATCCAAGTACGGGGATTGACAGCCCGCAGTGTCGGCGTGTCCTCGGCGATCATCGCCAGGATGCAGTTGCCCCAAACGTCAGCACACGAGCGCAGATGGGCAAGCACATCATTTGCGGACCACTTACCCTGGTTGGGGGTGGCATGCAATTGAGCTGGTGTCAGACCGGCGGTAAGCGCGACGATGCGCGGCGGCGTTTGTGCAAGTAGGGTCAGAACCTGTTCAATGGTGAGTGATCTATTGGGCATGTGATGTATCCTTTCGCACAGACCAAGAGATGCCTTCGATTGCGCGTAATGGACCAAGCAGTCACGAAGTTGTTCATCATTCTAATGATACACGCTTGCCATCCCAGTGTACAGTAATCTGAACGCCATAGCGTACCTTTCGGGTCCTATCCTCTTCACGGGCCTCCTATGACTGCCCCCCAAATCTGAACACTTACGTATACAGCCTATTGACAACCTTTCAACTCTATGATAAAATAACTCTGACAGAATAAAATCTAGCGTAGTCAAATTAGAAGCGTACAATGATGCTGAATGATACAACCAACACCGTCCCCGCCCTACAGCCAAATGCTGTTATCGCTGTAGACGTAGTGCTCTTCACCGTGCGTGAGGCGCCCAGCGTCGAAGAGGCCTGGCAGGTGCTCCTCGTGCAGACCAACGACCCCGCCTTCGCAGGCAAGTGGGCGCTGCCAGGCGTGCTGGTAAAAGACAGTGAGACTTTCGACGCTGCCGCCCGCCGTGCCCTCCGCACCAAGGCTGGGTTGGACGCCAAGGAGTGGTACCTCGAACAGCTTGGAACGTTCGGCGACCCCAGGCGTGATACGCGCGGCAGAGTGGTGTCGGTGGCACAAGTCGCGCTGGAACGGAGCGACGAGCTATCCCTGGCGCCGGGCGGAGGCGTGTTGCGGGCCGAGTGGGTCCCCGTGCGCCGCGTGCCTACGGGCGCGCTGGCCTTCGACCACGCCGACATCCTGCACGCCGGAATGAATCGCATCCAATCCAAGCTCCGCTACTCGTGGGTAGCCTTCCAACTCCTCCCCGAAAAGTTCACGATACCCGAACTGCGCGCAGTATACGCAACCATTCTCGACCCCGCGATTCTGCGCCTGAACACCAGCAACTTCAAGAAAGCTTTTTCGGCGCTCTTCGCGTCGGGCGCGTTGGTGCAGGTCGGGCAGCGCGCCGAAGCCGGGCGTGTAGGACGACCCGCCGAACTCTATTCGTTCTCAGGCCCGCTCGTCGGCACATGGGAGCGCGAGCTTCCCTGGCATGAAAGGGGTTAAGACAATGGATAATGCTGACCTCGTCGTAGTTGGTTCCGGCGTAGCTGGGCTGAGCGCAGCCCTTGCGGCTGCTGACCAGGGCGCGAGGGTGCTCCTCGTGACTGCCAACGCTCCTTCTGCTGGATCCAGTTGGTGGGCGCAAGGCGGTATCGCTGCCGCCGTCGGACCCGACGACCTGCCCGCTTACCACGCCGCCGACACCCTGGCCGTAGGCGCAAGCCTCAACGACAAGAGCGCGGTGGGTGTGCTCGTGCAGGAGGGCCGCCGGACGGCTATGCGCCTCCTGGAAAGTGGCGTAGCTTTCGAGAGCGACTCGGACGGGCCAAACCTGGGTCTTGAAGCCGGGCACGGACACCGGCGCATCCTGCACGCCGAGGGAGGCGCTACCGGCGCAATGGTTTCGGCGGCGCTCCTCTCGCGGGCCATGCGCCATGAGTGCATTCGCCTCATGGCCGACACACCCGTAAACAATCTGCTCCAGGAAGACGGTCGCATCGTGGGCGTCGCCAGTCGAGGAAGGCAACTCAAGGGTCAGGCCGTAGTATTAGCCACAGGCGGGTACGCTGGCCTGTGGAGGCGCTCCACCAACCCACCCGGCAACATGGGCATCGGCCTCTACCTGGCCTGGCGAGCCGGGGCAACGCTGGCCGACCTGGAGTTCGTGCAGTTCCACCCCACCGCGCTCGACCTGCCAAACGCTCCCGCCTATCTCCTGAGCGAGGCGCTGCGTGGAGAAGGCGCGCTGCTGGTAGATGCAGAAGGGCAGCAGGTGGCGAGTCCTCTGCTGCCAAGGGACGTAGTAGCCCGAGCCATCGCCCAGCATATCAACAAGGTAGGGCCGGTCTTTCTCACACTCCGTCATTTGGACGCCGCGTATATAGAGGACCATTTCGCCTCTATCGCACGTCGCCTGCGGGAATGGGGGCTGGACCTGGCGCGTGATCTGCTGCCGGTGGCTCCCGCCGCGCACTATTGCATGGGCGGCGTGCGCACCGACACCGAAGGACGCACCGACCTGCCCGGCCTCTACGTCGCGGGCGAAGCCGCCTGCACGGGCGCGCAAGGGGCCAACCGACTGGCGTCAAACTCGCTGCTCGAATGCCTGGTCTTCGGCCAAAGAGCAGCCAATGCAGCCCTCAACGACCCTTCTATGCAGCACGCCCAATGGCAAGCCAACCCACTACCCGTACCCGTAGGGGCAGGTCTCCGTGCCTGCCCTGGTGGTTTACCACCAACATCGGGGTACGCGAACAGGGCAGGCACGGAGACCTGCCCCTACGATCCGTCAGACAACTGGGGACCGCAACTGGACCGCAACCTGGGTGTAGAGCGTAACGCTTATGGGCTAGAAGCGCTCATCACCCAACTGCCCGAACCAAGCGAAGACGCCGCGCCCAATGAGACGATAGCTGGCCTGGCCGCACGCGCCGCCCTCTTGCGCACCGAGAGCCGGGGCGCGCATTACCGCACCGATGCTCCTGAGACTTCCCCCGCGTGGCAGGGACGCATCCTCTGGCGGCGTGGGTCAGCTCCACAGTTCGAGGAGGTTTCTTTGTGACAGGCGCTACTTTTCCTTCGGAGGCTCTGGACCCCGGCGAGACGTTGGGTTATAACGCTGCCGTCGCTGAAATCATCCGGCTCGCGCTGGCCGAAGACATTGGCCGGGGCGATCTGACTACCGAGGCGACAGTGCCAGTGGGCGCGCAGGCGAAGGCCGTTATCCAGCAGAAAGAGGCAGGGGTGCTATGTGGCCTACCCGTCGTCGAAGCAGTGTTCGCGGCGCTTGATCCTCGCGTCAGCGTAGAGGCAATCGCGGAGGAAGGCTCCTGGGGCGATTTCCGCGAAGTGGCCCGCATCGAAGGCCCTGCCCGCGCAATCCTCACAGGCGAACGTACCGCGCTCAACTTCCTGCAACGTCTTTCCGGCGTGGCGACCATGAGCCACCGCGCGGCCCAGGCCGTAGAAGGCACGGGCGCGACTGTGCTTGACACGAGAAAGACCACGCCAGGCCACAGGGCGCTCGAAAAATACGCCGTCCGCGTGGGAGGTTGCCGCAACCACCGCGCGGGGCTTGACGATGCGATACTCATAAAAGAGAACCACATACGCGCCGCCGGAGGCATCACTGCTGCGATCCAGGCGGCTCGAAAACGAACCGGACCCGCGCAACTGGTGGAGGTAGAAGTAACCAACCCCACCGAATTAGACGAAGCCCTGGTCGCGGGCGCAGAACTAATCTTGCTCGACAATCACACGCTCAACGCGCTACGTACAGCCGTGCAGCACACCGCAGGCCGCGCAAAACTCGAAGCCAGCGGCGGCGTCACCCTGGACAACCTATCACAGGTAGCCCAAACGGGCGTAGACTATATATCCCTCGGCGCGCTGACCCACTCGGCACGCGCCATTGACTTCTCCCTGGAGATAATATAATGACAATAACAGAAACAGAAACAGAATTCCGCAATCCGCAATCCGCAATCCGCAATCCCCTACACCCTGCCTTATTGCGCTTCATACAGCAAGACCCGGCGGAGGTCGCGGCCTTACAGAAAGAAGTGCGTCAACTGGCGAAACAACGACAGGCGGTTATCCTGGCGCACAACTACCAGGTGCCCGAAGTTCAGGACGTGGCCGACTTCGTGGGCGACTCGCTCGGCCTAGCGATAGAAGCGGTCGGCACACCAGCCCCCGTCATCGCCCTCTGCGGCGTATATTTCATGGCCGAGACCGCCAAGATACTGAATCCGGAGCGCACGGTCCTCATACCAGACGTGACGGCTGGCTGTTCGCTGGCCGATTCGATAACGGTAGAACAGTTGCGTGAATGGAAAGCCCAGCACCCAGGCGCGGTGGTGGTCAGCTACGTGAACACGACCGCAGCAGTGAAAGCCGAATCCGACTACTGCGTAACAAGCGGCAACGCCCAGGCAGTGATACGCGCCATTCCCGAAGACAAGACCATCCTCTTCCTCCCCGACGTGTACCTGGGCACATGGCTCAAAAAGTCGCTGGGGCGCGAAAACATGGAGATATGGATGGGAGAGTGCCACGTCCACGCGGGCATACGCACCGACGAGATCCTCGCCACCCAGAAGGCGCACCCCGACGCCGACCTCTTGATACACCCAGAATGTGGCTGCACCAGCCGCTTCGTATGGGCGCGGGAGAGCGGCAAGCTGCCCGCAGACAACACCTACGTCCTCTCCACAGAAGGGATGGTGCGCCACGCCCTCACCTCACCCAAACAGACTCACCTGGTGGCAACCGAGACTGGATTGCTGCACCGCCTCCACAAGGAGAACCCCGGCAAGACCTTCATAGCCGCCGACGACGGCGCGGTCTGCCGCTATATGAAGCAGATTACCCTCGAAAAGCTGCGCGACTGCCTGCGCGACATGCAGCCCCAGGTCGAGGTAGAGCCTGAGATCGCGGCCAGGGCGCGCCTGTCTATTGACCGCATGTTGGCGATAAAGCCATAGTAGAAACTTCATTTTCTCATCAAAATAGGCCCCTTCGGGGCCTATTTTGATGAGAAAATGAAAGATAAGGAGTTAGTGTTATCCTGAACTACTGCTTCCAGGCTGGCTATCCGTGCTCCGAACCGGAACGAGTACCGTGCGCCGCCTGAAAAGGCTGCCGGGCTGCCCAGGAGGGCCGAGCGCAGGCAAGACAAAGCGGTCCAGGCCCCACCAACCGGCGTTCTTCCAGGCGAGCACCAGCAGTATCGCCAGCACCAGGAATACCGGGTTAAGACCAGACGAGCCTGCCAGCATATAGTTGAAGTTCATAAAGGCAAGCAGCAGGGCGACCAACCCGGTGAACAGCCCCACAATCAGCAGTATACCCCCTATCAACTCCGCCCAGGCTACTAGCGGCCCGAACCACGTCTGGCTGCCATTATCCATCATACCCTTTAGAAAACCGGCGTACCAATCGTAGGCTACGTTGGAATTCGGTTTGCCGTATTGCGCGAGGGAGGTCTTCCAAAAGCCGCTGATCTTCGTGCCGTCCATCCATTGGGGGTTGTTGATTTTATCCCAGCCAAAGCGCACCCACTGCACGCCGAGCCACAGGCGCACCGCTAACCATACGAATGTAATAAATCCCGTGTTGTTGAAAAGCGCCATCTCAATAGGATGGTCGCGGAGAACCGTCCGGGGAGGGGTCATTTCCTGGGGTGTCGCCTGGGTCGCCGCGGCGGGCACCTTCGTCACGTTAGTCGCCATCTTGGATGCCTCCTGTTAGAGCGTAATCGCTGTCAATAATAGTTATAACGCTCTTCAGGGTCATTAAGCATCGGGTATGCCAACCAATATTGCAAAAGTTATTGTACATCACGTCCCGGAACAACAACTCCCTCGTCAGGGTCGGCATCCCGCCAGTGGAGATGCTGTTGGCGAATTGGTACTACGCGGGAGCCAGAGCAGCGAATGGGGATGTGCGGGTGGTGGCTCGTGGTTTGTCTTCCCACCATGCTATCACCCGCACCAAGTTCATCGCCACTGCCGTAAGTATATGCCCAAGA
>JBBQIC010000227.1:0-6823 GCA_038324555.1 Chloroflexia bacterium
CAACGTGGTGCCATGGCTTTCTGCCGCATTCGCGGCTACATCTCCACTTTGCGTAAGCACCGTCTTCATGTGTTGAGTGCCCTTGTCCAGCTATTTCGCGGTGCTCCTATCATGCCTGCCAGGGCAGGCTGAGTAGTTACATGACGAGTTTGGTTCTGGCTTTCGAAGAACACTAGTAGAGCACTGGGACGGCATTCAATGGTTCGTCGTGCCTAGCCCTAGCTTTGGTTCAGCCAACAATGAACTCCTAGGCGTAGCGGCTATCTCCACCAATGATGTGTGGGCTGTGGGGTATTACCCGGACACCCGCACTTTAACTTTAGTAGATCACTGGGACGGCACATCGTGGTCGGTGGTATCAAGCCCCAATCCGGGCACGGGCAATAACTACCTGTATGGAGTAGCGGTGGTATCGGCTACCGACGTGTGGGCTGTGGGGAGTAGCGCCAATGGCAGTGGTGTAAACCAAACGCTGGTGGAACACTACGCGACTCTGTGTGGTACGCCTACCAGTACGCCCACTATCACGCTCACGCCCACTATCACGCTCACCCGCACACAGACGAACACGCCCACTATTACCAATACGCCAACCGATACGCCTACCAGCACGCCCACGATCACCCCAGGAGGGCCTACCCTCACTCCCACTCCCACACCCGCAGATATCAGAGGACATCTAACATGGCAGGGCGTTGCTGCTGCTAACCGGCCATCGGTTCCGGGCACACTCCAGTTGTGCGTGAGTGGGTCAACTCAGACCTTCAATTTCACTACGGACACCAGCGGCAACTTCACGATTACAACCGTCTTGCCTGATGGAACCTACCACTGGCGGATAAAGGGTGGTAGGCATCTCTCTAACTCGTCGCCTGCCGATGGGGCTGATCTGGTAATCACTAATGGCTACGCCACGCTAGAGTTTGGCCAGCAGCGCGGTGGAAACTCAAACTCCGACAACATCGTCAATTCCCGCGACTTTTCCGACATCAAGCATGAGTTCGGCCTGGGTGGAATAAGATCGTCCGACTTTGACTATAACAGTGTAGTCAACGCCCAGGACTTCACTATCCTGAAGACCAACTTCGGCCAGGCTGGTCATGCTCTCACCTGTCCGTAGTTCGCTATTGCAGTTATGAACAAGAGACACCCTGAACTGTAGGGTGTCTCTTGTTCGTGTTCAAATTTGGATACAAGAAAGAAACACCCTGCCCAACCAGGCAGGGTGTTTCTCTACTAAAAGCCTATTATTCTCAATCCAGGTAGTCCTTCAGCCGCTTGGTATCATTCGACGCCCGCAGCTTGGTTAGGGCTTCCGCCTCTATCTGGCGGACGCGCTCGCGGGATACGCCTAGCTCGTCGCCTAGCTCGGCCAGAGTGCGGTTGTAGCCGTCTTCCAGGCCGTAGCGAAGCTGGATTACCCGCCGCTCGCGGGCCGTGAGGCCACTGAGCATGTCGAGCACTTCCTCACGCAGGATTTGCTGCGAGGCTGCCTCGGCGGGCGCTACTGTGTTGCGATCCTCGATGATGTCGCCCAACGAAGCGTCTTCCTCTTCGCCAATTGGCATCTCAAGAGACACCGTTTGCTGTGACGCGCCCACTATCTGGCGCACCTTGTCGGGAGATATGTTCATCTCCGCGGCTATCTCGTCGGCCAGAGGCTCGCGCCCAAGGCGCTGTTGCAGCCTGTGCGACACCTGGGTCACGCGGCCAACCGCCTCCACCATGTGTACTGGTAGTCGGATGGTCCGGCTCTGGTCGGCTATGGCGCGGGTGATCGCCTGGCGTATCCACCAGGTAGCATAGGTCGAGAACCTGTGCCCCTTGCGGTAGTCAAAGCGGTCCACTGCGCGCAGCAGGCCAAAGTTGCCTTCCTGTATCAGGTCGAGCAGCGAAATGCCGCGACCCGCGTATTTGCGCGCAACGCTGACCACGAGACGCAGATTGGCCTCAATAAGGCGGCGGCGGCTTGCGCGGCCCCTCGCCTCTTCGGAGCGTAGCTTGCTCATCTCTTCGGGGGTGAGGCCGAACGGCTCGCTGAGACGCTCGGCAGCCCTCTTACCTTTTTGCATTCCGATAGCCAGCGCTATCTCTTCGGTGGCAGAAAGTAACGACACGCGGCCAATCTCGCGCAGGTACATACCTACCGAGTCCTCCGCGCTCTTGTGATCAAAGCCCGCCGCGTTTTCATGGCGCAGCAGGTCGTCCTCTTCGATACCGCCGATAACGGGTGCCTGGCTGGCATCTAATTCCATCATATCGCTCTCCTCTCCAGCTAAAACCAGTTCAGCCATATCAGGTTCATCGCCGTCGAACTCGCGTATATCCAGATCGTCAAAATCGAATATGACAAGACCCTCGGCAGAGCCGATACCGGGTTCGTCGTCATTGCGTGCGCTGCCCGCTTGAGAAACGTCGCCTGGGGCAACGTCCCACAACCCAGCAGTGTGTAGGTTCCAAACCCCATCTCTGTCATCGAGGGGTCTGTATGTCGTGGGCACCAGTACCTCCAATTCTATACTCTGCCTCCTGTTTGTGGTTAGAAGGTTACAAAGTTTCAACGTTGAAACGTTGTAACCTTCTAACCTCCGATTGATTTGTTCGCCTCATCGTGGGCGACACGATCTATAATATATACCCTTTGCTTGTATCCGATGGTTCTACGAAGGTAGCTAACACTAACCTTTAGCTGTAATGATATTTGTTCTACTACTATATTAACGTGCCTGGGCCGCGGTAAGTTTCACGTCCGCCCTGCGTGAGAGACTATAAAGCGCGACCCTTAGCTTGTTTCGCTTATTGGCCGCGCATCCCAGTAAAAATCAGTCTAAACCTGCTCTCTGTAACCTTTGAATTTTTCGCAGAGGAAATTTAGTTCTCAAACTCTATTTGTACCATATTTCACGAAGCCTGTCAATACCCTAATATTAATCTTGCATTAGAAATTGTGAAAATACATCTGAAGTCCTATCCATCCGCGCCCCGCGACGTAAAGTTAATCTGCACAAAATATGCCAATCAATAGCGCGGCAGCGAAGGGTCTACTTCTTCGGCCCAGGCGTTGATGCCGCCTTTGAGGTTCCAGAGCTTGCGGAAACCAAGTTGGCGCAGTTCGTGTACGGCGCGGGTGCTGCGTATGCCACTCTTGCAGTAGACTACGATTTCGTCGGCGGTGCTCAGTTCGTTTGCGCGCTCGGTGACTTTGTTGACGGGTATCAGTTTCGCGCCATCGAGACGTACAATGTCCCACTCGTTAGGCTCGCGCACGTCGAGCAGCACGAGGTCATCGCCGGAGTTGAGGCGAGCCTGGAGGTCTCGCGGAGTTATGTCCCAATCGGTCTCGCCACGCTCGGTCTGTGGGTTGATGCCGCAGAATTGCTGGTAGTCTATCAGTTCGGTGATGGTGGGGTTCTGGCCGCAGATGGGGCACTCCGGGTCTTTGCGCAGGCGTAGCTCGCGGAAGCGCATTTCTAGCGCATCATAAAGCATCAGCCGCCCTATCAACGGCTCGCCTATGCCCAGCAACAGCTTGATGGTCTCGGTAGCCTGTATCGTGCCTATGGTTCCCGGCAGGATGCCCAACACTCCCCCCTCGGCACACGACGGCACGAGGCCGGGAGGTGGCGGCTCAGGGTAGAGACAGCGATAACACGGCCCGTGTTCGGCCCAGAAGACCGACGCCTGGCCCTCGAAGCGGAAGATGCTGCCATACACGTTGGGTTTGCCAAGCAACACGCAGGCATCGTTTACTAGATAGCGGGTCGGAAAGTTGTCTGTGCCGTCAACTATCACGTCGTAAGGGGCGAGCACGTCGAGGGCGTTCTCGGAGGTCAGGGGAAACTCGTATGTGTCTACCTGAACGTGTGGGTTGATGTCCAGGACGCGCGCCTTGGCGCTTTCCAGTTTAGGCATGCCGAGGGAGCTTGTGCCGTGTATGACCTGGCGTTGCAGGTTGCTTTCGTCTACTACGTCGAAGTCTACGATGCCGATGCGCCCCACACCCGCCGCCGCAAGGTAGAGGGCGAGAGGGGAGCCTAACCCGCCCGCGCCTATGAGGAGCACGCTGCTGCTCTTGAGCTTTTTCTGGCCCTCCATGCCCACTTCAGGCACTATCAGATGGCGGCTATAGCGGCGTATCTCCTCGTGGGATAATTCAACGTCGTTAGTAGTTGCTATCGGTTTGGGGAGTACCGCGCCGCGCCCACCGGCAATAGCGGGTATTATCAAGAGTGTGTCGTTGTCGCCTATGGGCGTGTCGCCTTTTTGCAGGTGGCGAACGTCTTCGTCGTTCAGGTAGACGTTGACGAAATTGCGGAGCTTGCCAGCCTCGCTATAAAGGTGCTTGCGCAACTCAGGGTATTGGGAGGCTAATTTGTCCAGTACGGTGTCTACCGTAGCGCCCGGCAGCGTGACCTCCTCTTGCTGGCCCGCGTATTGCCGCAGGGCTGTGGGTATCATAACTGTTGCCATATTTCTTATCCTTTCTAGTATTCTCAACTGCGTTTTTCAATAACTCAAACGAAATCACTGCGTGAACTCAAACAGAATCACCGCGTGATTCTGTTTGAGTTCTCTATTCTTCTATAATCCATTCTTCTTCATCGAAGACGCTACGGTCGTCGCGCAACTTCCAGGCTCGTAGGTCTGCGGTTCGCCCATCTTGTATAGATATTATCATATAGCTCCAGGCGGTCCAGGCGGCGTGGTCGCGGTCGTAGAGCGAAGGCCGTGCCTCCGTGTCTGGGTGCGAGTGGTAAACCCCTAGCACGTCGAGCCGCTTCTGCCCGGCCAGGCGCTCGGCCTGGAACATGGCGTCGGGCGTGATGAGGTAGCGGTGGTATTGCTCGTTGGCCTCGAAGGAGTTTTCGATTGGCATCAACGTCTGTATGCTGCGCCGCCCGTCCACGTCTTTGCCGAGGAGCAACCCACAGATTTCGTGTGGGTAGCCGCTCTCGCCATGTTGCTTGATGGCGTCGCTTGCATCTTTCGTCAGGTGTAGGGTCATGCTTTGTCCTCTGCGTGAAACGTGAAACGTGAAACGTGATGCGTGAAACGTGATGCGTGAAACGTGATGCGTGATGCGTGAAACGTGAAACGTGAAACGTGATTACCGCAATTCACGTTTCACGCATCTTCCCAAAACCTATCGCCCAGATAGCGACTGCCGCCATCGGGGAGTACGGTGACTACGACGCCTGATTGCAGCTTTTGGGCTACTTGCAGGGCTGCGAGCACTGCGGCTCCGCTCGAGGGGCCAGTCAGTATGCCTTCTTCGCGGGCCAGGGCGCGGGTGATTGCCTGGGCTGCTTCGGTGTCTATTGTTATTCGCTCGTCGGCCAGGTTGGGATCATAGATGCCCGGTACGAGCGCGGTGGGCATGTGCTTCATACCTTCCAGACCGTGAAAGGGGGAGTCGGGCTGGACTTCTATCACTTTGATGGCGGGGTTGTATTCTTTGAGCCGACGGGCTGTGCCTGTGAAGGTGCCGCTCGTGCCCACGACTGCGACGAAGTGCGTGACGCGGCCTTCGGTCTGTCGCCAGATTTCGGGGCCGGTGCCGTAGTAGTGGGCCTGCCAGTTGGCCGGGTTGTTGTATTGGTCGGGGTAGAAGTAAAGGTCGGGCATCTGGGCATAACGACGTTGAGCTTCGAGGATTGCGCCGTCGGTGCCTAGCGCGGCTGGGGTCTCGATAACCGTCGCGCCGTAGAGCTTGAGCAGTTGCTTGCGTTCGGCGCTGGCGGCGGCGGGCAGGTATATTTCCACGCGATAGCCAAGCGACGCGCCGATCATGGCGTAGGCGATGCCGGTGTTGCCGGAACTTGCGTCTATTATGGTCTTGTCGGGGGTCAACAGACCGCGCTTTTCGCCGTCGCGGATCATGTAGAGGGCGGCGCGGTCCTTCACCGAACCGCTGGGGTTGAACCACTCGGCTTTGGCGTAAAGTTCGACTTGCGGGCTGACGCTGTACTGTCCCTGCAAGTGAGCTAGTCGCAGCAAGGGAGTGTTGCCTACCTGCATGGGCAGGCTATTTTGCTGGCTGGTAAGCGTAGCTTCAAGTTTGTTGGGTATCGTCGTTAGCATATCGAATAACTCTCTCTAAATCAAAAGGCTGACCACTCGGCCAGCCCCAGGAATATCAGTATGGCTGTCGTGCAGCGACTTTGCTACACGATACGAGGTTTCTAAGTATGCCGGTAAGGGGCCGGGCCGTGACCGATGGGGCTGACCGCGCCAGATGCGCACGCGGCCAGCCGCAGACACAAGCAACAGCACGCTTGCGCGCCTTCGGGGCGGCTGCGGGTTGTGGAGTTTGCGGTTGTACTTGCTTGGTTGTCCATCAATGTTTCGCACCTGCGGCACTACGCAGTTAGTTTATATGGATACTATCTATTATACCACATTCACGGAAATAACAAAAGAGCTAAATCACGAGGTGATTTAGCTCTTTTGTTATTTTCAGAGACGGTTCATGCGTGAGCCTCTGGCGCTTCCAGCGCGGGTGCGGTGGGTGGAGTTCCACCGCCGGAGGCTTCGCCTGTTTCGTTGGGCGATTTGAGGTCAACGCCTTCTGTGCCCAGGACTTCAGCCGCGCCGCCCGCGCTCTCCAGGGCGCTCGCATCGCTTTGGGCTTCGGTGTCATCACCGATGGCTGTCTCTGTTTCGCCCTCCTCTTTAGCGGGCAGAGGGGCGGCTTCGACGCGGCCCTCGGCGATGCCAACGAGGCGGTCTATTAGTTTGCGCTGATAGACGCGGTCTTCTAGCTCATGGCGCATCTCATCACCTGTGAACACTTCTCGGGCTTTTTCTCTCTCTCCTTCTTCAA
>JBBQIC010000228.1:0-6816 GCA_038324555.1 Chloroflexia bacterium
GCCCAACACCAACCACACGGGCATCTACGTCTCCTCCCAGAAGGGTTGGTACACCGAGCAGGGTCTTGACGTGCAGATTTTGCCCTACTCAGACGCCAATACGCCCGATACGCTCATTGCCACCGGGCAGGCCGACTTTGGCATTAGCTTCGAGGAGTCGGTGGTCACAGATAGAGTAGACAAACTGCCCATCAAGTCGGTGGCGGCGGTGCTCCAGACCAACACATCTGCTCTCGCCACGCTGAAAAGCTCCGGCCTGGACCGCCCCTCAAAGCTGGAAGGCAAGCGATACGCAGGGTTTGGGTCCACATATGAGGAGCCTGTGGTGTCTACCGTGCTGAAGGCAGGGGGCGCGCCAACCGGCAAATTCGAGAACATCACCACCAACCTGTCGGGCTATCAGGCGCTCGTCGCCAAGCAGGCGGATTTCCTGTGGATATACATGGGCTGGGAAGGCGTGCAGGCAAAGCTGGACAAAGTGGGCCTCAATACCTTCCTTATTAAAGACTACGCTGTGCCCGACTATTACACGCCCGTCATCATCGGCAACGAGGGCTTCCTGAAAGACCACGCCGACATAGCCAAACGCTTCCTGGCAGCCACAGCGCGCGGCTATGAATACGGCGTTACCAACCCGACCGAAGCAGCCGATCTACTTGTAAAAGCCGCGCCCGCAGGCACTTTCGCCGACCCCGCCCTGCCCCGCGAAAGCCAGGCGTACCTCGCGCCCTACTACAAAGGCAAGCAGCCGCACTGGGGCCTCCAAACGCTCGAATATTGGACTAACTTCCCGAAGTTCATCGCCGCGACCGGCCTGCTCAAGACCTCCGACGGCAAAGTCGTGCAACCCCAGGACATAGATTACGCGAACTTGTTCACGAACGATTATTTGCCCCAACAATAAGAATGGTAAGAAGAACAGGCCAGAGAACGTTCTCTGGCCTGTTCTTCTTAACTTAATAGTTGCTCTAGTACTTTTAGGTTGGAAATGAACAAAAAGTGAGCGCCCTTTGGAGTTGGAAGTGAATACCGAATTGGCGTAAACTATAGCAGAAGTGCCAAACAGAGATTTACTTGAGGGATAGACGATGGACGACAGATAACACCATCGTCATTGATCATTGATCATTCGGCATTCGTCAAAAACCAAGGAGTCTGTACGTTATGAAATGCGCTAATTGTCAGACTGTGAACACCGACGGCGCGAAATTCTGCATCAACTGCGGCAGCGCCCTTGCCATTGCGTGCTCGAACTGCGGCACTCAACTCCAGGCAGGCGCGAAGTTCTGCCATAATTGCGGCCACTCGGCGGCTGCGCTGGATACGGCGACTGTCACGACAGCAACAACCACCCCGGCTGCCCAGCCCGCTACTCCAACCCCCACTTCCACCCCCAACCTCGAACCTACGTCCGCAAGCTTGCAGCGATACATCCCCAAAGAGCTTCTCGGCAAGTTGGAGACCGCCCGCGCTAATCGCAGTATGGAAGGCGAGCGGCGCATCGTCACGGTGCTCTTCTGCGACGTGAAAGGCTCGACCTCCATAGCGGAGATGCTCGACCCCGAAGAATGGGCCGAGATTATGAACCAGGCGTTTGAGCACCTCATCGCGCCCGTTTACCGCTACGAAGGCACTCTTGCGAGGCTCATGGGCGACGCGATTCTGGCCTTTTTCGGCGCGCCTATCGCCCACGAAGACGACCAGCAGAGGGCCGTGCTCGCGGCGCTGGACATCGTTGAGGAGATGCGCCCCTTCCGCGAGCGCATGAAGCGCGAACGCGATCTGGATTTCGACGTTCGCGTGGGCATCAACACCGGCTTGGTGGTCGTAGGCGCGGTCGGCTCAGACCTACGTATGGAATATACAGCGATGGGCGACGCGGTGAACCTGGCTTCGCGCATGGAGCAAATGGCCGAGCCGGGCACAGTACAGATCACGGGCAGCACCCATAAGTTGATAGCCTCCCTCTTCGAGTTCGAGTCGCTGGGCGCTATCGAAGTCAAAGGTAAAGCCGAGCCTGTGGAAGCATACCGCGTGCTCGCTGAGCGCAAAGATGCTGTGCCCACGCGCGGCATCGAAGGTCTAAGTTCGCCGCTCGTTGGGCGGCAGCGCGAATTGAACACCTTACTAACACGGGTAGACGACCTGGTTGCCGGACAAGGTCAGATCGTGTCGGTCATGGGCGAAGCAGGACTCGGCAAATCGCGCCTGCTAGCCGAACTGCGCAAGGCGCTGAATGCGAAGGGCGTCGCCACGACGAAAGACGATAGGAGCGATAAATCCAAAATAAGGTGGTTCGAAGGCCGCTCGCTCTCATACGAGTCATCTACCCCATATGCGCCTGTCATTGATTTATTCAACGAATGCTTCGGCCTGCAAATTGACGACGTTGACGAGGAAAAATATCGAAAGATAAAAGGGCAGGTCAAAGAGACAATGCCCGGCCAGGCTAAACAAATCGCCCCTTTCATCGCGTCGCTCCTTAGCGTCAAAGTGGCGGGCGAGGACTCCGAAATGGTCAAATACCTGCAACCTCCGCAGTTGCATAGCGCAATCTTCTATGCCGTTACCAACTTCTTCGCAAGCCTGGCGAGCAAGCAGCCTCTGGTGCTCGTATTCGAGGACTTGCATTGGACGGACTCCACCTCGCTCGATCTGCTCGACCAGTTGGCGTCCCTCATCGAAAACTCGATGCTGATGATTATCGCGCTGTTCCGCCCGCAGAGGCAGGAACCGTCCTGGCGCTTCCACGAGTTGGCCGCGCGCGATTACGGGCACCGCTACACTAGCGTCGCCCTCGAACCGTTAGACGAGCAGCACGCCCGCACCCTGGTCTCTAATCTCCTGGAAATCGAAGACCTCCCCGAAAAGGTGCGTGCCCTGATCCTTCGCAAGGCCGAGGGCAATCCGTTCTTCGTCGAAGAAGTGATACGTTCTCTCCTCGATGCCAAGCTGGTGGTCCGCGAAGACGGACACTGGCGCGCCACTAAAGAGATAGAGAACATCGCCGTGCCCGATACGCTGGCGGGCGTCATCACCGCTCGCCTTGACCGCCTAGACGACGAGTGTAAGCGCGTAGCACAGACTGCCGCCGTCGTGGGGCGTGAGTTCCAGTACGACGTGTTATCACAGGTCTACGAAGCCCCAACTGTGCTGGACGATTCACTGACCAACCTCCAAAGGCGCGAACTCATTCGAGAAAAGAGCCGCCTACCAAACAGAGCTTACCTATTTAAACACGTACTGACCCAGGAGACCGCTTACTCGTCAATACTCCTGAGCAGGCGGCGAGAGTTGCACCGCCGCGTAGCCGAATGCCTGGAGCGCGTGGAGCCTGAGCGCGTGAACGACCTGGCCCGGCATTTCCTCGAAGCCAGGGAGGAGGGGCGTGCCCTGCCGTATCTCGTTCAAGCCGCCGACCAGGCAGCCCATGCCTATGCGAGCAAAGAGGCCATAGGGTATTACAAGACGGCGCTTGACATCGTGCAGCGCATTGATAACCCCGAACTGGCGCGTCGCGCTTACGAGGGGTTAGGCAATGCACTCATGCTCAGCAACGATATGCCTGGGGCAATCGAGAACTTTCACATGATGCTGCACTATGCCGAGGAACACGGCGACGCCCGTATGAGCGTGTCCGCGCACAACAAGATGTCCTTTCTGTCAATGATAATAGGAAATGTCGAGGAACTTAAGAACCATCTCGTTAACTCCGAACGCCTCGCGAGGGAGAATGACGATGTGCCAGGGCTTGTCGAGTTCTATACCATACAGTGCGCTGTGTGCAGTGGCACTGGCGATTTCGATACCGGCGCGAAATACCTTAACGAAGCTGTAGAAGTCGGCAAAAAACTCAACCAAAAAGAGCATATGGCTTTCGGATTTACGCATACCACAAACTTTCAAACATACATGACCAAGTTTGATGACGCCTGGAACTCAGCGCAGCAAGCCATGCAAATCTCCGAGGAAATAGGGGATAAGGCGCATATATCTGAACTGCTCGGTTACTCTTTCATGTACCACTATCTCATGGCGGGAAATATGGAGGAAGCTACGCAGGCTGCACAGAGGGGTTTGGATATCGCCAACCAGATCGGTATAGCGGCGGGTCAGTGGCAAGGTACTATGAGTCTCGGTT
This sequence comes from Chloroflexia bacterium, assembly GCA_038324555.1. Taxonomy (GTDB): domain Bacteria; phylum Chloroflexota; class Chloroflexia; order QHBQ01; family JADMIH01; genus JADMIH01. Next base: position 4,142 of record JBBQIC010000228.1, read on the forward strand.
ACCTCGCAGGTTTGCGTGGAGAGTACGAGTTTGCCCTCAAATCGTTGGAACAAACCCTCCCGTATGGGGCCATGAGCTATCCCTTCTTCAATGCGATGTCTCTAAGCGTTCTATGCTCGACGTATGTGAGCGTCAACCCTAAACTGGCTGACAGGGCTGCTGAATATCACGCTCAGTTACTTGGACTCTTGCAACACCCGCCTTTCGCCGGGTGGGCGGGCGCTACAGCGTGGGTAGAACTTGGCACGTACGAGCTAGAGCAAGGCAACATAGATAAGGCAGGAGAGTATTTCAACATGGGGCTAACTACACCTTCGACCGAATGGCTGCTCCACAGGCCGCGCTACCTGGTGGGCGCCGCATTGGTGGCCCTCCGGCGCAATCAGCCGGACGAGGCATGGAGGCTGGTTAACGAAGCCAAAGAGTACGCCGAAGAACGGAACATGAAGTATCTTTACCCACTCATCGCCCTCACCCAGGGCCACGTAAGCATGGCCCGAAACGATATAGACGGCGCGCTCGCGGCCTTCGCTAAAGCCGAGTCCCTGGCGCTTCCCATGAGAATGCGCCCGGTACTCTGGCAGGCCAAGGCATCGGGGGCAACGACGCTATCAACCTGCGGGCGTCTAAAAGAAGCCTCTACCAAACAACAGGAGGCGCGCGATATAATAGATGAGATAGCCGCTACCTTCCAGGACGAGCAATTGCGCGCCCTGTTCGTGGAGAACGCGGCAGCAAAGTTGGAGTAATTGGAACTAACTCCTATAATGTTAGCCATAGTTAGCTAATTATGCCTCGAGGAGACTACACCTTGAAGACAAAACCTGTGATAAGAGTTGTTACCGCCACAGAAGCTAAAAACCGGTTTGGCGACCTTATCAAAGGCGCATATCTCCGTGATGAGCACTTGATCGTCAAGCGGGGCGGCATCCCTGTGGTGGCAATTGTGCCTATGGCAGATTATGAACGCCTGGTCAACGCCGAGGAGCTAGACCTGCCTGCTGATATTGCCCAAGAAATAGCATCGAGCATCAAAGCAGTACGCGCACGATCACGCCTGGTGAGGATTTTAGAAGAAGCACAGGAGCGGCTTCCAAACGTGCCAGAGGAAGAAGTTGAGGCTGATGTACAGGAGGCAATACAAGCCGTGCGTCGAAAGAGGCGAACACCACAGGCAAACCGAGCAAACCAACGCAGTGCATGAAAGTAATTCTTGACACTAACGTGTTGGTAAGTGCTCGTATTGGCAAGGTCGGTAAACCTGCCCAAATCCTCAAAGCAATTCTTCAGGCAAAACCGGTTATTGAAATGCTTACGGTCGAAGAGTAATTAGCTGAACTTGAAAGGGTGCTTCACTACCCCCGGATCCGAAGAAAATATAAGTTGACCAGCGAAGAGATCGGCACATTTATACAAAGTGTGCGCGATGGAAGCACATTGATTACGCTCAAGACAGCAGTCTCGGGTGTGAGCCAGGACCCTGACGATGATAAGTTCCTTGCCTGCGCGGTGGATGGACAGGCTGATTATCTAGTGTCTGGCGACCCGCACCTGCTGAGGTTGCAAGAGTACCAAGATACCAAAATCGTGCAGCCAAGCGTATTTCTTGAAATATTGCACCAGCAAATGGAGCACCAGCAAGACCAACAATAAGAACCCACAGAGTAATTCAGCGAGTAATAGAGTAACCATAAAAGAATAAAATCAACCAAAAGACTAGAAAGAGGACAACAACCATGGCAAAACCGGCAATCCTCGCGGTGGACGATGAACCTGCTGTGTTGGGAGCGGTCGAACGCGACTTGCGGCGTCACTACGGCAGCCAGTACAGGGTGCTGCGCGCCGATTCGGGCGCGACTGCGCTCGATGCTCTGCAAAAACTGAGGCTGCGTAACGACCCTGTTGCTCTGTTCCTGGTGGACCAACGAATGCCCCAGATGAACGGCATGGAGTTCCTGCAAGAGGCCCTCAAGCTATTCCCCGACGCCAAGCGCGCCCTCCTCACCGCCTACGCCGACACGGAAGCGGCGATCAAGGCAATCAACGACATCAAGCTAGACTACTACCTGATGAAGCCCTGGGACCCGCCCGAAGAAAACCTCTACCCGGTGCTTGACGACCTGCTTGCCGACTGGCTGGCCGATTTCAGCCCTCCGTTCGAGGGCGTGCGCGTCGTCGGCAACAGGTGGTCCCCCCTCTCCCACCAGGTCAAGGACTTCCTGGCCCGCAACATGGTCCCCTACCGTTGGCTGGACATCGAGACGGAGGAAGAGGCGAAGCAACTGGTAGAATCGGCGGGTGTGGATGGCACCCAACTACCCCTTGTGATCTTCACCGACGGCACTCACCTGGCACAACCCACTAACACCCAGGTCGCCGAAAAGGTCGGCCTGAAAGTGCGCGCCGGACTGCCCTTCTACGACATGATCATCATTGGAGGCGGTCCCGCAGGTTTGGCCGCCGCCGTATACGGAGCCTCCGAGGGACTAAAGACGCTGTTGGTCGAGCGCGAAGCCCCCGGCGGGCAGGCGGGCATGAGTTCGCGCATCGAGAACTACCTGGGCTTCCCCTCCGGCCTGAGCGGAGCGGACCTCACCAGGCGCGCCGTCGCCCAGGCTTCCCGCTTTGGCGCTGAGATACTGACGCCCCAGGAGGTTTCAGGACTGCGCGTTGAA